>SUZO01000013.1 GCA_015059805.1 Rikenellaceae bacterium
TCCAAGATGAGTTGTACATCAATGCAAATCACGCAAGTATGTAGAAATCAGAACAGTTGCCAACTCATTACCTCGTTCTTGAACTTTCCGCATAAACTTTTTATTCTTAGCGGATTATGAGATTATCCCAAAATTAATATATATATATTAATTTATTAGTGCAACATCATATATACAAGACAGACCAGCCCGCTAAATTGCGGGCTGGTCTGTCTTATATCACTTTAGTTTATCTAAATACCTTTCCGAATATAAAATCTACATTCTTCAAATAGTACTCAAGAGTAAAGCAAGAGTCAAGCTCCTCGCGGGTAAGAAGTGAAGAGACCTTCTCGTTCTCGGCGAGCAGCTCCTGATAGTCAGCACGCTCTGCCATTGCGCGCATAGCTACTGGCTGTACGGTGTCGTAAGCCTCCTCGCGAGAAAGACCCTTATCAATAAGGGCGTTCATAACTCGTTGTGCAAAGATGACCTTGCGAGTGCGGTAGATATTCTCCATCATCACATCCTCAAAGACTACGAGGTTATCCAGAATACCCTTGAAGCGGCAGAGCATATAGTCAAGAAGCTCTGTTGCATCTGGCAGGATAATGCGCTCGGTAGCAGAGTGTGAGATATCGCGCTCGTGCCACAGAGCCACATTCTCGCAGGCGGTAGCCATATATCCGCGCATCACGCGAGCACAACCGCAGATATTCTCGCTACTGATTGGGTTGCGCTTGTGTGGCATAGCACTTGAGCCCTTCTGACCCTTACCGAAGGACTCCTCAACCTCGTGTACCTCTGTACGCTGAAGGTTGCGCACCTCCATAGCCATCTGCTCAAGGGTTGATGCAATAACGGCGAGAGTTGCGATATAGTATGCGTGGCGGTCGCGCTGCATAACCTGGGTAGAGATATTTGCGCTATCAATACCGAGCTTCTCGCATACATAGTCCTGAATTACAGGTGGGATATTGGCGAAGTTACCCACAGCACCGCTCATCTTACCAACCTCAACACCGCGAGCAGCAGTGCGGAAACGCTCAAGGTTGCGGCTCATCTCCTCATACCACAGCGCCCACTTAAGGCCAAAGCAGGTGATATCTGCGTGGATGCCGTGTGTACGGCCAATGCAAGGGGTATTCTTAAATTCGTATGCACGACGTTTTAGCACCTCAAGGAAATCAATGATATCCTTCTCAAGAATCTCATTTGCTTGCTTAAGGAGGTATCCATTTGCTGTATCAACAACATCGGTAGATGTAAGTCCGTAGTGTACCCACTTACGCTCCTCACCCAGTGTCTCTGAAACGGCACGGGTAAAGGCTACAACATCGTGGCGGGTCTGCTCCTCAATCTCCTTGATGCGGTCAATACTAAAAGATGCCTTCTCCCAGAGTTTTGCAACATCCTCCTTAGGCACTACACCAAGCGTACTCCAAGCCTCTGATGCAAGAATTTCAACCTTTAGATAGGCATTAAACTTATTCTGCTCGGTCCATACATTACGCATAACCTCGCGGCTGTATCTCTCAATCATTTTTTGATATGAATTTATTAGGTTATTACTTATTTACTCTATTAAGGAAGCACTCTATGGTGTTCTGCATAAGCATTGTAATGGTCATAGGACCAACGCCACCTGGCACTGGAGTGATGTGCGAAGCGATATTCTTAACCGCCTCAAAATCTACATCTCCGCAGAGCTTACCACTCTCTGAATCACGATTTACGCCAACATCTATAACTATAGCACCTGGGCGCACCATATCTGCCGTAATCATACGAGGGCGACCAACAGCAGCGATAAGGATATCGGCACTGCGGGTAACCTCACTTAGGTTCTTAGTGCGAGAGTGGGCGATAGTTACAGTCGCATTGGCATCAAGCAGCAACTTTGCCATAGGCTTACCAACGATATTACTACGACCTACAACAACTGCATTTGCACCAGCAACATTAAACCCGCACTCCTCAATCATACGCATAACACCCTTTGGAGTACATGGCTTGATGCAAGGCTTACCGAGCCACAGGTTAGCAACATTGTCTGGGTGGAAGCCATCAACATCCTTCTCAAGGGCTATGGCATCTATAACCTTCTCCTCATCAATATGCTTTGGTAGAGGAAGCTGCACAAGTACGCCATCTACCTTCTCGTCATCGTTAAGTTTCGCAATCTCTGCGAGCAAATCCGACTCGGACACTGTCTCTGGCAGGGTTATAAGAATACTCTCAAAGCCGCACACCTCGCACGCCTTAATCTTTCCGCGCACGTATGACTGCGATGCAGGATTCTCGCCCACAAGGATAACCGCCAACGAAGGCACTCTGCCATACTTCGCCTTAAGTTCTACTACCTGCTCTGCCATCTGCTCCTTGAGCTTGGCAGAGAGCTGTTTTCCATCTATAATCATACTACTTAAAAGCCTTATGTCCTATGTCTGTTCTGTGGAATAGGTTATCACACTTAATTTTTGCCACCTCAACATTCGCCTTTGCGTGAGCAGCAGCAAGAGTCTCAGCCTTGCAGACAACAATCATCACACGACCACCTGCCGTAACAATTTTGCCATCCTTAACGGCAGTACCCATATGGTATACCACGCCATCTACATCCTTAAGACCCTCAATAGTGTACCCCTTCTCGTATGAGCCAGGATAGCCCTTTGAAGCCAGCACGATGCCCAGTGTAGCGAGCGACTCCCAAGTAGGCTCTGCTGTCTCTCGGTCTGTTGCCACTGCCTCAAAGATATCATATATATCGCTTGAGATAAGCGGAAGGACAACCTCGGTCTCTGGGTCGCCAAAGCGAGCGTTGAACTCAATAACCTTAATGCCATCCTTGGTCTTCATCAATCCACCATAGAGTACACCCGTAAGTGGACAACCCTCGGCAATCATTGCCGCAGCTGTAGGGCGCATAATCTTCTCCATAGCATACTGGTGGTCCTGCTCAGTAATAAATGGTAGGCAAGTGTAAGCACCCATACCGCCCGTATTAGGACCCTTATCGCCATCGTAAGCGCGCTTATGGTCTTGCGCCATCGGCATAGGATAGAGTTTATCGCCACAAACGAAGCAGAGCAGAGAGAACTCTGGACCCTCAAGGTACTGCTCAATAACCACGCGACCACGACCAAAGCTCTCGTCAAGAAGCATATCTCGCAGAGCGGCGTCAGCCTCCTCCATTGTCATTGCCACAACAACGCCCTTACCTGCAGCAAGTCCGTCATACTTAAGCACTGTAGGCACACCTGTGCGCTCTACGTATGCCTTTGCATCCTCATAGTTATCAAAAGCCTCATAGGTAGCTGTAGGAATATCATACTTTACCATCAACTGCTTTGCAAACTCCTTGCTTGACTCAATGCGAGTCGCAGCCTTTGTATGTCCGAAAATTTTAAGTCCCGCAGCGCGAAAAGCATCTACAACACCCACAGCAAGTGATGCCTCAGGACCTACAACCGTAAGGTCAATACTCTGCTCAAGTGCGAAAGCCTTAAGAGCCTCAACGTCTGTATCCTTAATTGCCACGCACTCTGCCTGAAGTGCAATGCCGGCATTGCCAGGAGCGCAATATATCTTCTCTACTTGTGGTGAACGGCTCAGCGCATCAACAATAGCGTGCTCACGACCACCAGAGCCAACAACTAATACTCTCTTACCCATATCAGAAACTGTATATTAGTGTTTGAAGTGGCGCATTCCTGTAAACAACATTGTGATACCCAGCTCGTTAGCCTTGCGGATAGAGTCCTCATCGCGGATGCTACCACCTGGCTGAACGATAGCTGTAACACCATACTGAGCTGCAAATGCTACAGTGTCATCAAATGGAAGGAAACCGTCTGAAGCCAGAACAAGACCCTCAGTAAAGCCAGCAGCCTGTGCCTGCTTGAGTGCTATCTCGGCAGAGCCTACGCGGTTCATCTGACCAGCACCAACACCAAGTGTATGTCCATCCTTAACAACGGCAATAGCATTTGACTTAACGTGCTTAACAACTCTCCAGCCGAAGTTCATATCAACTATCTGTGCCTCGGTAGGCTTTGTCTCGGTTACGCACATATCAGCAGTTACCTCCTTAGTCACAGTATCAAGCTGCTGAACAAGCAGACCGCCATTTACGCTGATATACTGGTTAATAGCCTTGTCAGACTTTGTCATATCAACCTTCAGCAGGCGCAGATTCTTCTTTGCGCTCAGTATCTCAAGAGCCTCTGGAGTAAACTCTGGAGCCATAACAATCTCAAGGAAGATTGGCTTCATACCCAGCGCTACCTCTGCTGTAAGTGGACGGTTTACCGCAACAATACCGCCATAAATAGATACCTTGTCAGCCTCGTATGCAGCACTCCAAGCCTCCTCGATAGTAGCACCGATAGCAGCGCCACAAGGGTTCATATGCTTAAGAGCGACGCAGAAAGGCTCGTCAAACTCGCGAACAATATTAAGAGCCGCATTTGCATCCTGAATATTGTTGTAAGATAGCTCCTTACCGCCAAGCTGCTCCGCGTATGCAAGTGAGAAGGCTGTGGTCTGGTTATCAGAGTAGAACTTAGCGCTCTGGTGAGGATTCTCGCCATAACGCAAGCCCTGCTTCACATCAAACTCAAGGAAGAGCTTCTCGCTAAGACCTGCCTTCTCGCGCATAAATGTCGCGATGCAGCTATCATACTGTGCAGTGTGAGTATAAGCCTTTGCAGAGAGGGCAAGACGGGTCTCAACCTTTGTGTTACCACCCTCAGCAATCTCGGCAAGAACTGCTGCATAGTCCGCAGGGTCGCACACAACAGTAACATCTCGGTAATTCTTTGCTGCACTGCGGAGCATAGATGGACCACCGATGTCAATATTCTCAATAGCATCCTCCATAGTCACATCTGGATTTGCGATTGTCTGACGGAATGGGTAGAGGTTCACACAAACAAGGTCAATAAACTCAATACCATTCTCACGAAGTGCTGCAAGGTGGCTCTCCTCGTCACGACGAGCCAATAGACCACCATGTACCTTTGGATGAAGGGTCTTTACACGACCGTCACAAATCTCAGGAAATCCAGTAACCTCGCTTATGCCGATAGTCTTTACACCCTGCTGCTCAAGCAGACGCTGTGTACCACCAGTAGCGATAATCTGCCAACCGAGCGACTCAAGTCCCTTTACAAACTCAACAAGACCGCTCTTGTCACTTACACTTACTAATGCTCTTTTCATTTTAATATCTTTTTAATCGTTTCTACATACAACTTATGCTCAATTTGCTGTCCTATGCGGTGTACCTCCTCGGCATCGCTACCCTCATACTCAAAGGCGCGCTGGGCAATAATCCGTCCGCCATCAAGGGTTTGATCTACCCAGTGGATTGTAATTCCAAAGACCTTTACGCCATACTCTATAGCCTGCTCCACTGCCTTTGCACCAGCAAAAGCGGGAAGCAGTGACGGATGAATGTTGATTATCTTGCCACCATATGCACTGAGCAGCCTTTCGCCAACTATGCGCATATAGCCCGCCAGGCAGACAAGTTCTACCTCCGCCCTATCAAGCAGTTCTACAATTTCAGCCTCATAATCAGCCTTTGAATCGTACTGCTTGGGGTTAAATGCAAAGCACTCTATGCCTAACCGTTCAGCCTTTGCCACAACTTCTGCTTGCGGTTTATCACATACCACAAGAGCCACTTGAGCATCCAGAGTACCATCGCTACAAGCCGCAGCAATAGCCTCAAAGTTTGTCCCTTTACCGCTTGCAAAGACAGCTATTCGATGCATATCTACTCAATTACAACACCCTCGGTGTCAGTTACGCAACCGATTACTGATGCTTTCTCGCCCGCAGCTGTAAGGATGTCAATAGCCTTCTGAGCCTCTGACTGGTCAAGGACTACGACCATACCGATACCCATATTGAAGATGTTGAACATCTCGCGGTGAGGAATACCACCATACTTCTCAAGAAGGCGGAACACTGGCAGAATCTCCCAGCTACCCTCCTGAATCTTCAGACCTTGACCCTCGTGCAGCACACGTGGGATATTCTCGTCAAAGCCGCCACCAGTAATGTGGCAAATGCCGTGAACATCACAATTACGGATAACCTCAAGCACCTGACGAACATAAATCTTCGTTGGAGTAAGTAGTGTCTCGCCCAAAAGTGCCCCCTCAAGCTCCTCGTATGATGCGTTGAGGTCAAGATTATTATCTGCAACAACCTTACGCACAAGGCTAAAACCATTTGAGTGAACACCACTTGAGGCGATACCTACAAGCACATCGCCAACCTTTACCTTACTGCCATCAATAAGCTGTGACTTCTCAACAACACCGCAAGTAAAGCCTGCGATATCATAATCGCCACCCTCGTACATACCTGGCATCTCGGCAGTCTCGCCACCAATAAGTGCGCAACCAGCCTGACGGCAACCCTCAGCAACACCAGCAACGATAGCCTCAACCTTCTCTGGAATGTTGTGTCCAAGAGCCACGTAATCAAGGAAGAAGAGTGGCTCAGCGCCCTGTGCAAGAACGTCGTTCACGCACATTGCCACGGCATCAATACCGATACTATCGTGCTTATCCATTGCAAAGGCAATCTTGAGCTTTGTTCCCACGCCATCTGTTCCGCTAACTAACACTGGCTCCTTAACACCGAGTGATGCGAGGTCAAACATACCGCCAAAGGCACCGATATTTCCCATAGTACCCTTGCGTGCGGTAGAAGCAACGTGTTGCTTGATTCGGCGTACCACCTCATAGCCCGCCTCCAGGTTTACACCTGCCTTTTCGTAATTTTCAGCCATAACTTTATATATTTTTATTATTTATTTGCATCTTCAATGTTCTGGTATATAGGTGTTGGATACTTGCCATCAAAACATGCAAGACACATGTCTGTTCTACCGATTGCTGAGCCAAGTGTCGCCTCGTATGATAGGAAGGCGAGCGAATCAGCACCGATAGCCTTGCATGCCTCACTTACATCCATACGTGCGAGCATCAGCTCCTCAAGTGTCGATGTATCAACACCATAGAAGCATGGGTGGGTCATCGTAGGGCTGGCAATACGCACGTGCACCTCTGCTGCACCCGCCTCGCGGAGCATATTTACAATACGGCGAGAGGTCGTTCCACGAACAATAGAGTCGTCTACAAGCACTACACGCTTACCATTGACAATACTGCGCACTGGCGAGAGTTTCATTCTCACGCCCTTCTCTCTCAGAGCTTGTGATGGCTGGATAAAGGTACGACCAACATACTTATTCTTGATAAGTCCCATCTCATAAGGTAGACCACTCGCCTCGCTATATCCCTGTGCCGCGCTGAGGCTTGAATCTGGAACGCCGACAACTATATCTGCATCAGCTGGAGCCTCCTGGAACAGGCGACGACCAGACTCCTTACGGTATGCATGGACATTACAACCCTCAATATCGCTATCAGGACGGGCAAAGTAGATATACTCCATAGCGCACATCTTGCACTTGCACTCCTCGGCATAGATTGTTGAGCGGATGCCCTTCTTGTCAATAGTCACAATCTCTCCTGGGGCAATATCACGTACAAACTCGGCTCCGATAGTATCAAAGGCGCAAGTCTCGCTACTTACTACATATCCATCGCCCAACTTACCGATAGAGAGTGGGTGGAAACCATACTTATCGCGGCATGCATAGAGGCGATTTTTGGTCATTATCAGGAATGCAAAGGCGCCTTCCATCTGCTTCAGAGCCGCAATAATTGGGAAAATTCGTGGTTCGTCTGGGTCATCCTTCTTAATAAGGTGTGCAAGCAGCTCTGCATCTGAATGCGAGTGGAACAATGAACCCCTACGCTCTAATGCATTGGTAAGTTGCTCAGCATTAACTACATTTCCATTATGAGCAAGTGCAAAGTCGCCAGACCCGTGGTGAAAGTAGAGCGGTTGCACATTATCCATGCTACGCGATGCTGCTCCAGTATAGAGGACATGCCCAATACCCATTGTTCCATCTAAAGCGGCAATTTTCTGTTCATTAAAGACCTCAGATACTAATCCCATGCCGCGGTGACGTCTCATTTTGCCGCTACCATCAACACAGACCATTCCGCACCCCTCCTGACCACGGTGCTGCATTGTATGCAGTCCGTAGTAGATTATTGATGAGGCGTGCTCAACACCATAAACACCTAAAACACTCATTATACCTATATATTATATTATTCGTTTACTCGCCCTTAAAATACTTAACTGCATTCTCAAAGATGTTCTGACACTTCTGACCAGAGATGTTCTTAAATAGTCCCTCTGTATATCGTTCAGTATGTCCCATCTTACCTAAAATCTGACCGCCCTTGCTAATGATTCCCTCAATACCGTAAGAAGAGCCATTAGGGTTGTATGGTGCATCGGTTGTTGCGTGACCCTCAGCATCTGTGTACTGGAACGCTACCTGACCTGCAGCAAACAACTCCTCCGCAAGCTCTGGGCTTACAACAAACTTACCCTCGCCGTGGCTCACTGCTATAGAGTGCATATCGCCTACCTTGAATGATGACAACCAAGGAGAGGCAGTTGTTCCTACACGAGTAGTGACAATCTGCGAAATGTGGCGGTGGATATCATTATGGAACAGTGTTGGTGACTGCTTTGTAACCATACCCAAGCGACCATAAGGGAGCAATCCTGACTTTACAAGAGCCTGGAAGCCGTTACAGATACCAAGAATAAGACCACCGCGGTCAAGCAGTGCGTGCACAGACTTTGTGACATCGGCGTTATTGAGCACGCCAGCGATAAACTTACCGCTACCATCTGGCTCATCACCCAGAGAGAAACCACCACTGAGTACAAGGATGTGGCTGTTGTCAATAGCCTCGCACATACGCTTGATAGAGTCAAAAATAGCATCCGAAGTGAGGTTGCAGAAGACGCCAATCTCTGTTACAGCGCCTGCGCGCTCAAAAGCACGTGCTGTATCGTAGTCGCAGTTTGTACCTGGAAAGACTGGCAAGTAGACCTTTACAGTATCAACCTTCTCGCCCTGATACTTTGGAGCTGCAACGGTGCAGTTTGCCTCACGGCAAGGCTCGCCAGTGCGACCCTTAGCTGGATATACAGCCTCAAAACGCTTTGTATTTGCCTCAAGAAGCTCTGCAATAGTGAGCTTTTGACCGTTTACAGTAACGCTCTTATCAGCAACAGTTGCTCCTACAAGCACCGCTGCAGGGTCTGTAATCTCCGCCTTGCTCTCAACAAGGATAGAGCCGTAGTTATAGTCAAATAGCTCGCTACTGTCAAGGTTGATGTTAGCACCAATCTCATTACCGAAGCTCATCTTTGCCACAGCCTCAGCAACGCCACCAAAGCCTACGGCATAAGCGGCAACAACACTACCCTGCTCAATAAGCTCTGTTGTCAGTGTGAAGTTGTGACGTAGAGCGTCGCAGTTAGGTGTATAGTCAGCCTTTGGAGTGTGCTTGATAAGGTAGAGCTTATTGCCAGCAGCCTTAAACTCTGGGCTGATAACGGTACGAGCATCAACAGTAGTAATACCAAAGGCGATAAGTGTTGGTGGAACGTTAATATCGTTAAATGTACCGCTCATAGAGTCCTTACCACCAATAGATGGTAGTCCGAGTGCATTCTGCATCTTAAGAGCACCAAGCAGTGCCGCCATAGGCTTACCCCAAGAGTTGCGGTCGGTCATACGCTCAAAATACTCCTGATATGAGAAGCGCATCTTATCAAATCGTGCACCTGCAGCCACAACCTTCGCCACAGCCTCCACAACGGCATACTGTGCACCGTGATATGGACTCCACGCAGAGATATATGGGTTGTAGCCAAATGCCATAATACTTGCAGTATTTGTCTTGCCATGGCGAACAGGCAGGGTCTGCACTGACACCTGACTCTCAGTAGCCTGCGTCTTACCACCAAATGGCATAAGGACAGTAGAGGCGCCGATTGTAGAGTCAAACATCTCAATAAGACCCTTTTGGCTCACTACATTCCAATCCTTAAGGTTTGCCTTAAACTGCTCGGCAACACTCTGACCCTCAACAGTACGAGAGAATGGGTTACGCTGCTCAACAGCAGGGATTGTAATCTGTGTATAGTGCTTTGCACCTGCGCTATCAATAAATTCACGCTTAAGGTCTACAATAAGCTTGTCGTGGAAGTACATTCTCATTCGCTGTGTATCCGTAACATCAGCAACATGATTAACCTCAACATTCTCCTCAGCACATAGAGCCATCATTGTCTCCATATCCTTACGCTCAACGACAACAGCCATACGCTCCTGCGACTCACTTATAGCAAGCTCTGTAGAGTTCAGTCCGCTATACTTCACCGGTACACGGTCAAGGTAGATGTCAAGACCATCTGTAAGCTCGCCAATAGCCACGCTCACACCGCCTGCACCAAAGTCGTTTGACTTCTTAATGAGGCGTGTAACATCTGCACGGCGGAAAAGACGCTGTATTTTACGCTCCTCAGGAGCATTACCCTTCTGCACCTCCGAGCCACACTCCTCAAGCGAAGCTGCTGTATGCTGCTTAGATGAACCTGTAGCTCCACCGATTCCGTCACGACCTGTTCTACCACCCATAAGCAGCACAACATCGCCTGGTGCTGGAGACTCTCGACGAACATTCTCAGCCTTTACAGCGCCCACTACAGCACCTACCTCAAGGCGCTTAGCAACATAGTTCTCGTGATAAATCTCGCGCACATGGGTTGTGGCAAGACCAATCTGATTTCCATAACTTGAGTATCCTGCAGCAGCCTTGCGAGAGATTACTCGCTGTGGAAGCTTACCGGCAAGGGTCTCAGATACGCTCTTGTATATATCGCCCGCGCCAGTTACGCGCATTGCCTGATATACGTATGCGCGACCTGACAGTGGGTCACGGATAGCACCGCCAAGACAGGTTGATGCGCCACCAAATGGCTCAATCTCTGTTGGGTGGTTATGGGTCTCATTCTTGAACTGAAGCAACCACTTCTCTGTCTGACCATCTACGTCTACATCAACAAAGATACTACAAGCATTGTTCTCCTCGCTCTGCTCCATATCGTCAAGCAGACCCTTATGGCGAAGATAACGCGCACCAATAGTGGCAATCTCCATAAGGCAGAGGCTCTTATGCTCTCTACCAAGCTCAGTGCGCATCATGCCGAACTCAGCAAGGGCGCTCTCAAACTCAGTTTTCATAAAAGAGTCATCAATCTTGACCTCTGTAATCTCGGTAGTAAAGGTTGTGTGACGGCAGTGGTCTGACCAGTATGTATCAAGAATACGAAGCTCAGTCTGTGAAGGGTTGCGACCCTCAGCCTTGAAGTAATTTACAACCTCACGGAGGTCATCTGCATTCATGGCAAGAGAGTTTGCCTTGCAGTATGGGGCAAGCTCCTGCTCTGTCATATCTGTAAAGCCCTCAAGAATTGGCACAGGACGAATCTCAGCCTGCTCGTTGTCTACAAGACGAGAGAGGTCCTTCTCGCGTGACTCAACGGCATTGATATAGTAGTGCTTTACAGCCTCAATATCTGCATCCGATACGCCATTATCAAAAATCAGCAACTTTGAGCTGCGGATTCTTACATCGGCAGTAGGCTCAATAAGGCGTACACAATCTACAGCCGATGATGCACGCTGGTCAAATTGACCAGGCAGGCACTCAACGGCAAGATACTTAAGCCCCTCAAGTGGGCAAGTGTCAGTAACGCGATCGGTAACTATCTCGCCAAACACTGCGTAGCGGCAACGCTCAATAAGCTCCGCAGTAAAACCAAAGAGGTCGTAGACATTTAGCACGCGAAGCGACTTGATATTAAGACCGAGGTTCTCATTTAGCTCACTCTGCAGAGCGTGAGCCTCAACTTGGAACTCGGCATATTTCTCAACAAAAATTCTGTGACTATTCATACTTATAACTCAGCTGAAAGAACATTCTCGGTTTGCTGCTTGCGGAACTCAATAAGGCGAGCCTCAAGCTCAGGGTCGGTAAGCGCGAAGATAGAGGCTGCAATCAGAGCCGCATTTTTAGCGCCATTGATTGCGGTAGTGGATACCGGTACGCCACCAGGCATCTGCACAATAGAGAGCAGAGAGTCAAGACCACCCAAAGCAGAGGTCTTAATCGGTACACCAATAACTGGTACTGTGGTAAGACCTGCTGTGACACCTGCAACATGCGCTGCGCCACCTGCGCCAGCGATAATTGCACCAATGCCTCGCTCACGTGCGGTGGTTGCATACTCAAACATCAAATGGGGAGTGCGATGTGCGCTGATAACACGCTTCTCATACTCAATACCCAACTGCTCAAGAGTCTCTACAGCTGCTGACATAACACCCCAGTCGCTTGTAGAACCCATAATAACTGCTACCTTCATAACTTTTCTTTATTTAGATTACACTTTTAATTCAAATAAAAAACCACCACAACGAACACGCTGCAGTGGTTATTTTACACACTTATCTTCTGCTTGCGGCACACCAAACTCTTTGAGCGGACTCTTTGGCGATGTGCGCACCCGAAATTTGCACCACAAAGAGCGCTGTCCGAATGTGCGATAACCGCCTGATGTACCATAAATCCTTTCATATGGCAAAAATATAAAACTTTACGACGACAGAAAAATTTTCAGCCGACTTTTTTCAACATTTTTTCAACGAATTTGACAAATTTACAATTTCTAACTTTTTTTCTTCAAAAAATTGGGTAGTTCAAAAAAATATCTCTACCTTTGCGCAAATAATATTCACCGATGAGAGCCAATAACCACTTTTTAACTCCTTGTCCCTATATTTGCAATCTGCAATTTGGGCTTTATGGCGGCAGAGTGTGCGGTTTGTGCGGTAATGTGGAATAGTGTGAGATATAGCGAGGTGCGGTTGTGCCTCGCTTTTTGTTAAGAAAAATATATGTTTAATTAAATAAATAGAATAGTATGTCGTTTTTAACAGAGAGAGTTCAGCAAGAGGGCTTAACCTTTGATGATGTGTTGCTTGTACCTGCATATTCAGAGGTATTGCCTCGCGAGGTTAGTGTAAAGAGCCGTTTTTCACGAAACATTACACTCAACATCCCTATCGTTTCTGCGGCTATGGATACCGTTACTGAGGCTCCAATGGCTATCGCTATTGCGCGTGAGGGTGGTATTGGTGTTATCCATAAAAATATGTCAATCGCAGAGCAGGCGGCTCAAGTTCGCCGTGTAAAGCGTGCCGAGAACGGTATGATTTATGACCCAGTGACAATCACTGGTGAGCAGACCGTTGGCGATGCTCTGGCGCTTATGCGTGAGAATAAGATTGGTGGTATCCCTGTTGTTGATGAGAATCGTATGTTGGTTGGTATTGTTACTAATCGTGACCTTCGCTTCCAGAAGGATATGAATCGCCATATTGACGAGGTGATGACCTCAGAAAATCTTGTGACCATAACCAACCCAGAGGCTGAGGATGTAACCGAAGTGCTGCTTCGCAACAAGATTGAGAAGCTCCCTGTAGTTGATGCAGAGGGTCACCTTGTAGGTCTTATTACATACAAGGACCTTACAAAGGTTCAGGATCATCCAAATGCTTGTAAAGATAGCAAGGGTCGTCTCCGTGTAGCTGCTGGTGTTGGCGTTACTGCCGACTCTATGGAGCGCGTGGATGCTCTTGTTGCTGAGAGTGTTGATGCAGTAGTTCTTGACTCTGCACACGGTCACTCAAAGAATATTGTAGCTCTTCTTAAGCGAATTAAGGAGAAGTATCCTCACCTTGATGTTGTGGTTGGTAATATTGCAACTGCTGAGGCGGCTCGTTACCTTGCTGAGAATGGTGCAGACGGCATTAAGGTTGGTATCGGTCCAGGTTCTATCTGTACTACACGAATCATCGCTGGCGTTGGTGTTCCACAGCTTACTGCAATTTTTGATGTTGCAAGTGCAGTGAAGGATATGGATGTGGCTGTGATTGCTGATGGTGGTCTTCGCTACTCTGGCGACATTGTTAAGGCTCTGGCTGCAGGTGGTGACTGTGTAATGTGCGGTTCAATGTTTGCAGGAACAGAGGAGGCTCCTGGTGAGACTATTATCTACAACGGTCGTAAGTTTAAGACTTACCGCGGTATGGGTTCTATTGACGCTATGAAGGCTGGCTCTACAGACCGCTATTTCCAGGATAGTACAACGGCAACAAACAAGCTCGTTCCAGAGGGTATTGTTGGTCGTGTGCCATTCAAGGGTGCTCTTAACGAGACTGTTTATCAGCTTATTGGAGGTATTCGCTCTGGTATGGGCTATTGTGGTGCTAAGGATTTGGCTACGCTGCGTACGGCGCGATTTATTCGTGTGACTGCAAATGGAGTGATTGAAAATCATCCACACGACATTACAATTACACGCGAGACACCAAACTACACTCGCGGAGAGTAAAGAGATTTAGGTTTTTATACATATTTAGGATATGAAGCAAGACATGATTGTTATTTTGGACTTGGGCAGCCACGAGAATACTGTCCTCGCCCGCGCTATTCGTGCATTAGGTGTATATAGTGAGATATATCCGCACGATATTACTGCCGCAGAGCTTAAGGCTCTTCCAAATGTTAAGGGCGTTATTATTAACGGCGGTCCAAACAATGTTATTGATGGCGTTGAGATTGATGTTCTGCCAGAGATATATACTGCAGGCTTCCCAGTTATCGCTGCGGGTCATAGCAAGGCAAAGTGTGAGGTGAACTTGCCACAGTTTACTGATGATATTGAGGCTATTAAGGAGGCTGTAAAGGGCTTCGTTTTTGATACTTGCAAGGCTGAGGCTAACTGGAATATGACCAACTTCGTAGCTGACCAAGTAGAGCTTATCCGCCGTCAGGTTGGTGATCGTAAGGTACTACTTGCTCTCTCTGGTGGTGTAGACTCCTCTGTTGTTGCGGCTCTTCTTCTGAAGGCTATTGGCGATAATCTTGTCTGCGTACACGTAAACCACGGTCTTATGCGTAAGGGCGAGAGTGAGAATGTTGTTGAAGTATTCAGCAATCAACTCTGCGCAAACCTTGTCTATGTAGATGCTACAGAGCGCTTCCTTACAAAGCTTGAGGGTGTTGAGGACCCAGAGCAGAAGCGTAAGATTATCGGTGGCGAGTTTATCCGCGTATTTGAGGAGGAGGCACGCAAACTTGATGGTATTGACTTCCTTGGTCAGGGCACAATCTATCCAGATATTGTTGAGAGTGGAACTAAGACAGCCAAGATGGTTAAGTCTCACCACAACGTAGGTGGTCTGCCAGACGACCTGCAGTTTGAACTTGTAGAGCCACTGCGTCAGCTCTTTAAGGATGAGGTACGTGCTTGCGGTCTTGAGCTTGGCTTGCCATATGAGATGGTATACCGTCAGCCATTCCCAGGTCCAGGACTTGGTGTTCGCTGCTTGGGCGCTATTACACGTGAGCGATTGGAGGCTGTACGCGAGTCTGATGCTATTCTTCGTGAGGAGTTTGCTAAGGCTGGTCTTGACAAGAAGGTTTGGCAGTACTTTACCATTGTGCCAGACTTCAAGAGTGTAGGTGTTAGGGACAATGCTCGCTCATTTGAGTACCCAGTAATCATCCGCGCCGTGAATACTGTAGACGCTATGACAGCGACTATTGAGCGCGTAGATTGGGATATTCTCTGCCGTATCACAGACCGCATTCTTGCCGAGGTGAAGGGTGTAAACCGTGTCTGCTACGATATGTCACCAAAGCCAAACGCTACAATTGAGTGGGAGTAGTTTTGGTGTGATAGCGTGCTATCTACAGCACATCGCATAAATTTCAGTCGCGGCTGTACGCCTTTGTACTATCCGCGGCTGAAATTTTTCTCAATGGGGCTTTATATTTATTACCTTTGAAAATTATAGTTGATAGAAAGATGGTGGATATTGATGTTTGGGTAGATAGTTTTACACGTAAACTCAAAACTGTTTTTGAAAACCGCATAGAATTTATCGGTTTGCAGGGCAGCTATGGTCGTGGAGAGGCTACAAATAGAAGCGATATAGATATTGTCGTAATACTAAATGAGTTACATGCTTCTGATATTCAAACTTATAACGAGCTGCTGGATACTATGTCGCATAGAGAGTTGATATGTGGTTTTGTCTCTGGTAAGGCTGAGCTTTTGAATTGGGAACCATCAGACCTTTTTCAATTTTATTATGACACTACGCCGATAGTTGGCAGTATCGACTATTTACTACCTTTGATTGATGACACTGCAGTTACTAGAGCTATTAAAATTAGTGCGTGTAACATATATCATGGCTGTGTACACAATATGCTACACGAAAAGAGTGAAGATATTCTAAAGGGGCTATACAAAGCAGCAACTTTTGTGGTTCAAGCTATCGTCTTTAAGCAGACAAAACGATATATAAAATCTAAAGAGGCGTTGCTAGCTGTTGCAGAGTTGCCTGAGCGGGCTATTATAGATAATTTTCTGAGGTATAAGAGATGCGAAAGTGTTGATTTTGATATGGCTTCGCGGAGTCTGTTTGAGTGGGCTAAGATGTGGATTACTAAAATTTGACAACCGAATAACATAACCAATAGAGTATGAAGATAGGACTTGTTCAAACTGATATTGTTTGGTGTAATCCGACTGCAAACATCGCGCGAGTAGAGGAGTTGATTGCAGCATCTGAAACTGCTGACCTTTACGTGCTTCCAGAGATGTGGAGCACTGGCTTTGTTATTGAGGCTCAGAATGTTGCACAAGCAGAGAAACAGAGTGAGGCTCTGCAGTGGATGGTTATAACAGCTGCCAAAAGAGGTTGCGCCATTGCTGGCTCACTCGTTATTGCGGAGGGTGGAAAATACTACAACCGCCACTACTTTGTAACTCCCGATGGTATTACTGCTCGTTATGATAAGCGACACCTGTTTCGGCTTGGTGGAGAGTGTAAACGCTTTACTTCAGGTGACAGTCGTATAGTCGTTGATTGGCAGGGCGTTAAGTTTTTGCTTCAAACCTGCTACGATATCCGTTTTCCCCTATTCTCGCGCAATCGTCTGACTGAGAATGGTTACGACTATGATGCAATAATTTACGTGGCAAACTTTCCAACGGCAAGGGAGGCTGTATGGCGCACACTATCGGCAGCCAGGGCTATTGAGAACGAGGCATTTGTAGTGGCAGTAAACCGCACGGGCAGCGACCCATACTGCTCTTACTCAGGCGGCTCTGTTCTGTGGGATAGCTTTGGAGAGTCTGTGGCTCAGTGTGGTGAAAAGGAGTCTATTGTTGTTGCGCAAATAGATATTGACGAACTAAAAGTTCGTCGCAAGCGTTTCCCGACACTTCGTGATGCTGATTTGTTCAGTATTGAATAAATTACTATCTTTGCACTGAAAGAATAATTTTTGCAATAAAAAAAACTTAAAGAAATGAAAAAAATTTTAACCGCTATGGGACTTTTTGCCCTTGCTCTGACATCTTGCACAGAGCAGCCAAAGGAGGCGGCTTGGATTGTCGACAAGTTTGACGACATCAAGGTTATCCGTTATGAGGTACCTGAGTTTGAGAACCTGCCACTCAATGAGAAGCTGCTGATTTACTACCTTGCCGAGTCGGCAAAGTGTGGTCGCGACATTATGTACGACCAGAACTTTAAGTACAACCTTACTATCCGTCGCGCATTAGAGCAGATTTACACAACCTATCAGGGTGATAAGACTTCTGCAGACTTTGTTGCTATGGAGAAGTACCTGAAGAAGGTGTGGTTTGCAAACGGTATCCACCACCACTACTCTAATGACAAGTTCGCCCCAGAGTTCTCACGTGAGTGGTTTGCAGAGCAGCTCAAGGGTGTTGATACTGGCGCAGTGAGCCACGAGGAGCTGATTGAGGTTATCTTCAACCCTGCTCTCTACTCATCACGCCTCAACCAGACTGCTGGTGTAGATATGATTGCCGCTTCTGCAGGCAACTACTATGAGGGTCTTACACAGGCTGAGGTAGAGAAGTTCTACAACAAGATGATTGATCCAAAGGACCTACGCCCTATCTCATACGGCCTTAACTCAAAGCTTGTCAAGAAGAATGGCAAGATTTATGAGCAGACCTACAAGATTGGTGGTATGTACACCGAGGCGCTTACTCAGGTGGTATATTGGCTTGAGAAGGCAGAGGCAGTTGCCGAGGAGCCACTCAAGACTACTATCGGTCTGCTTATCAAGTACTACCGCAGTGGCGACCTTCGTGACTTTGATGCCTTTAATATCTCTTGGGTGCAGGATACACAGTCAAATGTTGACTTTGTGAACGGCTTTACTGAGACTTACGGCGACCCACTTGGCTTCAAGGCATCTTGGGAGAGCGTTGTAAACTTCGTTGACAAGGCTGCTTGCGCTCGTACAAAGACCATTTCAGAGAACGCACAGTGGTTTGAGGACCACTCGCCTATCAACCCAGCATACCGCAAGCCAGTGGTTAAGGGTGTATCTGCAAAGGTTATTACAGTAGCTATGCTTGGTGGTGACTGCTACCCTGCTACCCCTATCGGCATCAACCTTCCAAATGCAGACTGGATTCGTAAGGAGTACGGCTCAAAGTCTGTAACTATTGACAACATCACCTACGCATATAAGAAGGCTGCACAGGGCAACGGCTTTGCTGAGGAGTTCGTTCTGCGCGCAGAGGACCGCGAGCGTATGGAGAAGTGGGGTAAGCTCTCTGATGACCTCCACACAGACCTTCACGAGTGCCTCGGACACGGCTCTGGTCAGCTTGCACCAGGTACTACTGGCACAGAGCTTGGCTCATACTCTTCTACTCTTGAGGAGACCCGCGCTGACCTGTTTGCCCTCTACTACCTTGGCGATGAGAAGCTTATTGAGATTGGTCTTATTCCAACTCTTGATGTTGCGAAGGCACAGTATGCATCTTACATCATGAACGGTATGATGACCCAGCTCTCAAGAATTGAGCTTGGTAAGAATGTTGAGGAGTCACATATGCGTAACCGCAAGATGATTGCCGAGTGGTGCTACGAGAAGGGTAAACAGAATAACGTTATTGAGTGGGTTGAGAAGGATGGCAAGAAGTACATCGTTGTAAACGACTTTGACGCCCTGCGTAAGCTCTTTGGCGATATGCTCTATGAGGTACAGCGCATCAAGAGCGAGGGCGACTATGAGGCTGGTAAGGCTCTTGTTGAGAACTACGGCGTAACTGTTGAGCCTGAGCTTCACAAGCAGGTTCGTGAGCGTTACTATGCCCTTGGAATTGAGCCATACGGTGGTTTTGTGAACCCAGAGTATCAAATCGTTGAGAAGGATGGTCAGGTTGTAGACGTTGTGGTTAGCTACCCTGCAAACTACACTGAGCAGCACCTCCACTACTCTAAGGACTACTCATTCCTCCCTTCTATCAACTAATATAAACGATAGATATAAAAAGAGGCTGAATAAAAAGTGTATTTTGTCGTTACGCTCGCCCTCAAAATGCTCATTTACGCCAAGTAAACTCCGCTTTTTCGGGCTTCGCAAGCCTAAAAATACATCTTTTTATTCAACCTCTTTATTTACTACAGGGTAAAAGAGTCCGACGGGCGGACTCCGGAAACACGTCTTACTTTGTCTCTTCTGCCTTTTTGAGCAGTTTGTGTTCAATTATAAGTGCTGTTACAAGACCAAGCCCAATGCCGAAGGCAACTGTAAAGATTAGCAGTAGCACGGCTCCTTCAAAGTCCTTTGATGCGGTTTGGTTGAGTATATAGACAAACCCGCTACCGAAAAGTGAGGCAAAGATTGCTGGTAGACCTATGCGGAGCATTACGAGCTTTGGCTCTTTTTTTAGTTTGCTCTCGATAAGCACTTTAGCAAGTTCGGGGTTTGAATTGTTCTCTAAAAGTCGCATGCGCAGTTCGTGTTCGGCTCTCTTGTTGCGAACATAGGCAACAAAGAAGAGAACAATCGGAGTGATAATGGTAGCTGCGGTTAGTAAGCTATCCATAATGTACCTGATAGTGAAGGAATCCATAATAGTTTTTTGTTTTAGTTTAACTTCGTATTAAAGACTTGAGACTAAGCGAATTATTACACCTCATCTAAAGAAAAATTTGCAACCGAGTATATTGCCATATACAGTGCCGAGATAATAGTTGTGGCAACTAACATATAGCTCATTGCACTCTGTGCTGTTATCAATATTAGGTATGCGCAGTACCCCATTACCGCCATCATAGTAGGTACGCCAAAAGAGAATGCGATGAGGCGCAAAATACTTCTCCACTTACGAGTTCTATTATACTTTTTGACCTCTGCAAGCACTTGTGTGTTGATACTCTCTATGTTATGTTGTCGTTTCAGACTCTCACTGATAAGCCTGTCCAGTTGTTGGTCGTCAATCCTCTTCATGCTCAATCATTGTTTTTAGTTTTGTGCGTATTCTATGTAGGCGAACAAGTACATTCGCTTCGCTAAGCCCTGTCTGCTCTGCTATTTGTTTAGTTTTTAGTTTTTGGTAGTAATGCATCTCAATAATCTCGCGCTCATCAGCCGTTAGGCGTGCTATTGCTCTATCCATTGCCTCAAGTAGCTGATAATGCTCCTCACTATCTTCATCAGCAACGGAAACAGTGCTAATATCGCTATGCCGCTCATTTTGTCGGCTTTTTAGCGTATCTATAGCCTGATTGTGAGTAATCATCCGTAGGTATGGGGCAAGAGAGGTTCCGCTACGCCAATGATGAAGGTTTTTGTACGCCTTGATAAGTGATATTTGCATAACCTCCTCGGCAAGGGCGTAATCTTTGACTATTGATAGCGCTGTAGAGAAGACTAAACCCGAATACCTCTGCATAACAACGGAGAATGCCTCGGTGTCGTTATGCAAAACTATTCGGGTTATTAGCTCTTTGTCAGTCATTTTATACATTGTTTGTGTATAAGACTGCAAATGGTAGGAAATATTACAATGTTACTCCAAATTTTCCATACGTAGCAGTGTGCAAGCGGAACTGTATGAGCAGTTGATCCAGAAGGATGGCTTGTAGTTGTGGCGGATGCGCCAAGTAGTGAGGATTTTACCAGTATTGACGCACTGTGTTACGGTGATGTTGTCAATAAGTGCCTTTGCCTTCGCCTTCATCAGCTCGTCGCCCGTCTTTTCGTATAGGCTCAACATAGCGTTTGCCACATTGCAGGAGCTGTTATCTACTGGCATAGCGTACTTGTACTGCTCAAATACGCATGGCGTAGCATCGCGCTTGTGTCCATCTTTGCCAAGCGGCATATCCCAGTAAACAAACTGGTCTTCGCTGAAGCGCACAAGCTCATAGGCGGTGTTAATATCTGCTTCACTTGCCTCACGACTTAATAGATATGTGGCGTAAGGTGCTGCAGTGCAGTTTGTTAAGTTCTCGTATGGCTGCAGACCTACTACTGTCACATCCTCAAACTGACCTGTCATATCAAAGCGGTTGAGAATATGCTCTGCCATCCACTTCTCGCCCTTTAGACGCGCCTCGGTGTACTTAGTCTGACCATACTCGGTCTCAAGACGCAGGAAGTAGCGAAGCAGTGGGTGTAGCATCGCCTTGCTATCATTCACTGGCTCGCCAGTAGTAAAATCGTACTTGATGTGCCAAGAGCCATCCTCGCACTGCAGGCGCAGATATGTGTCGGCAATACCTAATGCGTGGTTAAGATACTTCTCTTCGCCCGTAGCATTGTAGAGGTCAAGAAAAGCCTCTGCTGCCGATGCAGCCTCAAGAGCCATAGTCTTGCCCTGATTCCAACTCTCCTTTGAGTGGATTAGATTTTTGTAGTATGTCGGTGGAAAGTAAGCCAGCGGCTCATCAGCTTTGCGAGAGTGGTCTATAAGGAACTGCGCCGCCCCACGAGCAATAGCCAGCGCATTGTCACGGTAGTGCGGAAGCAGCGATGCAAGCAGAACTTCAGACTTTACCACAGCACCGATAATCTTGCAAGGATATGTAAAATGCGGATAGCTCATATCTGGCTCTACACTTGTTGCAAAATTCTGAACTTGAGGCATTTTATGCACATAGAGCAGTCCGAGAATAGCCGCCTCGCGGTAGCTTCTTACAGCACCCGTATATGGCGGGTTAAAGCCGTAGTCGCGAAAGAAATTGCGCTCACCAGCCACCCCGATGACCTCTCCACTGCTGTTTAGTGCCTCTACTTTGAGCGCAACATTTGTACCCTCTGGGATTGAGTTCCAGATTGGTGAGAGTGCACTCTGTGGCGTGTCAGAGGTAAAACTCCAACTCTGACCATTCTCTGTTGTTGCGGTATAAAGATACTCTGCAGCACCCTCAACTGAACTAAAGTCAAATGCTGGCGCATAGATAAACTTCTTTGCAAAGCCGTTCCAGAATGGACGAGCCTCGCCTCCTGGGTGTACTGGAGTGAGATACTCACTCTTTGCCTGTTCTGTAAGAGCTACATTTGGGTCTGTGGGCGCGCAAGAGTAGAGCGCACCGCATAGCATTAGTACTGATAAGATTCTCTTCATAATATCTAACTATTTGATTTTGAGCGATTGAATTACTATCTGGTCCTCGGCGTCACTTGTTGTTGTAGCGACGATTCTAAGGGCGCGTATAGCCTCTGTAGGCTTAATTACAGCACCTGCGACATCAAAGTCGGCGACCTTTACAAAGCTACTACCGTCATAGCTCACCTCAATATATCCCTTCATCATACAGCATCGGCGTAGGTGAATGTGACCAGTCATAGCCTCTATCTCACGACACTTTAACGGCTCAGCAAAGCGATACTCAATCCAATCACCAGCCTTTGCTGCACGTGTTGTGCGGACAATGCTGTTGGTATACTTTGCTGCATTTGTTATCGGAGTCTTGCTGCTGCAAGGTATTGATGAACTGACAGTTACCGCAGGTTTTAGTCGTGCATAGTACTCCTTGCTGCCTGTGCGCTTGCTTATGCCAGTGCCACGACGGCTGTAGAACTCATAGTTGTATGGCTTTGTTGTGGTAATTGGCTTTGTGTAGCGCGACTGCTTGCCCGATGAAAGGTCTATATAATATATGGTAGAGTCGTCAGTGGTGCTTGCTGTGAGAGAACCATTTGTGTAATTGACTGTCGGAGTCTCAAGGCGATATGTAACACCCATAGCATCCATACGAGCGTAGTGAGAATCCTTGAGTGTAGAGTAAAACTCCTCCCAGCTGCGGCGAGAGTGGCTCCATGCAACCTCCGAGAGTGCTGTAAGGCGTGGGAAGAGCATATAATCAAGGTAGTCGCTCTTTTCGGGATTCTCAGCAACATAAATCTCGCTGAAGAAGGAAGCTTCAATACCTGCAACATGCTTTAGGTGAGAGGTCGTAAAGCCTTGCTTCTCAAAGTTAAACGATAACACCTTCTTGGCATCAAATATTGCTGCCCAGTTATGTCCCGTCTCAGATGCAGACTGCTTCATATCAAAGTAGAAGTAGTGACCAGGCATGATGATTGTTGGGTAACCCTTTGATGTCGATTCAAGACACTTTTTGATGCTTGCCCAGCCGTGTACACGTGTGGTTGTAGGGAGAGTTCCACCCTCAATAGCCTCGTTCCAGACGGCTGGCTTCTTGCCGTACTTTGAGAGGATTTCTGTAGTGCGAGCGATAAAGTAGTCCTCAATTTGCTTCTCGTTTTGTAATCCCTTCTCGGCTTTAAGTCGCTGACAATCTGGACACTTACGCCATTGGCTCATATTGACCTCGTCGCCACCGATGTGGATGTAGTCCGAGGTGAAAATTTCACTTACCTCGCGGATAATGTCCTCTATAAGAGAGTAGTTGCTCTCCTTTGCTGCACACCAGACGTTGCGAATCTCAAGACCGTTTGTGCTACTGCTGTCGGGAGTATAGTTACACAGAATGTCGGGGTATATTGCCCCTAATGCCTTGCTATGTCCTGGCATATCTATCTCTGGGATAACCTCAATGTTGCGCTGTGCAGCATAAGCGACAATATCCTTCAGCTCCTGCTGGGTGTAGTAACCACCCCACTTTTCGTAGAACTTTCCGTAACGTGGGAATACAGGGCTATCGCCACCTCTAAAGCCACCGACAGTAGCCAACTCTGGGTGGGATTTAATCTCAATACGCCAACCTTCATCATCTGTAAGATGAAAATGTAACTTGTTGAGTTTAAGATAAGACATTAAGTCTATATAACGTTTTACTTTATCTACTGGAATCCAAGTTCGTGCTACGTCAAGCATAAAACCACGATAGCTAAACTTTGGGCTATCCTCTATAGTACAACAAGGTACAGAGAGTGGGAATTTTGCACTTTTAGAGTAGACCTTTGCTGGTAGAAGCTGAAGTAGAGTCTGCACGCCATTGAATACACCAGCATAACTACCGCCTGCAATGATGATGTTCTTGTTGTCTACAGTGAGGCGATACTCCTCCTCGTCAAGAAGGCGATTTATAGTTAGTTGAATATCCCCAGGCATAACCTTTGAGGATGATAGTATCTGCTTAAATGGCATATAGTCAAGCAGATATAGTGCTGCATCGCGCACTGCTACATCGTAGACAAGGCAGCTTTTATCTGTAATTGTGAACTCTCCACCGCTGTAGCTTTCACGTTGCGGTTGTGGTACAATCTGCGCCGAGAGTGTTTGGATGCTCAAGAGCAGAGAGAGAAGTATAAATAACTTTTTCATGCTAATACTATATTTTCTACAAAATTACTATATTTGCAGAAAAATAACAAATATATTATGGATAATAAATTAAAGGCGACAGCTCGCGTGCTTGAGGTTATGGATACCCTGCGAGAGCAATGCCCATGGGATAGAGAGCAGACCTTTGCCTCTCTGAGAAATAATACTATTGAGGAGGTCTATGAGCTTGTTGGTGCAATCACTGACGGTAGTATGGATGACATTAAGGAGGAGCTTGGTGACGTGCTTCTGCATATTGTCTTCTACTCAAAGATGGCTGACGAGCAGGGTGCTTTTGACTTTGCGGATGTCTGCAATGCGCTGTGTGACAAGTTGATATATCGTCATCCACACGTCTATGGCGATGTCCACGCCTCTACGCCAGATGTTGTAAAGCAGAACTGGGAGGCGCTTAAGCTTCGCAAGAAGGCTCGTAAGGCTGGTCTACTTGGTGGCGTACCTCGTCAGTTACCTGCGATGGTTAAGGCTTTCCGTCTGGGTGAGAAGGCTGCCTCTGTGGGCTTTGATTGGGAGAGTCGTGAGGATATTTGGGATAAGGTGCGTGAGGAGATTGCTGAGGTGGATGTTGAGATTGCTGCAGATGATAAGGATAAGATGGAGGGTGAGATTGGCGACCTATTCTTTGCGCTTATTAACGCTTGTCGCCTCTATGGTATTGACCCAGAGAATGCTCTTGAGCGTACAAATCAGAAGTTTATCCGCCGCTTTAATCATGTAGAGGCTTGTGCTACTGAGCAGGGAAAGTTGGTTTCAGAGTTGCCACTTGAACAGCTTGAAGAGTATTGGCAGCAGGCAAAGATGTTGTAAATTAAAAAAAGTATATACGATGGCTTATATCAAATCAGTTCGTAACCATACGCCAAAGGTTGGCGAGGGTACGTTTGTTGCCGAGACAGCAGTGCTTATTGGTGATGTGACAGTGGGTAAGGACTCCTCACTGTGGTACAATGTTGTTCTGCGAGGTGATGTGAATACAATCACTATCGGCGATAGAACAAATATTCAGGATGGAACGGTGATTCATACTCTCTACGATGGCTCTCCAAAGCCTTCGCAGACGCATATTGGAAATGATGTGTCTGTGGGTCATAATGCAACAATCCATGGAGCTATTATTGAGGATAACTGCCTAATTGGTATGGGTGCAACTATCCTTGACAACGCTGTAGTGGCTACGGGATGTATCATTGCGGCAAATGCTCTTGTGCTTTCAGGGGCAAAACTTGAGCCAAACTCAGTCTATGCGGGCGTACCAGCCAAGAAGGTTAAGGAGGTAACCCCAGAGCAGCGTGAGACTATCATCGCCCGCATTGCCCGCGACTACCGTATGTACGCCTCTTGGTACGACGAAGAGTAGTAACTTTTAACACATCTACGCTATGAAACTAAAGATTGGGACAAAGTCTCCGATAATATCCTTTACCCTGGTGGCGCTTGCTATCAGTCTGATTGTCAATTTCTCCTATATGTTGCTCATGGTTGTCAATCAGTCCTCCGAAATTAGGGGTCGTAAGTCTGGTAGCCACTATGATAGCCCTGAGGTTGTCGTGGAGGGTACTTTAGGTCTTAGTGTAGATGGCTACGGCTATATTATTGATAGTAAGACAGGTGATAGTATATATGTAGACCGCCGTTCTGTTCGCCGTTTAGAGCTTGAATCTGGTGACAAACTTAAGATTGAGGCGAGAAATCAAGATAGATACGAGGGCGCCCACCCTATTATGAGCCGCCTGCTTGAGCGCAATGGTCAGCCTTTTGACTACGGCTCGCTATATAATAGTTCCGATCAGTGGGAGGTTATCCTCTATCAGATACTCTTCTATACTGTCGTCTCGCTGCTGCTGCTTATGATTATGACCTTTCGCCGTACGGGCGACAACCCTATCTGGACCTCCCTCTTTGCCAGAGCGGTTGTGGCGGTTATTGTTACCTCGGTTGCCTATCTGCTCTCTCCGGTGACATTTTACCACACTGGCGAGACTAAGTTAGTATGCCAAATGGATCATATGCTTGACTTTGTGGTGATGCTTAAGTGTCTGTTTATGCTTGCTGTGGTACTTCTCTATTCGCAGATATATGTACTGATATATCAGCGTCAGCAGATTTTACTTGAGAATGAACAGCTGCAGAATGAGAATCTGACTACGCGATATAATATGCTTGTTAGTCAGATAAACCCACACTTCTTCTTTAACTCACTCAACTCACTCTCCATGCTTGTGCGCGAACAAGACTCTAAGCGTGCACTTGAGTATATTGACCAGCTATCGTACACCTTTAGATATATTACCCAAAATGGTAATAATTCGGAGCTTGTCACCTTGCGCGATGAGATGAGTTTTGCTGAGGCATACTGCTATATGTTCCATATCCGTTATGCAGATAAGATATTCTTTGATATATCTGTTTCGGAGGAGTATTATGACTATAAGTTGCCTGCACTCTCACTCCAACCGCTTATCGGTAATGCGGTGAAACACAATGCTATAACAACAAAGAATCCTCTGCATGTATCTATTCGCACTGAGAATGGTTGTCTTGTGGTGAGCAACCCTATCAGACCACTACTTGAACCGCAAGTGGGTACTGGTATAGGTTTGCAGAACCTCTGTAGTAGGTATGAGTTGATGTTGGGTAAAAAGGTTGAGATTGAGAGTAACGGCAATGAGTTTATTGTTCGCCTGCCACTAAAACGAGCGTAGCCTATGAAGCTGTTGATTATTGAGGATGAGACTGCTGCAGCACAGAACTTGCGTAGCATTCTAAAAAGTGTGACTCCAGAGGCGGAGATTGTTGATACTATAGATACTGTGGTGGATAGTATTGAGTGGTTTGAGAATAACCCTATGCCGGACCTTGTGTTTATGGATATTCATCTATCGGATGGTGAGTCGTTTAAGATATTTGATAGAGTCAATATCACCTGTCCTGTAATCTTTACTACGGCATACGACCAATATGCACTTAAAGCATTTGAAGTCAATAGTATAGACTATCTACTTAAACCAATAAATGAGCAGGTTGTAAGGCGAGCTGTAGATAAGTGGCGCAACCTAACTGGCACTGCAAAAAGTGAGTATAGTAGCCGTGTTGATACAATGGTTAGGCAGCATGCCTCTTATCGCAATAGTTTTTTAGTTCGCTTTAGGGATAAACTTATACCTGTAAGCCCTGAGGATATTGCCTACTGCTATACTTCAGAGGAGAAGGTCTTTGCATTTGGTTATAACGGCGAGCGCTACCCTATGGAGTACACTCTTGAGGCTCTGCAGGGTATGTTGTCACCAGTAGATTTCTATAGAGCAAATCGTCAATTTATCATTGCTCGTGAGGCTGTGGCGGATATTTCCGTATGGTTTGGCAGTCGATTATCTGTCAATTTGAAGCTTGAGACACCAGAGAAGATTATCGTTTCTAAGGCTCGTGTTCCAGAGTTTAAGCAGTGGCTGATAAATTCAACAAAATAAATTGGTCAGTTCACCCTCTCATTTGGTCGTTTCACAGACTTTGAAGTTCTGTGGAACGATTATTTTTTTACTTTTGCATCCGTAAAATTGTAAAACAGAAAAAACTATATAATGAAACGTCTATTTCTATTTTTTACACTGCTTGCACTCTCTGTTTCGGTACATGCTCAGTCAAAGGGAAAGGTTACATTTACTCTTGTAGATGAGGTGTCTAAGCAGGCTGTCATTGGAGCTGTTGTAGAGGTCTATCCTACCGCTACACCTGACAACAAGAGGTATTACACCTCAAACGTGGATGGTACAGTGACATTCCCAGCGTTGAGTTATGGCGATTATACAATGCTTGCAACATGTTTGGGTTATGCAGATCTTACTAAGACCTTTAAGGTTAAGGCTGCCACTACAGCGTTAGGTAAGATTATGATGAAGGAGAGCACTACCCGCATTGAGACTGTCGTTAAGGAGGTAAAGTCGCTTCGTGCTTCGCAAAATGGTGATACATTGAGCTATAATGCTGGTGCATTTAAGGTTGCTAATGATGCCGATGTGGAGGGTCTGCTTAAGAAGATGCCTGGTATCAATATAAACAATGGTACTGTGGAGGCTCAGGGCGAGGAGATTAAGAAGATTTTTGTAGATGGTAAGGAGTTCTTTGGTGAGGATGTAAATACGGCAATCAAATCTCTTCCTGCAGAGGCTGTTGATCGTATTGAGGTCTTTAATAAGCTCTCTGATCAGGCGGAGTTCTCTGGTATGGATGATGGCGAGGGCTATAAGGCTCTCAACATCGTGACAAAGACAAATATGCGTCAGGGACAGTTTGGTAAGATGTATGCTGGCTATGGTTATCAACCTGAGACAGATGATGTTACATCGCACCATAAATACACAGTTGGAGGAAATGTAAACTTCTTCCAGGGTGATAGTCGTCTCTCTGTGCTTGCCTTGTTTAACAATATTAACCAGCAAAACTTCTCTTTTGAGGATATTCTTGGAGTCTCAGGAGGTGGAGGCGGTGGCGGAGGACGTCGCGGCTTTGGTCAGTATATGGTTCGTCCGCAGAGTGGAGTGGCACTTGTAAACTCTATAGGTCTTAACTACTCTGATAATTGGGGTCGTAAGAATCAGGTTAAATTTCAGGGAAGCTACTTCTTTAATAATACAAACACTAAGAATCTCTCTGTTAGCGATACTTGGTACGAGGACCCATCTCCAGTTGATACACTTCATAATGAGGGCTATTCAAAGACTTTGAATAACAACCACCGACTTAATGCGCGCCTGGATTGGAAAATCTCGCGTAATCAGTCACTTATGTCGCGTACTTCACTCAGTTATCAAGGTAACAATCCAAACTCAACAACTGAGGGCTATCAGTATGGTCAGAGTGGTCTGCTATATCAGTATGACCAGACAGATCGTGAGAGTTATGGCTTTAATTTTAGAGAGTTTTTGCAGTATCGTGTAAAGATTGCCAAGCCAGGTCGTACACTGACTGTTGATGGTAGCTTTAACTATCGTGATAACCATAATCGCCGCAGGTTAATCTCTAATGAGTCTTCTGGCATAGCATTTGGAACAGAAGATTATAACAATCTATATGATAAGTATATCACTGGCGGAAATTGGCAGGGTTTAGCTACTGAAGCGCTGCTTTATTCGCCTGTATATCAGATGATTACCTCGCCAACAAGCGAGTATAATATCCGTGGAAACATCACTTATAATGAGCCGCTGGCACAGTACAGTTCGCTCAGTATACAATACCGACTCTCATACGAGGATGAGCTAAAGGATCAAGAGGCTTTTTATTACGATAAAAACTTTGACCCTAACTCCCAGAAAATCAACCAACAAATGACATCTAAGTATGAGAGCGGTTATTGGACACATCGTGTAGGACCAGGTTTCCGTTATTCTAAGAATAGAAATACGATTGTGGCTAATGTCTACTATCAGCGCTCAATGCTTGAGGGTAATATTGTGGGTGGTCAGAGTGACAAAATTGACCGTACATTTAATAATTTCCTCTATTTTGGAATGATTAACTACGCCTTTAACAAGGAGAATAGTATCAGACTCTTCTTGCGCTCAAGTACAAATGCGCCGTCAGTAACTCAGCTCCAGAATATATTTGATGTCTCTACTCCTCAGTTCCTTAGCGTTGGAAATCAGGATCTTAATCCATCATTTACACACCGTCTGAACTTCCACTATATCCACTCTAATATTGAGAAGGGTCGTACATTTATGTGGATGTTCTCGGCACAGAATCAGCAGGATTATATCTCATCATCTACGCTCTACTGTCCAAGTGGTTTTGAACTTAGCGAGTGGAAGGGTCTTGAGGTGCCTAAAAATTCTAAGGGCGAGTACTACTCTCCTCAGCGAATTACCTCTTATGAGAATCTTGATGGTTACTGGTTCTTAAGAACTCATATTAGCTTAGGTTTGCCACTCTCATTTATGAAGTGTAACCTTAACTTGAGTGCTGGTGTAAACTATAATATCGTTCCTACGGCAATTTATAGTACTAAAGGTGGTGTTATTGAGAATATTATCAACCACAACTACACCACTAACTTTGCAAAGAATATAGGCTACGATGCATCTTTGACATTGGGTAGTAATATCTCAGAGAATATTGACTTTACATTCTCATGGCGCGGAACATACAATCAGGCATGGAATACTGCAGCTAAGGCTGGTGCAAAGAATGACTACTTTAACCACTCTGCATCAGGAAATCTTAAGTGGGTGTTCTGGAAGGGCTTTACATTTACAGCGGCATGTTCGTATAATCAGTATATCGGTATTACTCAGGACTATAACGAGCAGTATGTCCTCTGCAACCTCTATTTGGGTAAAAAACTCTTTAGAAATAATCGCGGCGAGATTCAGATTGGCGTGAACGACGTTGCTAATCAGAATACAGCATTCACACGCGCCACTGGTTCGGGATATACTCAAAATATGACAAATAGTGTTATTGGTCGCTACTTCAGCATACAGTTTGTCTACAACCTCCGCCATTTTGGTAAGCGAGGCAGCAAGCAGATGTCTGATTACGACTACAAGGAGAGCAAGTCCTCTGTAGGTATGGGTGCCAATACGGGCGGTATGCGTATGGGACCGATGAGAAGATAGTGTTAAAACGTTTTTTTAAGAACTGCATAAGGTTTTTTTATAGTAGTGTGTGGTCCTATCATCTTAGGATGGTAGGTTGGATGTCCAGGATTTGGTAGTTCGCCTGGGCATCCGTTTTTTTATTGCTACAATAGCACAGCCACCGTATATAACTACTAAACACCAAAGCCATACAATCTCTGTTGATACCTCGGTAATTGTTGCACCCATTGTCTGTACGCGGATAAATGCTGGAACGGCGCTGCTGCTGGGCAATACCTTGCCTATGATGTGTAGCCACTCTGGAAATGCCTCTGTCGGTAGCGATGCGCCACTGAGCAGGAGTGTCGGTATTGATGTCCATATTATGCTCATTATTGCCGCTTCTGGACGCTTAAATAGCGTTGAGAGGGCAATTGCTAATAGTATTGCGGAGAGTATATATGGCACAATCACTGAGATTATTGCAGCAAAAGTTCCATTTGTCGGATAGCCAAAAATATGGTAGTGTAATGTGAGCAGATAGCTCGCCGTTACGGCATATATAGCTCCATATACGATGCACTTTGCAGTAGCTGTGGTAATAGGTGAAAAATGGCTGTATAGAGCTCTTTTGTACCAAACTCCTCCAACAACGCCTATGCCCATGAGTAGTGTCTGCTGCAATATTACAAGCAGTATGGCTGGCATTATGAATGTTCCATACCCTAAACTTGCATTGAAGAGCGTATGTGACTGGTATATGATTGCTGGATTGGTGTTATAACGTCTATTGATGGTTGAAATAACGCTTACAACACCCTGAAATACTTGTCTGTACATCAGAAAGTAACTTGCATCACAATATATTGAAACAACAGCCTGTTTCCCTTCTATCAGAGCTTTGCTATAGTTGTTTGGGATATATACAATGCCGAAAATTTCACGATTTAACAACAGCTCTTTCGCCTCAACCATATCTGTAGGGTTGTAGCTGAGTTGAAGATATGGCGAGGCGGAGAGCATTGAGATTAACTGTCGTGAATTATGGCTGTGGCTATTGTCTATAACAGCTATAGGGACCTTGTGAAGTACCTGCTTGGCGTAACCTGCTGAATAGAGGAGTGAGTATATTAGAGGAGCGAGAAAAATTATAAGCATCACTCCCCTATTTCTAAATATTATCTTACACTCAACTGCTATAGCTGATAATATGCTCTTTTTCATAGTCGTCTATAGATGGTAAATGGCAGTAGAAGAAAAATTGACATACAGCCCATTTTTAGAAGTGTATCTTCATAGGCAGAGCCTCTTATTGCTTGGTCAATCACTATATCCATATAGTATGTGAATGGGAAGAGGTAACTTGCAGCTTTGAGAATCGGGAACATCGCCATAGTTGGAAATGTGAGCCCTGAGAATGTAAAGGCAAGCACAGAGTAGCCTCCGCCGAGTGAGAGAGATAGCTCACGGTTGCGAGTAATGCCGACAAAGAATAGCGCAATGGCTTGATATACAGCTACAAAGAGTAGTGTTGCTAATATCAGTAGCCATCTGTTTCCATTTAGCGGCACTCCAATAACTACAAAGAGTAATAAGAGCATTACAAGTGCATAAAACCACATTATAAAGGTTGTTGGTAGAACTTTGCCAAGTAGATAGTCAACGCCCTCTATTCCTCTCTGTGCAACGGCAAATGTTGTGGATAGCATAGTGAAAATCATTATCATCATCGCCATAAAGCACGGAGCAAGGTAGTATGCATAGTCCAAATATGGGTTAAAGAGGATATGCTTTTCAAAGCGTACAGGCATAATTTTAGCGAGAGGTGTAGCCCTCTGAAGCTCTATGCCGGCGCTAAATGTGGTCACAACGCTTTGAATATCCTTCTCTATAAAGCCATTTGTGGAGATATTTGCCCCGCTGTTGTACATCATCACCTCCGTAGGTCTTGCGCTGAGTATGTCGTGTTCAAATTGTGGAGGAATAACCACTGCAGCGTATGCTTTACCTCGGCGAATGAGGGATATTCCCTCGTTGTAATTGCTCGTATTGTAAGCAATTTTTACAGAGGCTGTTGCGCTAATCATCTCAATCAATTTTTCGGATAGATTACTCTTGCTCTGGTCAATTACGACAATCGGTAACTCTCTTATGCCACTTTTCGAGAAGTAGCAGAGGAAGAAGAGTAGAGATATAGCTGGAAAGAGAAAGAGTGTGAGGGTGTAAATCCTACTTTGAAATATTCTTCTCAGTTCAAGGTTGAATGCTTTGATTATCTGGTGCATGGTTATAGTTCTATTATTACACTCATGCCTGGTCGTAAGCCTAAATTATCCTCTTCGGGGCGCAACTTTACCATAAAGGTGCGGATGTCATAGCTTCCCTCAGCTCGTGTTGCATTCCATACGGCAAAGTCAGCTTGTGGGGATATGTAGCTAACTATCAGAGGAATATCTTTGTTTATGGCAGGAATGTATGCGTTAAATCTACTGCCGACAGTAAAGTGTGGCATTAAATTCTCCTTGATGTTAAACTCTGCCCAAAGTTCGTTAAGGTCAAGGAGTGTAATAACGGGAAAGCCTGCGCCAACAACCTCGCCAGCATAGTGGGCAACTGTTGATACTTCACCAGATATTGGCGCAAAGACCTCTCCATCGGAGATATAAATCTCAACTTCATCCACTGCACCTTGAGCCATACCCACCTTTGCCGCTGCAGCAGCCTTCTGCTCCTTTGTTGCACCAGCAAGGGCAAGTGAATATTGAGCGTAAGCGGCGCTCTCTGTCGCCTTCATAGCCTCAAAGTTGGCGGTCGTTTCGTCTAATTGCTGAGCGGTAACCACACCCTTAGAGTAGAGATTTGCAACTCTCTCGTAACTCTTTTGTGCCAACTCTCTACCTGCAATAGCCCTCTGCCAAAGGCTATGCGCGGCATCTATCTGTTGCTTTCGTGCCCCTGCAAGAGCCTCATTATCAAGTGCAACAGCGGCATCCTTAGCAGCTAAGGCTTGTGATAGTTTTGTGCGCAACTCCGGCGTGGAGATTGTGTATAACAGCTCCCCCGCTCTAACACTATCGCCCTCAGATACCTGTAGGCTCTCTATACGCCCTGCGATTTTGGATGCAACTCTGTATTCACGACACTCAATAACGCCTTGCAGAAGAGTCTTTTTGTGACTCTTTATTGCAGTCCCGACAAAGAGTATGGCGATTGCGGCTATAGCCAATAGAATTATGAAAATCAAGTACTTACCTCTCTTCATATACAATCTGATGTTTTGTATTGCTATCCGAATATTGAAAGAATTGTTCACTTACGCCTGCCGCCTCTAAAAGTTGTGCAAGCTCTATATCAAAGTTATATGCAGACTCTAACTGCTCAATTTGCGAAGCGGCAAGTGCTATTGTGGCATCAATAACCGTTGTGGAGGTCGCTACGCCTTCAGCAAATGCGCTCTGCTGAAGTTGTATATACTCTGTGCAAAAGTCTATTGATTTCTGTAGAGTAATTGTGTGATTTAGAGAGGCTATAACCTTGTTATACAGTGAGTTAATCAGTAGCTTAATGTCCGATTTAGCCCCTTTTTCCAGTGCTTCTACCTGTTTGTATGTGTTTTTGGCTGCTGAGTATTGATACTCTCGTTTTAGTCCATTGAAGAGTGTGAAGTTTGCCCCTACACCCACAGCCCAGCGAGGTAGAATGTCGGTCACATGGCGAGTAAAACCTCCACCAGCCATGGCGACAATCTCTGGGAAGAAGTCGGCGCGATGAATTGCCACATTCTCCTTTGCCAATCGTCGCTGGTGCTCTACTTGTGAAAGCTGGGAGTTGTTCTGCTCTGCAAGCTCTTCAAAGTAGTCTAAACTCTCAATGATAGGTGTAAAAAATATTGGCGTTGTGAGCTGTGCTATAGAGTCTCCCCCAATGGTAGAGCTGAGCGCTTGATGTGCAAGGGTGAGCGAGGATATTGCCGTTGATAACTCCTGCTCAGCCTCCGAGAGCTTATATTTGATATATAGAGCATCTGCCTTTGTCGCCATCCCTTGAGCAATCAACTGCTCTATGTCGCTCTGGTGTTTGGTCATGCCTTCAACCACCTTTCTCCTCACCTTTACAGCGCTCTGGGCTAACGAGAGGGCAAAATATCGCTCTACCAGCTCTGTGAATGTTGATTGGCGGATGGATTTACTCTGGTCGGTGGCAATCTGCTCAGATATGGCTGCAGCGCGTACGGCTGAGATGATTTTACCACCAGTGAAGATGGGCATGGTGATGTCGGCACCGATAAAACCGAAGTTTCGTGGCTGAATAGTGTACTTCCAATCTAAGCCGAGCAGTGCGCCTAAGTCAAATGAACTGAGAACGCCTTTTAGTGGATTTATATCTACCGCTAAATCCTTTTGAGTGTGTACCCATGCACTGCGGATGTTTATTGTTGGCGAGAAGAGCGATATTGCCGCTTGGCGGTTTCGCTTAGCTGCAAGAGTTTGATATTCAGTAGATTCTATTTTGCTGTTTGTTGCAAACATCATCTCTGAAGCCTCTTGTAGAGAGAGCGAACTCTGTGCTAATGCAGTGTCAAATAGAGTTGTAAAAAGTAAAAGTAGTACAGTAAACCTCATTGTCGTAGCCTTTTGCGGCAGTACGACATTGGCGCACTACCTATTTAGCTCAAGAATGGTTACCTCAGGATTTGCGCCGATTCTCAGATAGAATCCTACACTGCCAATGCCATCAGTGATGTAGAGCTGTTTGCCACTATCGCTGTACAGTCCGCTCCACTCTTTGTACATAAGCATTGCTGGCGAGAATCGCTTGCCAAACAGCTCTACAGCAATCTGCGTTGCGTGTACATGCCCAGAGAGTGTCAAATCAGCATGAGCTGCAATTGAGTGCCATAGCTGTGGCAGGTGCGAGATGGCGATGCTAAATACCTCCTCTGGTACGCTTGCAAAAATCTCATCAGCCGAAAAATTATCTGGCGAGGAGAGGGAGTGTTTGTACTCTAAAAGTGCATCGGTGAAATCTATACCCGTAACCGCTATTGAGTCACGCTCTCTAACTGCATATATCGTGCTATCGCGGAGCATTGTCCATCCAATTTGCCCAATTTTGGTATTAAGGTGTGCAATATTTCTATTTCGTGGAAGGGATATACTGTCTTGTATATATGTGCCAGTGTCGTGGTTGCCAAGTGCGGTGTAGACACCATAAGGAGCCTTTATGGTTGATAGTATTTGGGCAATCTTTGGAGTAATCTCTGTGTGGCGAATATGGAGCAAATCGCCTGCAAAGAGTACCATATCTGGCTTTTGATTGTTGATAGCTTCAGCAAGTGCCTTAATCTCGCGCTCAGGGTTGAGTAAAGAGCCAATATGTAGGTCTGAAAATAGAGCAATTCTAAAACCGTCAAAACTCTCTGGAATCTTGTTGTTTGTGATACTTACATTTTTGATAACCAGACTTGTGCGGGTGTTAATTAAACTGTTACATAATATTGCAAAAATGGCTGCCGCGATAATACTTCCAACTATTATTGCTCTACCCTTTTGTTTGATAGTAAGAAAACCAATATAGAAGCCCATGCGGGTAAGTGTTGCAATGGTATATATGGTTAAATTCCACGATGCAAAGTTCATTACCGCCTCTGTATTATCCTTTGATAATGCAGTGATAATAATGGAGATAATGGGCTGTATATTGAGGATAATAAGTGCTATTGCAAGAGCTATTTTACTCTTGATACTCTGTAAGTTAGTCTTTTTATAGGCTCTGTAATCAGCCCAAGCGGTAATTATGGCGATGGTTATAAATATAAATGTAATCATAGTGCAAAGGTATCTGTTTTATACAAAAAATCCAACAAAATTGTAATTGGCATATATCTTGCAAATTATTCGGAGTGTTGAATATAAACATTTATACCTATGAAAAAACTTTTACTTCTTTGTTTGACAGTTGGCACAGTGCTGACTGCAGCGGCTCAAAGACGCCATTGGGAGCGTCACAACAAGGCTGGCGAGCCTACCGTCTATATTATATCGGTAAAGGAGTCCGATACGATATGGAGTAATAATCCAGCGCTTGCACAGCAACATATTGCGCAACAGCGAAATGCAGCAGCTAAGGCAGCTGTTGATGACCACCGTCAGGCTATGCGACCAGGTGTAAAGCAGGTTGATGAGCCGAGTGTTGTCTTTGCAAATCACAAAAATAGCTTCTCTTTTACACTTGGTGGTTATGTGGCGCTTAGGGCGAGTTATAGCTTTGATGATGCGGTGGATAATGTAGATATGGTGCCATTTGATGTGCCGATCGCCTCCTCGTTTGCCAATCGTCAGGCTCTTGGTATGGATGCGACAACCTCGCGCTTGTATCTGCGTGCTATAGCAAACCCTAAGAGGCTTAAAAATCCTATTGTGATATACTTTGATGCCGATTTTCGTGGCGGTAGTGAGGGAAGTTATACTCCGCGCTTGCGCTCTGGTTATGTTCAGATTGCGGGTTTTACTTTTGGTCGTGATGTTACAACATTCTGCGACCTTACGGCAGCTCCGACAACTATTGACTTCCAGGGTCCTAATGCCTACAACTTCAACTTTGCAACAATGATTCGCTACGAGTTGCCATTCCTTAACAACCACATGAAGTTTGGTGTTGCCGCCGAGATGCCTAATGTGTCGGGTACATATGGTCAGACATTTATGCCAGTGCCGCAGCGAGTGCCCGATTTCCCTGTATATCTGCAGGTTATGTGGGGTAAGCAGCGCCAGAGCCATATTCGCGCATCGGCTGTGTTCCGCAATATGTATCTCTACAATGATTCACGTCAGACAACTACAGACCTATTTGGCTGGGGCGTTCAGGCGAGTGGTAATATCCATATCACGAAAATGATACAGCTCTTTATGAATGGTGTTTATGGCGAGGGAATTACCCCGTATATTCAGGATTTGACTGGTGCGGGTCTTGACTTTACTCCAAACCCTGCAGACCCAACACGCATTCAGACTATGCCTATGTGGGGCTGGCAGGCGGCTGCGCAGATAAATATTCTACCTAACCTCTTTATCTCTGGTGGATATTCTATGGTACAGGTGCAGCATAAAAATGGATTCTATGCTGAAAATCAGTATCGTAGAGGTCAGTACATCTTCGGAAATGTTTTCTATAGCCTCTCTCCACGCTTTAAGATTGCTGCCGAGTATCTGTGGGCTTCACGCAAGAATATGAATAGTGACGAAAATCACGCAAATAGAGTAAATATACTCTTTAAGTATAGCTTCTAACAACATTTGATAGTTTCTAAGAGTAGACTCCTGTGGGGTCTACTTTTTTTGTGCTTTGGATAAAAATTGCTATCTTTACACAAAATTATTTGATTATGTACTTTACGGGAATAATTATAGGAGTCGCAACATTTCTGATTATCGGACTTTTTCATCCGATTGTAATCAAGACAGAGTACTATTTTGGTGTTAAGTGTTGGTGGGTCTTTGCCCTTATGGGGGTGGCGACTGTTGTTGCATCGCTACTTGTTGAGAATATATTGATTTCTACCCTTTTAGCTGTTTGGGGAGCATCCTCTTTTTGGAGTATTGGAGAGCTTTTTGAGCAGCGAGAAAGGGTTAAAAGAGGTTGGTTTCCAAAACGCGAAAAGAGGAGTTGAGAAGAGTTTGCTCAATATTTTACATTGTCTGCGCGTCACTACTATCGTTGTGGTGCGTAACAGTTTTTACGCCCACTCAAAAGCCTCAATTTTTACAATCCACACCCTCTAAAAGAGTTAGAGTTGTCTTTGCTGGCGATGTGATGATGCATACGCCGCAACTATATAGAGCAAAGGTGGATAGTGGCTATGACTTCAACTCTTGCTTTAGGTATGTAAAGCCAATATTTGAGGCGGCAGATATAGCTGTGGTAAATCTTGAAACAACGCTCTCCGCTGAGGCTCCTTATAGTGGCTATCCGGCATTTAGAGCTCCTGCCGAGCTGGCATCTGCACTTGCAAATATGGGCGTAGATGTGGCTGTGACGGCAAATAATCATGTTTTAGATGCTGGGGCAAAAGGTGTTGCAACGACGATAGATATTCTTGCTAAATATGGCATTAAAAGCACTGGCTCTTTTAAGGATAGCGTAGATTATGCCAATCGTAATCCGTTAATTATCTATAGTAAAGGACTTAAGATTGCTCTATTGGCATACTCTTATGGGACTAATGGAATCCCTATTCCAAAAGGGGTTGTTGTTAATCTATTGGATACCGTAAGTATGAAGCGCGACATTGCACGCTGTCAGCAGATGGGGGTGGATTGTGCTATCGCCTTTCTGCATTGGGGCGCTGAGTATTCGCACCGTGAGAATAGTGAGCAGCGGCAGATTGCTGCTGCATTACACCGTGCTGGTTGTCAGGTGGTTGTGGGTTCGCATCCACATGTTGTTCAAGGGGCAAAGGTGTCAAAGCGAGAGGTTACGATATACTCACTCGGTAATTTTATCTCCAACCAACGTATGCGCGGAAGTGACGGTGGAATAATCGCTCAGGTAGATATTGAGAAGAGCGGTGATGGCTGTCAATTTTGGGTGGATATTATACCAGTGTGGGTGCGTCATAGGGACTATTCTGTAATCCCCCGCTCTGTAGGTGATACTCTACGCCTTTCTGAAGATGAACGCTCTGCCTATAGGTTATTTATGGCGGATATCTCAAAAAAGTTTTAATTCTCTTTTAACCTTTGCCTTGTTAGAGTATCTATTAGGTGAAATCGCTTGCAAATTATGAATGCTGACACAACTCAAATGATAGTCGCACTAAAATCTGCAGACAGTGCGGTTAGAGCGTTTGATTTGATCATTGAGCGATACAGTGAACGACTCTATTGGCACTGCCGCCGTATTGTTGTGCAGCATGAGGAGGCTGAGGATGTGTTGCAGGATACTTTTGTTACTGCTTTTAGCTCAGCGTCAAGTTTTAGGGGCGAAACGGAGGGTTCTTTGCTTGCGTGGTTGTATAAGATTGCTACCACATTGGCTATAAAGAGTTTGCGACGACGTAGACGGCATATTTTTACATCAATAGACTCCTTGTCAGCTACGCTTGTTGCCGATTTTGAGGGTGAAATATTGCCCGATGCAGACCAGATAACGGTTAAGCTGCATAAGGCGATTTTAGAGTTGCCGCTCAAGCAGAAGCTGGTGTTTAATTTGAGATATTTTGACCAATTGTCATTTGAGGCAATTTCGCAGATTACAGGGCAGAGCGTCTCAACATTAAAGACAAATTACCACTACGCAGCTAAGCGTATTAAACAGATAGTTAGTCAGTTGGATTATGAGTGATATGGATAGATTGAACAGAATGCCCTACCGCCTTGAGTCGGGAGCTATGGAGTTGATGAAGATTCGCTCTAAAGCGGCAATAGCGCGTAAGCAGGCGCAAAGTGTTAAACGTAAAATGGTGCTTCGTTGGGCTTTGCCTTTAGCGGCAGCACTCTTTGCAGGGGTTGCGCTATTTGGATATGTTGAGAGTGTAGAGCCTACCCACTACGAGCTGTTGATGGAGCAGGTGGCAGATGCTCCTGCGGATGTGATTTTTGAGATGACTGCCGATATTGTTGAGTACGCAGAGGATATAAACTTATTATAATTAAATGAGTCTATTATGAAGAAGATGATTTATGTGGTGCTATTTGCTTTGATGGCAATATTTGCACAAGATGTTAATGCACAATCAAAGAGTGAGGTTTCAAAAGAGGAGGCAAAGGTTAAGTCTGAGGCGCTGATGAATACTCGCCTTGAGATGATAAAGGATGAGTTGCAACTCACTGATGCTCAGTTTGCAGCTTTTGATCCAGTCTATCGCGAGTATCGCAAGGCGGTAGGTCGTGTGTCTGATAAGGGTGCGCGAGTAAAAAAGGAGGATTTGACAGACGAGAATGTTCTCAAGGTGATGTCTATCCGTCTGTCAAACACTATTAACACTGCATCAGTAAAGCAGAAGTACCTGTGGATTTTTGCAGAGATTATTGAGCCTATGCAGATAGAAAAGCTCTATCGCATTGATGACCGCATTGCAAGGGAGGCTCGCAAGATTGTTCAGTACAAGTAGTTTATACTTGATAGGTAGATTTTTTTAAGTTTTAGAGGACAGAGGCTATCCAATCGGGTAGCCTCTGTTGTTTTAATAATTATCTTTCATTGGCTCAAAGAATGCCTGTGGATGTAGGCAGGTTGGGCAGAGCTTTGGTGCATCTGTTACCTTTATAATGTAGCCACAGTTGCGACATTGCCACCAGATTGCACTATCGCGGTGGAAAAAGTCCCCATCTGATATTCTGCTGAGCAGTTTTAGGTATCGTCTTTCATGCTCCGCCTCTACACTGGCGATGTTGTTAAATGCTGCGGCGATGTCAAAGAATCCCTCATCTTTTGCCGACTGCGCAAATGTTGGATAGAGGATGTCCCACTCCTCCTTTTCTCCCATCGCTGCAGCAAGGAGATTTTCTGTTGTGGTGCCAATACGTCCTGCGGGATATGTCGCCTCGTAGATGTTAGCAAGTCCGCCCTCCATAAATTTGAAGAAGCGCTTTGCATGCTCTTTCTCTTGCTCTGCAGTTTCGTTAAATATGGCTGCAATCTGTTCATAACCCTCTTTGTGAGCTACACTTGCAAAGAAGTTGTAGCGGGTGCTTGCTTGGCTCTCGCCAGCAAATGATTTGAGCAGATTTTGCTCTGTAAGTGTACCTTTGATACTTTTCATACTCTGTGTTTTAAGATTATTGCTCTGTGGTGAGCAAAAACTTTGCAAAACAGCTTTGCTATTGCTTAAAATTTTGTATCTTTGCCCAAATTGGCAAATTAAACCAGATATAAATAAAACATAAACAAAATATTATATGGCAGACGAAAAAATTATCTTCTCGATGGTTGGCGTGTCCAAGACATTTACCAATCAGAAAAAGGTGCTTAACAACATCTACCTCTCATTCTTCTACGGTGCAAAAATCGGTATTATTGGTCTGAACGGCTCTGGTAAGTCTACGCTGATGAAGATTATCGCAGGTATTGACAAGAATTTCCAGGGTGAGGTTGTCTTCTCTCCAGGTTATACAGTGGGCTACTTAGAGCAGGAACCACAGCTTGATAACTCAAAGACTGTCCGCGAGGTTGTCGAGGAGGGTTGCGCTGAGACTGTTGCACTGCTTAAGGAGTATGAAGAGATTAACATGAAGCTCTGCGAGCCGATGTCTGACGACGAGATGAATGCACTCATTGAGCGTCAGGGTGTTGTTTACGAGAAGATTGACCAGGTGAATGGTTGGGAGATTGATAGCGTGCTTGAGCGTGCTATGGATGCCCTTCGCTGTCCAGACCCAGAGCAGAGCGTGGCTGTCCTCTCTGGTGGTGAGCGTCGCCGTGTGGCATTGTGCCGACTACTGTTGCAGCAGCCAGATGTGCTTCTTCTTGATGAGCCTACCAACCACCTTGATGCGGAGTCTATTGACTGGTTGGAGCAGCACCTTCAGCAGTATAAGGGTACTGTTATCGCTGTTACCCACGACCGATACTTCCTTGATAATGTTGCAGGTTGGATTCTTGAGCTTGACCGTGGCGAGGGTATTCCTTGGAAGGGCAACTACTCTGGATGGTTGGAGCAGAAGACTCGCCGTATGGCACTGGAGGAGAAGCAGGAGAGCAAGCGTCGTAAGACTCTGGAGCGCGAGCTTGAGTGGGTTAATATGGCACCTGCAGGTCGTCGTGCAAAGAGCAAGGCTCGTCTGTCTGCATACGACCGAATGCTCAATGAGGATACAAAGCAGAAGGAGGAGAAGCTTGAGATTTATATCCCTAACGGTCCGCGCTTGGGTGATGTGGTTATTGAGGCGCATGGTGTTTCAAAGGCGTATGGAGACCGAGTGCTCTATGAGGGTCTTGACTTCCAGCTTCCACCTGCGGGTATCGTCGGCGTTATCGGTCCTAACGGAACAGGTAAGACTACCCTATTCCGTATGATTATGGGTCTTGAGCAGCCTACAAGCGGTACTTTTACAGTGGGTCAGACCGTAAAGCTCGCCTATGTAGATCAGCAGCACGCCTCTATTGACCCAGAGAAGACCGTCTATGAGGTTATCTCGCAGAATAGCGATATTATCACTCTTGGTAACCGTCAGGTGCCTGCTCGCGCATATGTGGCACGATTTAACTTCACTGGTGCTGATCAGGAGAAGAAGTGTGGCGTTCTCTCTGGTGGAGAGCGTAACCGACTGCACCTCGCCCTTGCACTTAAGGAGGAGGGTAATGTTATTCTGCTTGATGAGCCTACCAATGATATTGATGTCAATACACTTCGTGCACTTGAGGAGGGTCTTGAGAACTTCGCTGGCTGTGCTGTGGTTATCTCGCACGACCGTTGGTTCCTTGACCGTGTTGCAACACATATCCTCTCATTTGAGGGCGACTCAAAGGTTGTCTTCTACGAGGGCTCATATTCAGAGTACGAGGAGTGGAAGAAATCTCAGGGTATGGACCTTACTCCAAAGCGCGTGAAGTATCGCAAACTTACTGAAAATCAATAGTATCTAAAGTATAAACGACTATGCCAGCACCTATAAATAGAGTAGTTAGAGTCTTTATCGCCTCGTCTGACGAGCTTACGCCCGAAAGGAATGAGTTTGATACTCTATTTGCGCACCTAAACACCATTTTTGAGGCAAGAGGTATCTCGCTTAAGACCGAAAAGTGGGAGTTCTTGGACTCCTCTGCTGGTCCATTGCACAAGCAGGAGGAGTATAATCGCGTGCTTAAAACTTGCGATATCTGCGTTGTTGTGTTCTGGCAAAAGTTTGGTGACTATACAAAGGCGGAGTTGGATGTCGCCTACAACGAACTCTGTGCTGGTCGTAAACCTACCAAACTCTATATCTACTTTAAGGAGCCTGGTGATGTGTCTGCAGAAATGCAGGCATTCAAGGAGAGTTTTGACAAGGAGTATAGCTACGGTCACTTCTATGGTAAGTTTAGTACGCTTGATAAGCTGCAACTTGACTTTGTATTGCAGTTAGAGCGTTTCTTGCATAGCAATCTAATTAAGGTTGAAGACTCGCAGGTTAAGGTAGACCAGCTTGTCGTTGCCCACCTTGATAATATCCCTTTCGCTGCTGATAATGAGCGATATAGAGAGTTAAGAGAGCAACTACAGGAACTTAATGAGGATATTGCAGATTTGGAGTCCTCTGCTCCACTTTCGGCTGACAAAGAGCAGCGACTGAACAAAAAGAAGCAAAAGCGAAACGAGATACGAGAGAAGCTTCAAGAACACGAGCAGTTACTACTCGGTGCTGCTGTTCGTGTTGCCCAGTATACTGGCGAGCGCATTTCGGAGCGAATGAAGCGAGCAATAGCATTCTTCAATGAGGGTAAGGTTAGTGAGGCAAATGCTGTGCTTGATGAGGCTGAGCGCGATGCAGACGAGATTCTTCGTGGTGTTAAGGAACTAAAGGCTGTCGGTAAACAGTCTGTTGATGAATTGCTGGTCAAGGCTTCTTATATGCTTGCTGACGAGCAGTATCCTATTGAGGAGCGTATTGAGAAAACACATAATATCTACCAAAAGGCGCATGAACTTGCTTTGGAGTGCAACTACGAGGAGGAGAAACTCTATAAGCTACTATATGAGTACTGCGATTTCCTTGTCGAATATGCTAAATTTAACGATGCTTTGGTTATTGCCAAACAAAGCCTTGAGTTGAGCGAAAAACTCTATGGTGAAAATCATCCCAATACAGCCACTTCGTACAATACTATTGGATTATTGTATGATTTCATGGGTGATTACGACACAGCGTTAGAGTATTATAATAATGCTTTGGCTATCCGAAAGCAAGTCTTAGGTGAGAATCATTCTGATACAGCCACTTCGTACAATAATATTGGATTATTGTATAATGTCATGGGTGAAGGTGATTCCAAGATTGTGTTAGAGTATTTAAATAAGGCTTTGGCTATCAGACAGCAAGTCTTGGGCGACAATCATCCTGATACGGCAGCTTCATACAATAATATTGGCGTAGTATATCGTACAAAAGGCGACTGTGATGCAGCGTTAAAGTATTATAATAAGGCTTTGACTATCAAACAGCAAGTATTGGGAGAGAATCATTCTGATACAGTTAGTCCGTACATTAATATCGGAAATGAGTATTATGATAAAGGAGACTATGACACAGCGTTAGAGTATTATAATAAAGCTTTAGCTATTTTGAAACAAAAATTTACGAGTACTCATCCGAATGTTTTAGCTACCAAGCAATGTATTTCAGAATGTGAATATATGAAAGCAAAAAACAATAAATATCAATAATAATATGGCACAGAAACCGTCAATTCCAAAGGGTACGCGTGACTTCTCACCGGTTGAGATGATGCGTCGTAACTACATATTTAGCACCATTCGCTCTGTCTTTGAGCTTAATGGTTATGCGCCGATAGAGACTCCGGCAATGGAGAACCTCTCTACCCTGCTGGGTAAGTATGGCGATGAGGGCGACAAGCTCCTCTTTAAGATTCTCAACTCTGGCGACTATGCGGCAAAGTTACAGCCGTCAGAGCTTACGGAGGCGTCAAAGATTTGCGAGAAGGGTCTTAGATATGACCTTACCGTTCCTTTTGCACGCTTTGTTGTTCAGCACCAGAGCGAGATTGTCTTCCCATTCAAGCGCTATCAGATTCAGCCAGTTTGGCGTGCTGACCGTCCTCAGAAGGGTCGCTATCGTGAGTTTTACCAGTGTGATGTGGATGTTATCGGCTCAAAGTCTCTGCTAAACGAGGTTGAGCTTGTCGGTATCGTAGAAGATGTATTTGCTCGCTTGGGCATTAGTGTGACTCTGAAGATGAACAACCGTAAGATTCTCTACGGTATTGCAGAGGTTATGGGTCACGCCGACAAGATGATTGATATTACCGTAGCTATTGACAAGCTTGAGAAGATTGGTCTTGACAATGTCAAGGCGGAGCTTGCCGAGCGCGGTATTGATGAGGCGGCAGTTGCTAAACTTCAACCAATACTTGAGTTGAGCGGTACAACAGCCGAGAAGTTAGACACTTTGGAGTCTATCCTTGCAGACTCTGAGACTGGTCTGCTGGGTGTTGCTGAGATGCGCAAGGTCTTTGACTGCGTAGCTGCTGCGGGCTATAAGCTCAATGTTGAGCTTGACCTCTCATTGGCTCGCGGACTTAACTACTACACCGGAGCAATCTTTGAGGTTAAGGCAAACGACTTTGCTATTGGCTCAATTTGTGGCGGTGGTCGCTACGACAATCTTACTGGTATCTTCGGTATGCCGGATGTGTCGGGCGTAGGTATCTCATTTGGTGCTGACCGCATCTACGATGTTATGGTGGGTCTAAACCTCTTCCCAGAGAATCTTACGGCAGCAACAAAGATTGTCTTTGTAAACCTCGGCGAGAAGGAGGCGCTTGCATCGCTCGCCCTTGTAAATCAGCTCCGCCAGAGTGGTATCTCTGCCGAGTTATATCCAGATAGCGCGAAGATGAAGAAGCAGATGGAGTATGCAAATCGCCGACAGATTCCTTTTGTTGTAATTATCGGCAGCAACGAGCTTGAGCAGGGCGTTGCGACTGTTAAAAATATGGCTACAGGCGAGCAGGAGACGCTCCCTATTGCAACATTCGCAGAGGTTATTAGCAGCAAGTTCTAAAACCAATACAATACAGAAAATATGGCAGCCAAATATTCGGTTGCCATATTTTGTTGATATTGGGCAAAAATGTTGTAAAAAGTTTTTTTAGTCGCAAATCTTGACTATATTTGTACTTTGTACACACATTATATTACAGCAATGTCATCTTTAGCACATCAATTTGAGAGTGAGGATTATGGCGACCAGATCCTCTCCAAGGTTATCAAGGCTGGTCGTAGGACATACTTTCTTGACGTTAAGGCTACACGCGGCGGGGATTACTTCCTCACAATAACAGAGTCGCGCAAGGTTAGCCACAATGATGGCTCTGTCACCTTTGACCGTCACAAGATTTTCCTATACAAAGAGGACTTTTCAAAGTTTACAGAGGGCCTTGAGGAGGTTATTAGTTTTATCAAGCAGAGCAAACCAGAGGCTTTTGAATAGCCGTCAAGCAAAGTTTATGGCGATACAGTTCTCTGTATCGCTATTTTTTATACCTTTGTAGCTATGAAACACTTTGGACTTATAGGATACCCACTTGGGCACTCTGCATCAGCTGCTTACTTTACAAATAAATTCAGCAGAGAGACTATTGATGCTCAGTACACCCTCTATGAGATAGAGAATATTACTGCTCTTGATAGTATTAAGGGTGGTTTGTCTGGTTTTAATGTCACGATACCGCACAAAAAGGCTGTCATCCCCTATCTGGCGACAATTAGTCCAGAGGCGGAGTCTATAGGTGCGGTAAATTGCGTTAAGGTAGATAGCAAAGGCTTGCTGCACGGCTACAACACAGATGCTGTGGGTATTCGCGCTACCCTCGCGCCGTATAATATCAATGGCGGGCGTGCACTTCTGTTGGGTACCGGTGGTGCGGCGGCGGCTGTGAAGTATGTGTTGCAGGAGTTGGGCATGGAGGTGATAGTCGTTTCGCGCAGAGCTGGTGAGGGTGTTATCTGTTATAGCGACATAACCGAGGAGTTAATCTGTTCTGTAACACTTATAGTCAATGCGACACCCGTCGGTATGTATCCACACACAGATTCTGCGCCAGAGTTACCCTACTCTGCTCTAAATGAGAAGCATATCCTCTTTGACCTTATATACAACCCTGCTCAAACGCTCTTTTTAGCACGTGGAGCAGCTCAGGGTGCTACCGTGATTGGTGGCAGCGAGATGTTTTGTCGTCAAGCTGAGGCTTCGTGGGAGATATGGAACTCTAAGGATGAATTTTAAGCAGCAGAAGTGCCTGCTCAGCATCCTCTGTGCGAACTAATAGCTGCGGGGGAATAGCTACAGCATAAGCGGTAGACATGTACTCATTGCGAATCTCGGCGTAGATACCTGCACTTGCCACGATACTCTTTGCCATCTCTGCCTCTAAATAAGAGTTGTATTCGGCGATTACAACCAATTCCTGGGTCTGCATAAGATTATGGTTTTTGGTTTGTCTATCAAATTTAGTGATTTTGTTTAATTCTTGCAAGAGCTATTCCAAAATTCATCAAAAAAATCTTATATTTGTGACGGATATTTACAATATCGTTGATTGGCACTGAGATAAAATATTTTTGTGCCTAAATAATCAACGATGGACTTTTATGACGAGGTAACTATGCAAAATTTTGTACACCTACATGTACATACTCAGTATTCTCTGCTTGATGGACAGTCAAGCATCTCTCGGCTTGTAGATAAGGCACTCAAAGATGGCATGCCTGGCATTGCTGTTACCGACCACGGAAATATGTTCGGTATCAAGGAGTTCTGGAACTATGTGGCAAAGAAAAATGGTGCTAAACATGCCAATATTAAGAGTCTGACTAAGCTAAGGAAGCAGATGATTGACCTGCTTGCAGAGCATGCTGACCTTGCAGCGTATAAGGGTGAACTTGCTGAGCAGATTGCAGCTAAGCAGGCTATTATTGATAGCAGCACGACATATTCGTTAGAGGACAATGAGGCGCTATCTCAGTTAAAGGCTCTACTTACCGCTGTTGAGTCTATGGAGAAGGAGTTTGGCTTCTCTGAGCAGGCTGCCGATGAAAAGATTGCCTCTTTGCAAGCTATTGAGGACTTTAAGCCCATTATCGGCTGTGAGGTCTATGTGGCTCGTGAGGCTCTACACCTTAAGCGTAAGGAGGTTAAGGAGGATAAGGGTGGTTGGCACCTTATTCTGCTTGCTAAGAATTTGCAGGGATACAAAAATCTTATAAAGATTGTCTCAAGAGCATGGACTGAGGGTTTTTATGCTCGTCCACGAACAGATCATAGAGAGCTTGAGAAGTATCATGAGGGTCTAATTTGCTGCTCAGCATGTATTGGTGGAGAGATTCCTAAGCTAATCCTTGCAGGTAGAATTGAGGAGGCAGAGCAGGCTATATTGTGGCATAAGAATCTTTTTGGTGACGACTATTATCTTGAGCTTCAGCGCCATAAAGCTACTGTAGAGCGTGCAAATCATCAGACCTATCCTATGCAACAGAGAGTAAATGAGCAGTTGGTGACTTTAGCGCGTAAGCACAACATTAAGTTGATATGTACCAACGACGTTCACTTTGTCAATGAGGAGGATGCTGAGGCGCACGATAGACTTATTACAATCAACTCTCGTCAGGATTTTGATAGTCCTGACCGTCTGCTCTACTCAAAGCAGGAGTGGATGAAGTCGCGTGCGGAGATGAGAGAGGTATTTGCCGACTATCCAGAGGCGTTGGAGAATACCCTTGAGATATGCAATAAGGTTGAGAACTACTCTATTGACCACGCCCCTATTATGCCGATGTTTGATATTCCTGCCGACTTTGGAACAGAGGAGGAGTATCGTCAGCGATATACAGAGCAAGATTTGTACAACGAGTTTACCCGTGACGAGAATGGCAACGAGATAATGTCTGAGGCGGATGCTCTGAGTAAAATTGATAAACTGGGAGGTTACGACCGTCTATATCGTATAAAATTCGAGGCGGACTATCTTGCGCATCTGACAATGATAGGCGCAAAAAAGCGTTATGGTGACCCTTTAGATAGTGAAACGGCTGAGCGACTGAAGTTTGAGCTGCATATTATGAAGACGATGGGTTTCCCTGGCTACTTCCTTATTGTGCAGGACTTTATCGCCGCTGCGCGTCAGCAGTTAGGCGTTTGGGTAGGTCCTGGACGAGGTTCGGCGGCTGGCTCAGCAGTAGCATATTGCCTTGGAATTACGCAGATAGACCCTATTAAGTACGACCTGCTGTTTGAGCGATTCCTCAATCCCGACCGTATTTCACTGCCCGATATTGATATTGACTTTGATGATGAAGGTCGTGGTCGTGTGCTTGAGTGGGTGACAAATAAGTATGGCAAGGAGAAGGTGGCACATATTATCACATACGGTACTATGGCAACCAAAATGGCGCTCAAGGATGTTGCGCGTGTGCAGCAACTTCCTCTCTCTGAGGCTGATAGGTTGTGTAAGTTAATCCCTGCGCGTATTCCAGACCCTAAGAATAAGGATAAGCAGCTTAAGGTAAATCTCGCCAACTCAATAGCTTATGTAACAGAGTTGCAGGAGGCTGCAAATTCAGACAATCAAACACTGCGAGATACTATTAAATATGCTCTGCAACTTGAGGGTAATGTGCGCGGTACGGGTGTGCATGCTTGCGGTACGATTATTTGTCGTGACGACATAACCGACTGGGTGCCAGTATCTACGGCTGATGATAAGGAGACGGGCGAGAAGATGCTTGTAACTCAGTATGAGGGTTCCGTAATTGAGGATACAGGACTAATCAAGATGGACTTCCTTGGTCTAAAAAACCTCACCATTATGAAGGATGCGATTGAGAATATCCGTCGCATTAAGGGTGTAGAGGTTGATATTGACCATATTCCTATTGATGATCCTGCCACATACCGACTCTATTGTGAGGGTCGTACTATTGGAACATTCCAGTTTGAGTCCCCAGGTATGCAGAAGTATCTTAGGGAGCTGCAGCCGAGTGTGTTTGAGGACCTTATTGCGATGAATGCGCTCTATCGTCCAGGACCAATGGATTATATTCCAGACTTTATTGACCGAAAGCAGGGTCGCAAGCCTATTGTCTATGATATTCCGATTATGGAGAAGTATCTTAAGGATACTTACGGTATTACGGTCTATCAGGAGCAGGTGATGCTTCTCTCACGACTGCTTGCGGACTTTACTCGTGGTGAGTCTGATACCCTGCGTAAGGCGATGGGTAAAAAGCTGAAGGATAAGCTGGATGCACTTAAGCCAAAATTCCTTAAGGGTGGTATCCGCAATGGTCACGATAAGGATGTGTTGGAGAAGATTTGGGCTGACTGGGAGAAGTTTGCATCTTACGCATTTAATAAGTCGCATGCAACATGTTACTCGTGGGTGGCGTACCAGACAGCATATCTTAAGGCGAACTTCCCATCTGAGTATATGGCGGCGCTGCTTAGTAGCAACCTTAATGACATCACTACTCTAACTGAGTACATTAACGAGAGTCAGCAGATGGGTATTAAGGTGCTTAGTCCTGATGTAAACGAGTCAATGTTGCGCTTCTCAAGTAACCGTGCGGGTGATATTCGCTTTGGTCTTGCTGCTATAAAGGGTGTTGGTGAGGCTGCTGCACAGTCTATAATTGATGAGCGTGAGCGTGGCGGACAGTATAAGGATATATACGACTTCTTTGAGCGTGTGAACTACTCTGTTGTAAACCGTAAGTGTTTGGAGAGTATGGCTTATGCAGGTTGTTTTGACTCTATCGCCTCTTTCTCGCGTTGTAAGTTCTTTGCACCAGAGAGTAAGGACTCTAATGTTATATTCCTTGAGCAGCTAATTAAATATGGTCAGCGACAGATAGCCGAGAAACTCAATGCTCAGCAGAGCCTATTTGGTATGTTTGACAGCATGAGCGGTGGCGGTATTCAGAAGCCGAATGTCCCAATTTGCGACGAGTGGAGCACCTTAAAGCGTTTGGGTAAGGAGCGTGAGGTGGTAGGAATCTACCTCTCCTCTCACCCATTGGATGACTATAAGCCGATTGTAGATCAGCTCTGCAATGCTACCCTTGCGGATGTTAATCGTCTTGAGGAGAATGTGGGTAAAGAGCTTGCCTTTGCCTGTGTAACTATATCTGGCGAGGAGAAAACAACGCCTGATGGAAAGTATCAGTATGGTATTTTGGTCGTAGAGGACTATACAGATAAGTACGAGTTTAAGTTACGCCGTAAGGACTTTGAACGTTTTAGACACTTCTTACACCCTGACTACTATCTGCTTGTTCGTGGTGAGGTGCGTGGATTTGAAACTTTTGACAAGGATGATGTCCACAAATTAAATCCAAAGATGCGCTACTTCTTCAATATCGGCTCAATCACTCAGCTCAATGATGTTGTGGATAGTATACAGCAGATAACCCTCTACATAAATGTTGCAGATATTAGTCAAGAGTTTGTCACAGAGCTATATGAGGCAGCAAAGATGTCGAAGGGAAAGAGTACAATTAACGTCTCACTCTATGATAGTGATTCAAAAGTGAGTGTAAATATGCACGCCAAGAAGCTTAGGGTGCTTTTTGACGACAATATTAGAAAGGTATTGGAGAAATATAGAGTAAAGTACACATTGAATTAGTAATTATAAACAATTAAACATTAAAGAGTTATGGCACTTAACATTACAAATGAGAATTATGAGGCTATCGTAGCGGATTCAAAGCCTGTAGTTATTGATTTCTGGGCAGAGTGGTGTGGTCCTTGTCGCACTATTGCTCCAATAGTAGAGGAGCTTGCTGAGGAGTATGTTGATAGAGTAAACATCGGTAAGTGTGACGTTGATAGCGCTGACGATGTAGTTGCTACATATCGTGTTCGCAACATTCCTACCCTTGTATTTATTAAGGATGGCAATGTTGTTGGCAAGCATGTCGGTGCAATCTCTCGTAACGACCTTGTTGCAAAGATTGAGGAGCTTCTATAATCTACTTTATAATAAAATGTGAGGGCGGCTAATACTTAGTCACCCTCTGTCTGTTTGGATATGAGTAATAATAGAGTCGTTTTTTTAGACTATCTGCGTGTAGTAGCATGCTTTATGGTTATGCTTGTTCACGCATGTGAACCATTCTATTTAGGTGGTGAGGGTACGTATATTGCCAATAGCTATGATGCCTTTTGGGTAACCATTTTTGATTCGGCGTTAAGATGCGCTGTACCGCTCTTTATTATGACCTCAAGTTATCTCCTCTTCCCGCTCAAGGTTGATACAGCTGATTTCTTCCGTCGTAGATTGGTGCGAGTAGTTGTTCCGTTGGCTGTCTGGAGTATTCTTTATGCACTTGTGCCTATGTGGGGTTGTGGTGAGGGCTTTGATGTTGTGGCAAATCTTAAGAATCTATCTCTTAACTTCAATATGCACTCTGGTCACCTCTGGTTTGTCTATATGCTTATAGGCGTCTATATCGCAATGCCTCTCCTCTCTCCTTGGATTGAGAGGGTGAGCAAGCGTGGCGAGCAGATTTTTATTGCCGCATGGGCATTTACTACACTTGTGCCGTTCCTTAATCAGGCTGCGCTTGCCCTTTATGGCAGAGCAGAGGTTTATGGTGTTGCGAACTGGAACGAGTTTGGCTCCCTGTACTATATCAGTGGATTTATCGGTTATCTCGTTTTGGCGCACTATATTCGCACCTATGTTGATTGGTCGTGGCGTAAGACGATTGCTGTTGCCGTTCCTATGTGGGTTGTGGGCTATGCCATTGCTGCAGTTTGGTTCTGGAGGCAGATTCCAGCGGAGTATCCTGTAAATCAGAGTATCGAGCTTGCAGTGCTTATGGAGCAGAGCTGGAGATTCTGCTCTACGGGCGTTGCGATGACGGCTATCGCGCTGTTCCTTATCTTTAAGAAGATAAACTGCTCTGGTTGGTTTTACGATAAGGTCGTTCTGCCAGTTTCAAAGGTTAGCTACGGAATGTATCTGATGCATATGTTCGCTCTGGTGGCGGTGCTAAGCTACGTCTCTACTTGGGGACTTGCTACTCCATGGACAATGCTTATCTCTACAGCCCTGACCTATCTAATATGCTCAGTTGTGGCACTTGTAATCTCAAAATTGCCGTTTGGTAAGTATATTGTCGGATGATGAGACTGATTTTTGCAATATTTGCGCTACTTTCAGTCTTTACCGCTGTAGCCCAGCCACAACTTGAATGTTGGACCGCTGGCAGCACAGTGACAAAGGCTGAAGTTGAGCAGTTTGGCGTTGATAACTGCTTTAAGGTCTGCGATATAGACGATAATACCTTTGCTCGCATGCAGGGCAAGAGTTATAAGGCGGAGTGTACAATTCCGCTGAGTGAACTGAGGTATATCAAGGCGTTGCATGTTACTCAAGATGGTGTAATTCTGTTGGGTGAGATGGTTGTCAATCGCGCTATCGCTGAGGATGTTGTCACGATACTTCGCCGCCTGTATGAAGCTGGCTATCCTATTGAGCGAATGGTGCTTGTAGATGAATATGACGCTGATGATGAGACCTCTATGCGGGCAAATAACTCCTCGGCATTTAACTATCGCCATACCCCTGGCGGTACTCGCCTCTCGGCACATAGTCGCGGCATGGCTGTGGATATAAATCCACTCTATAACCCCTACGTCAAGCACTATCCAGATAGAGTCTACGTCGCCCCTGCTACTGCTACGGAGTACGTAAATCGCCACGGTGCCTTTCCCTATAAGATTGACCGCGATGACCTCTGCTGCCGCCTATTCCTTGAGCACGGCTTCGAATGGGGAGGCGACTATAAAACCATTAAGGACTACCAGCACTTTGAGAAATAGGTAGAAATATATTCAAACGAACATATCAATTTTTCACCTCTCGCTAATAGCAAGAGGTGATTTTTTCTATTTTACCCGAACAAGACCCTACGGAGTGTTGTCATTTGCGAAAATTTTACTAATTTTGTGGCGTCGTGGGAGTTATCTCCTCGGCATTACATATTTGATGAAAGTGTTTTCGCTTTTATCCTTGACACGAAATCTGACAGTTTCAACGAAAAGAGGATACGACAACACTCATTCACTGTATTGGCATACGCTGTGCGTAATGCCGATTATGGTGTGGGGTCTTGTAATCGTTTATTCTTTTCAGGGTTTTGTCAGAGCCTCGTGTCAGATAAACGGAAGTCAACTCCACACTTTCTTTTTTTATATTACTCGTTGGGGGTTGGCGAGTGGGAAAAATCAAACGATAAGAGACGAAAAAGATGAAGAAGATGATTTACAACGCACCTGCTGTGGAGTATTACTCTATGCAGGTGGAGCAGGGTTTTGCCACAAGTGGCGGTCA
>SUZO01000014.1 GCA_015059805.1 Rikenellaceae bacterium
GAACTGTGCGGATTATTTCTCTGCTATTCTCAACGCTTGTATGTACTGGCCATCCTGCAGCTGGCCCCACTTGTAGGTCTTTGGCATACTTGTATAGTTCGTCAGCATCATCCTCTTGCCAAGGTCTGAGCAACAATCTTTGGGTTTGTAATTCCATATCTATTAAATTCCGATTTATGGATGTAAAGATATATAATCCGATTGTAAAAATCAATATATCAGTATTTTTAATTTGTATGCTCAAGGTGTACACTAACTCTCACCCAGCATCCCACAAAGACACCAATCATTCCAATAATATCCAAATGCGTGTTAAATAATTTAACGGTTTGATTTATAGAGAATTACAAAGATTGCTTTTCAATAATGAGAATCTTCCGTAAAGTCCCTAATACACATAGAGAAATGGTTACCAATAAGATAGATTATTTTAGTGTCAACCTGTGATATATTAACTAAAAAAATCCTATGATAGTATTTTTATGAATTGAATATGTTGTTAAAATTTGTGAATGTCGTAAATTGTTTATACCTTTGCTTGATTGTAAATATTTAACCTAAAATACTATTTATGAGAAAATTTGGAATAATATCATTGCTCTGTATGCTTGCCGTTGTGGCATGTAAGAAGAATGATAGTCAGATTGATGAGAAGCCTGTTGAGGGTGTGACAACTATTGAACAGGTGACTGCACAGATTGACACTCAGACCAGAGTGAGTGCCTTGATTGACAGTAATGGCGATTTTTCTGCTTATTGGGGTAGCAGTGATAAGATTGCCGTGACCGATTTGGCGAAGAGCGCGACGTTTATTATTAAGCGTGGTGCGGGTAGTGTAAATGGTCTATTTGCGGGAAATTTTGAGCCGTCAAAAGAGACTATTTATGCAATATATCCATCTTCTGCGGTCTTACTATCTTCTGGTAAGGTGGTGGCATCTATCCCCGCTGAGCAGAGTTATGTCTCTGCTCGTGGTGCAGATTTGAAGGAGAAGGTTTTACTTGTTGGCTCAGCGAAAGAATCTACAGACTTTATCCTCTCACCTGCAGCAGCGGTGCTACTTTTTGATATTACATTGCCAGCAGAACGCGAGATTTGGGCTGTAACTGTTGAGAGTGAAAAGGTAGGCATTGCTGGTAAGGGTAGTATTGAGCTTGGTAGCGGTATTATTCGTGACTTAGAGGCTAAGAGTCTTGTTTTGAACTATGAATCGCACCCAAAGGGTAAGAGTGCTGATGGTTGGGCTACTATTGCAGCTGTAGATCTAAATAGCGCAGGCGGTAAGGTTACCTTCGCTGTTCAGACCGATGAGGGCGTATATACCTTCTGCACTACACCTGAGAAGTTTGAGGCTGGTGGTGTGTATAAGGTAGAGCTCTCGGTAGAGAAGTTTGTGCAGGTGAATAAGCTGGAGGAAATTAAGCAGGGTGAGTATTACTATAGCTTGGGTAGCTCAATCCCTGAGCCAGAGCCGGATCCAGAGCCAGAGGTTGATGAGAAACTCAATGTTCGTGCTGTGCGCGTGACAGACTCTACTGTTGCTATTGGTTGGACCATTACCGCTGCAAATATCCCTTATATTGGCGAGATTATTCCAAATCAAAGCGCGGACTACACTACAGATATTACAAAGCAGTATAAGGTTGCCCTCTATCGTGACGAGGCTTGTACAGACCTTGTTGTTAGTGTAAGTCCAGTGCAGAAGAATCTGGCAGATAATAAGGATTTGTTCAACGCAACAACCTGTCCTCCACGCTTTGTATTTAGTGGTCTTGAGCCTGCGACTACATACTATGCAAAGGTTACTAATATTACTGATAACTACTCAAATACAAAACCTGTTCAGGTAACAACAAAGGCTCCAGTAGCAGATAAGAAGAATATCGTTACTGCAAATGCAAAGGCGGGCGATATGATTGTATATGAGAACTTTGCTGGTCTTGTTTATGCTGGTGAGGGAGGCGCTCGTGCAGCGGGTATCTCTCGTACTGACCGTAATAAGCTGACAAGCTTTGATGGAGCTGATGTTAAGGGTGAGATTACTGCAAGTGATAATGGTTACTATACTGTAGATGGCGGAACAGAGATTGGTCTGTTTAACACTCTTGCAGGTCTTGTTGATGAGATGGGCGTTCAGGACTGGGGTTATATTGGTAGCGCCCCTGGCTCTATCTGCGCTCGCTCTGGTTTCTTGAAGATTGGTACATCAAACAATCGCTCACTTGTTTGTACTCCTGTGCTTAATGCTATTCCAAAGGGTAAGTTAGCGACTCTGAAGGTTGTCTTTAACGCTGCCCCATACGGCTCAAATAGTGCGCTTACTGTTGAGGATTACGATGCGGAGCGTTATATGGCTGTTAAGGCACTTACGGGTGCAAATATTGGTAGTGGTAACTTGGTTACATATTCGGATGTTGCTGACGAGCAGCAGCTTACGCTTCAGGGTAACTATGTATCAGATTGGAAGGAGTACTCTGTAACCCTTACAGGTGTACCTTCTGGTGCATCTATCGCTTTGGGTGGCGCTCTGGATGCATCAACGACAAATCGTATGTTCTTGGATGATATTCGCGTATTTGTTACCGCTCTTGAGGATGCACCATCATCACCGATAGCTAAGGGTACAATCACCTATGCTGACGGTACACCTGCAGCAGGTGTGAGCGTTTCGGATGGTTATACTGTTGTTCAGACCGCTGCTGACGGTACTTATACTATCGAAAAGCCTCATAAGGATGCGTGGTATATCTACTACACTGTTCCAGCAGAGTGTCAGGTAACTGTAAACCAGTATGGTCAGCCAGCATTCTATACAAAGTATAGCTCAACAAAGAGTGTATATAACTTTACACTTACAAAACTTGCTGGTGGTAAGGAGAGTAACTTCTCGCTCTTCTGCCTTGCAGACCCTCAGTGCCATGGAGCAACACGCTCTCCTCAGGTAAAAGCCGACACATACCGTTTTAATAACGAGTCTGTACCTGCAATCAAGGCGCATGCTCAGACTAAGTCAGCGCCTTGTTATGGCGTAACTCTTGGTGATATTGTATATTCAGAGGGTGGCCGTAATTCAACAAGTTATATGGATGATATGCGTGGTTATATGGCAAAAGATAAGATAGGTATGCCTGTATTCCAGACTATGGGTAACCACGACTATACATATTTCTACTCTTCAAAGCCAATCGCTGCAGATGCGACCTCGTCTAACTATAACATTAAGGCTCAGCGAGCATTTGAGGATGTGTTTGGTCCGATAAACTACTCTTGGGATCGTGGTGATGCGCATATCGTTTGTATGCGCAATATGCAGTGGACAAGTGATAAGGATGCAGGTAAATATAACTCTCCTACCTTCACTTCTGAGCAGATTGCATGGCTTAAGCAGGATTTGTCATTTGTACCAAAGGATAAACTTGTGATATTCTGCGTCCATGTACCTCTTATAAATTCATCAAAGACAGGCGTGCAGGATGTAATATCTCTGCTTAAACAGTACAAGGAGGCTCATATTATGTCAGGACATACACACTATATGCGCAATGAGCCTACAAGGTCTGGCGGAATTTATGAGCATGTTCACGCTGCAGTTTGCGGAAACTGGTGGTGGTCTAATATCAATGGCGATGGCTGTCCAAATGGCTATGGAGTCTACGATATTGAGGGCAATACAATCAAGAACTGGTACTATATGGGTGTAAACCCTGGTATGAATGATAGAGATTACCAGATTCGTCTATATCGCGGTGACCTTATCTGTGGCGGCTCAAAGACATACTTCAACCTCCAGCATGGTAACAATGTTATTATTGCCAATGTCTTTAATGCAGATAAGAACTGGAAGGTTAAAATCTATGAGGACGAGACAAGCTACGATATGATAGCTATTGGAGAGAAGAAATATACTCCAGCAAATAACTCCATAGGAACAACCAGCCCTGTATCTGTGCCAACAGACTCTGGTCAGGACTGGTGGGCTATTGGCTACCACATCGGTGTAGTGGGAAGAAGCGGTACAAGTGGTAGTTATCATACAAACTGCTTCCATATGTATAAGCACACTTTGAGGAAACCTAATGCAAAGATTCGTGTTGAGGCTACTGATTGCTTTGGCAGGACATACACACAAGCAGAGATTCTTTCAAATACCGCAAGTGGTGGATATAATAGTGCTATTTACACAAATGTTCCTTGGAATTATTAGCATATATTAGTCAAACTTTGGTTAAGGCGGGCAGTTGTGTCCGCCTTTTTTTTTCGGCTTGATATTTGTTTTTATAGTGTTGTACCATCGCCAAAAATTAGTATGAAAAGATTGTTTGTAGTGGTTGTGGTGCTCTTATGTGGCATTGCAACATCTTTTGCTGAGAATAGGGAGCGACTGATAGCTCAGACAGACTCGCTTGTGCACTCGCGCAGGTGGTCCTTCCGCCCCGTAACTATGCAGAATCCCGATAGTGGCACTACGCGCGACGTTTACGCCTACAACTTCTTCTTTAACATGGATAGCTCCTATGTGACAGTGAGCATGCCCGTAGAGTGGGTCAATATGTCAATCTTTACAGAGGAGTTTACAGCTCAAGTAGATAACTATTCAGCATCTTTTGTCGATGGTGACTATTGGCGGATACTCTTTACAGTAGATAGCAAAAGTGGTAATTGGGCGGTAGAGCTTGCTGTAGAGCCGACAACAGGGAGGGTGAACTTGGCTATTGTTGCACAACAGGGGGTAATGCGTTATGTAGGCGCATTTTATGTTTTGAAAAACGAGAGAAAATAGCTATATTTGTGAAAAATTATAGCTCTATGAATTTTAGAATTGGTCACGGCTACGATGTTCATGCTTTAGGTGATGGGCTGCGCTTGGTGTTAGGTGGGGTGGAGATTCCCCATACAAAGGGTTGTATTGCTCACTCTGATGGTGATGTGTTGATTCATGCACTGTGCGACGCTCTGCTTGGGGCGGCGGCTTTGGGTGATATTGGTAAGCATTTTCCCGATAGCTCTGCCGAGTTTAAGGGTATTGATTCAATGTTACTTCTTGGTAGGGTGGTCGTGCTGCTTGCTGAGCATGGCTATAAGGTCGGCAATGTTGATGTTACTGTGGCAATGCAGCGACCAAAGTTGCGACCATATATAGATATTATGCGCGAGCGTATTGCTGAGCGTATCGGTATTGATGTTCAATCTGTATCAGTCAAGGCGACAACCACTGAGCACTTAGGTTTTGAGGGCGAAGAGAAGGGTGTCTCTGCTACGGCTGTTGCGTTAATTTATAGGGAGTAGATATGACAATTAGAGATTTGCAACCCAAACTGATTTGGGAGATTTTTGATGAAATTACCGCTGTGCCTCGTCCTTCAAAGCATGAGGAGAAGATTATTGAGTACCTTTTGGATTTTGCTAAGAGGTATAATTTAGAGGCGGAGCGTGACCAGATAGGTAATGTCGTTATTCGCAAGGCGGCTACTGCTGGTTATGAGGGTGTGCCAACAGTGATTTTGCAGTCGCACATGGATATGGTGTGTGAGAAAAATTCAGATACGGTACACGATTTTATGACAGAGCCTATTCGTACAAAGATTGAGGATGGCTGGGTTAAGGCTGAGGGTACTACTCTTGGTGCCGACTGTGGTATCGGCATGGCGGCGGCGTTAGCTGTGCTCGTTGATCCAACAGTTGAGCACGGCGCAATTGAGGCTCTGTTTACAGTGGATGAGGAGACTGGTTTAACTGGTGCCTTTAACCTCGGTGAGGGTATGCTGACGGGTAAATATCTGATAAATCTCGACTCTGAGGATGAGGGTGAGATATTTATCGGTTGCGCAGGTGGTGTTGATACACTCGGATATTTTGCTTATCAGACGGAGAAGTTACCTGCAGGATATGAGTACTACCGCATAGGTGTCTCTGGTCTTAAGGGCGGTCACTCTGGTGACGATATTGATAAGGGACTGGGTAATGCAAACAAGATTTTGGCACATTTCCTATACGATGCTGAGCGATTTGGTATTCGCCTCGGTATGTTTGACGGTGGAAATCTGCGCAATGCTATCCCGCGTGAGGCTTACGCTGTTGTGGCTGTGCCAGAGCATACAGCACTAATTTTTGAGACCTCACTCGCTAACTATGTTTCGGCGGTAAAGGCTCTCTATGCAGCTACCGAGCCGAACCTTAAGATTACTTTAGCTCAGGCGGCTGAACAGCCTGTGATTGATGAAGATACACAGTCGTCACTCCTTGCAGCTATCGTTGGATTGCCAAATGGCGTGCTGGCTATGTCGCAGACTATGAAGGGTCTTGTTGAGACCTCTACAAATACAGCTTCTGTGAAGTTTGTGGATGGTAAGATTGTCGTAACAACCTCCCAGCGTTCAAGCGTTGAGATTGCGAAGAAAAACGCTATGCATAGTGTTGAAGCGGTGCTTGCATTGTCTGGCGCAACTGTAGAACACTCAGATGGTTATCCAGGTTGGACTCCTAATCCAAATTCGTCACTTTTGGCTTGGAGTATTGATAGCTATAAGTCTCTATTTGGCGCCGAGCCTAAGGTGCGCGCAATACATGCAGGTCTTGAGTGCGGTCTGTTCCTTGAGAAGTATCCACACCTTGAGATGGTATCGTTTGGTCCGACACTTAGGGGTGTTCACTCGCCAGATGAACGCTTGGAGATAGCTACCGTGGATAAATTCTGGAGACTGCTACTCGATGTGTTAAAACGTGTGAAATAAGAGCTTGAGGAGGTTAAAAACCTCCTCTTTTTTTGTGAAAAGATACCTATTTTTTTGTATCTTTGTCACTATGAAACAGATTTTGCAAAAAATAACCATATTTCTACTACTTGCTCTTCTCAGCCTCTCTGTTGAAGCCGCTCCGCGTAGCGCTGTAGACGAGCAGACCAAAACAGCTATCTCTAAGACACTTACGCGAATAGTTCAGCGAGAAATTAAGGGTGTGGGTGTTACAGTCAGTAGCGTAAATGTCAAGGGTAATAAGCTGAGGGTCTTTACCTCTGTTAGTATGTCCTACTACCCTGTGCGTGAGGACAATCTTCGCGCGCTGTGTGACTCTGTGCGCCTCTGTTTGCCACACAAGCTGAAGAATAAGCAGATTGTGATATATTCAGATGGTCACCCGCTGGATTACTATATCCCTTATGGTTACCGTAGCTCTACAAAGAAGATTACACCTTTTACTAACGACTCCCAAGGTGGACAGCTTGTTCGTTCAGAACGTCCGTATAATATTACTAATGGCTTGAATGATAGGCATATAGCTATGTGGCAAAGTCACGGTCGCTACTTTGATGTTAAGGCAAACGAGTGGCGTTGGCAACGCTCACTACTTTGGCAGACCGTTGAGGATTTGTATACACAGAGCTATGTTCTTCCATACGTAGTGCCTATGCTTGAGGCTGCAGGAGCAACGGTTATGCTTCCCCGTGAGCGCGATTTCCAGACCGAGGAGATTATTGCTGATAATGATGGTCTGGGCTACTCTGAAGGCGTAGGCGCTCAGGGCTGGAGTACTCTTGATGAGGGCTTTGCGCATAAAAAGGAGAGTTATCTTTCAGGTGAAAATCCATTTAAGGATGGTACTTGTCGCGTTGTTAATACTGTTGTTGATAGTCGTAAGCAGAGTGTGGCTAAGTGGTCTGCAACCTTTAGAAAGAGTGGAGATTATGCCGTTTATGTCAGCTATAAATCTCTGCCTAATAGCTTGGATGGCGCACTATACACCATTCATCATGCAGGTGGACAGAGCCGTGTGCGTGTAAATCAAAAGATTGGTGGTGGCACTTGGATTTACCTCGGTACTTATCGCTTTACTTCAGGTGAAGCGAAGCTTGTGGTAACGCTTACAAATGCTGCAAAATCAAAAGATTGTGTTGTTACTGCGGATGCTGTGAAGATAGGCGGTGGATATGGAAACGTTGCTCGCACAGTTTGTGATTCGCTGCGTGTAGAAGGGTGTGATTATACTCCGATTACAAGCGGTATGCCACGCTATTGTGAGGGCGCAAGGTATTGGTTGCAGTGGGCGGGTTTTGATAAGAGTGTCTACTGCAAGCATGATGATTGTAACGACTATAATGATGATTATAAGTGTCGTGGTGAGTGGGTTAATGCGCTGATGGGAGGCTCAGAGAGCCTTGAGAAGGAGGAGGGATTTGGTATTCCGATAGATTTGTCGCTCGCCTTTCATTCTGATGCTGGAATAACTGACAATGATGCAACTATTGGCACGTTGGGTATCTACTACACTAAGTATAAGAAGGGTAAGTTTGAGAATGGGTCAAGCCGCTATCTGTCGCGTGACCTTACGGACCTTATAATGTCGCAGATTACCAACGATATACGTCGCACTTACGAACCAGAGTGGAGAAGGCGAGGAATGTGGAATCGCTCCTATTTTGAGGCGCGTGTACCATCTACGCCAACAATGCTGCTTGAGTTGCTGTCGCATCAAAATCTTGCGGATATGCGCTTGGGTCATGATCCTAACTTTAAGTTTACAGTCTCTCGTGCTATCTATAAGGCAATTTTGCGCCATTTGTCTGCCCAATACGGTAGAGAATATTGCGTAACGCCATTGCCTGTAAATAGTTTTGCTACCGCTCCTGCAGGTGATGGAGCTGTGCAACTGAGCTGGAAAGCGACTGTTGATACCCTTGAAAGTACGGCAAAACCAACCGCCTATGTCGTCTATACTCGTGAAGGTGATGGTGGTTTTGATAATGGTCGTGTTGTGACTGGTAATTCTCTAATTGTCAGCCAGAAACAAGATGTTATCTATAGTTATCGTGTAACTGCTATTAACGCTGGTGGAGAGAGCTTTCCAAGTGAAACACATGCTGTGTGTCAATCTTCAACCGCTACTACGACTGCTCTTGTAGTAAATGGCTTTGATAGGGTGTCGGCGGCAGAGTGTCGTGAGGATGGCTTCCATAATGAGTTTGATAGTGGTGTGGCGTATCTGCGCGACGTGGCGTTTATTGGTGAGCAGCGTGTGCATGATCTCTCAAAGCGTCGTGAGAAGAGCGAACCTCTTGCTTTTGGAGTCTCGTTTAGTGACCATGCGGGTGAAATTGTGGGCGGAAACAGCTTTGACTATCCATACATTCATGGTAAGAGTCTGCTTGCAGCGGGGTGCTCATTCTACTCTTCAAGTGTAGCTGCCGTAGAGAGTAGGGAGGTCGATTTGTCAGGTTATAATCTTGTTGATATAATTTTAGGTAAGCAACGCACTACTACTGTAGGTCGTGGTGTGGCTGAGAGCAAATATAGGTGCTTTACAGCTGAATTACAAAGTGTTATTGCTGATTACTTAAAGTCAAATGGAGCTCTATTTATCTCAGGTGCATATATTGGAACGGATCTTTGTGGCTCTAAGTCATCCACAAAGGCAGATGCTCAGTTTGCAAAGGATGTTCTGCATATATCGTATATGGGAAATAGCAGCAGTGTTACCAAACTTGATTATGTTACTACCTATAGTCGTGCAGCCGATAGATTGAGTGGTCGTGAGTATAAATATTGCCGTGAGTATCGCCCTGATTACTACACTGTTAATTCGGTTGATGGCTTTGCTGCGGTTGGTAATGCTAAGCCGCTTATGCGCTACCCTGATAGCAATCTTGCTGCCGCTGTAGGCTACCGCAATGAACAGGGGTGTTCAACATTTGTTATGGGATTTCCTTTTGAGTCAATAACGGACGAGAATAGCCGTGACTTCTTAATGAAAGATATTATTAAATACTTAATACACTAACCTATGAAACGAATACTTTTAGTAATTGTTGCAATTATTTGTACAACAGCTGTTTATGCTGTTGATTATACAAATGTAATTGTGCCACGTCCAGTAAGCTGTGAGGCTGGGGAGGGGGATTTTGTTATCTCTTCAAAAACCGTTGTTCGCGCAGAGGTGCTAAGCCTTGTTCGTGCGGGCGAGATTTTTGCTGAAGATCTTGAAAGAGTGCTTGGTAGAGAGCTAACAGTAAAGAAGAGCTCTCCTCGCGCAGGCGCTATAAACCTCTCTGTTGATTCAACCCTTGAGTCTGAGCAGTATATGCTAAAGGTTACTAAAGCGGGCATTTGGATTGTTGGAGGTTCGGAGCGTGGCGTATTCTTCGGATTGCAGAGCCTACTGCAGATTGCTGCCGCATCGCCAGTTGAGAAGAGTTCGCTTGCTCTGTCGGCCGTGACAATCGCCGATAAGCCGCACTTTGAGTACCGCGGAGCGATGTTTGATGTCTGCCGCCATATCTTTACTGTAGATGAAGTAAAACGTTATATAGACATCCTTGCGCTACACAAAATCAATAAGTTCCACTGGCATCTTACAGAGGACCAGGGCTGGCGCATTGAGATTAAGCGTTACCCTGAGCTTTCACAGGTAGGCGCATATCGCAATGAGACAATCATAGGTAGAAATCGTAAATCTAAGGTTTATGATGATACACGATATGGAGGTGTCTTTACGCAGGATGAGGTGCGCGAGGTTGTAGCTTATGCCGCTGAGCGATATATTGACGTTATCCCTGAGATTGAGATGCCTGGTCATGCAGTGGCGGCTCTTACGACATATCCTGAGCTTGGCTGTACTGGTGGTCCGTATGAGGTATGGACTCGTTGGGGTATTAGTAAAAATATCTTCTGCGCAGGTAAGGAGAGTACCTTTGAGTTTATAGAGAATGTACTTACAGAGGTGCTTGAGCTCTTCCCGTATAAGTATATCCACATTGGCGGTGACGAGGCTCCGCGCGATATGTGGAAGAGGTGTCCACACTGCCAGAAGCGTATTAAGGATGAGGGTCTGAAGGATGAAAATGAGCTTCAGAGCTACTTTATGGAGCGCGTTGAGAAGTGGCTCAACGAGCGCGGTCGCTCTATTATTGGTTGGGATGAGATTCTTAAGGGTGGCATCTCAAAGAGCGCAACTGTAATGTCTTGGCGTGGTAGTAAGGGTGGTATTGCCGCTGCAAAATTGGGCAATTATGCTATTATGACCCCAAATACCCACTGCTATATTGACTACTACCAGACCTCAAATCCAGCAGAGAATGGCGAGCCTCTTGGTAATGGTCGTTTCCCGGTAACACTTCGCAAGACCTACTCTTTAGACCCATACGCAGGGCTTAACGAGCAGCAGCAACAGTATATTAAGGGTGTTCAGGTTAATCTCTGGACAGAGTATATCGCTACATTTGACCATGTTCAGCATATGCTCTTGCCACGTGTTGCCGCTCTTGCAGAGACTGGTTGGTCTTATGGTAATAAGGATTATGACGATTTTGCACGCCGTATGCATATCCTTCGTAAGCTCTACGACAAGAAGGGATTTGTCTACGCTCCATACTTCTTTAACGGAATAGAGTAATGCATAGTCTCTCGTCACATACACTGCGCACTATATCCATGCCTTTTGGTATGGTTATAGGCGCGCTGTTGTGTCGTCAGATTGTGGCTGTAGATAGTTGGAGTGGCGGAATGCTTACTCCAGTGCTGATTTTTGCAATGCTCTTTTTTACCTATTGTAGGGTAGATGTTACCAAGATGCGCATCACAATGATGCACTTCTGGCTCTTTGCAGCGCAGATTGTCGGTGCAATGACTCTCTACACACTCTGTCAGCCATTGGGTGAGACAGTCGCTCAAGGAGCGATGATTTGCGCTCTTGCTCCTATTGCTATGGCGGCTGTGGTTATCGGTGGAATGCTCGGTGCAAATATTGAGAATATGACCACATATAGCCTGCTGTGCAATATCGGAACAGCCTTTGTAGCTCCTTTTATCCTCTCGTGGGTAGGAAATGGGGAGTGTACTCTTACGCAGATACTTACAAAGGTTGCGCCGCTGCTTATTGCCCCATTTGTAGCGGGTCAGTTGTGTCGCTTTGCACTACCTAAGGTTGCCTTGTGGGTGGCGGACCATAGTAGAATATCGTTCTATATATGGCTTATCTCGCTTACGGTTGTTGTCGGCAGAACTACAGCATTTGTTATTGACCATAGCGCAACGGACCTTACTGTAGAGATTATCCTTGCAGCTGTGGCGGCAGTGATTTGCGTTGCGCAGTTCGCTTTGGGTCGTAAGATAGGGGCAAAATATGGAGATAAGGTGGCAGGAGGGCAGTCTTTGGGTCAGAAAAATACTGTTCTGGCTGTATGGATGGCACAGTCGTTTCTTAATCCCGTCTCGTGTGTTGCACCTACGGCATATATCGTATGGCAAAATATCGTAAATTCGTATCAGATATATAGAAAGAAGTGATGAAGATTGCAGATATTACACTTTGTGATAGAGCCCTTTTTCTTGCGCCGATGGAGGATGTTACCGACCCATCGTTCCGATATATGTGTAAGCTCTTCGGTGCAGATATGGTCACTACAGAGTTTATATCCTCTGATGGGCTTATTCGTGATGCGAGAAAGTCGCTTGCAAAGCTTGAAATTTCGGACTTTGAGCGCCCTGTGGGTATCCAGATTTATGGAAATCAGATAGAGCCGATGGTAGAGGCTGCAAAGATTGCCGAGGCTGCAAATCCAGATGTTATTGATATAAACTTCGGCTGTCCGATGAAGAAAATCGCGGGTCGTGGTGCAGGTAGCGGTATGATGCGCGATGTGCCGCTGATGGTTGAGATGACGCGCCAGATTGTAAACGCTGTTCGTAAGCCCGTGACAGTAAAGACTCGCCTTGGCTGGGACGATGAGAGTAAGAATATTGAGGAGATTGCTCACCGATTGCAAGATGTTGGTATTGCGGCACTTACAATCCATGGTCGTACACGCTGCCAGATGTATACTGGCGAGGCGGACTGGACTCTTATTGGCAAGATTAAGAACGACCCGACTATCCATATTCCAATTATCGGCAACGGAGATATTGACTCGGCTGTAAAGGCTAAGCAGATGTTTGATCGCTATGGCGTGGATGCGGTGATGATTGGTCGCGCAACGTATGGTCGCCCGTGGATTTTCCGCGAGATTAGACACTACCTTAACACTGGCGAGATTCTTCCGCAACCATCTGTTCTTGAGCGTATTGCTATTGCAAAGGAGCACCTCGCCAAGTCGGTAGAGATTAAGGGAGATAGGGTAGGCGTGTTTGAGATGCGCCGCCACCTGTCTAACTACTTCAAGGGTCTGCCAAATTTCAAGGAGACAAGAATGAAACTGGTTACACTTACTGATGTGGACGAACTTCAAGATACAATATCATCTATAGCCGACCGCTGGGGAGGCTATGACTTTGGCGAGGTTGTTCCGCCGCCACTGTCCCACGATATCTAAAAAATATGCGAGCCGCATAGCTCGCATATTTTGTTTTTCTGACTGTTGCTACTCTTTTGGTCCGCCCTCGCCTCTTGGACCACGACCAGGACCTCCTTGTCCGCCGTGTGGGCGCTGAGGGCGCATAGCCTTCTTTTCAACCATAAAGATTTTTGAGAGTTGCTCAGGGGTGAGGTGATTCTTGAATACACGCATATACTCCTTCTTGCAGGCGATAATATCGGCATCGGCATTTAGTTGGTCCATAACCATGCGAAAGGCGAGCTTCTCGTCAATCTCCTTGCCGTTGTAGCCATCCATAAGGGTCTTCAGATCCTTGCGAATCTTGCGAATCTCGCCCTGATAAGCAAGATATACTGGGGCAAACTTCTCAGCCTGCTCTGGAGTGAGCTGCAGCTCTTCCACTAAACCAGCGATGCGCTCTACAGGGGTTTTTCGTGGACCTTGACCTCTACCACCCTCCATTGGAGGCTGTGCGGTTGCCATATTTACAGCAAGCGCTGCACAGATAATTGCAATAAACTTCTTCATATTCGTTTCGTTTTAATGTTCACACTACAAAGATAGTAAAAAATTCATAACATCCACCTCATCTGCATAATCATTTAGTTGTGGATATTGCGCTCTGCCAAATTTTACTGAACGCGAGTGTATCTTTTCTAACGATACTACACACTGCAGACGGCTGTCGTTCTTTGTAAGCCAATCTTTTACCTCGCTTATATTACTGTAGCGGCAGATGTTTATGCAACTTATAAAATGTGAAAATTCAGCGCCACCCTCCGCCATTAGCGCACCTGTACAATCTGTAAAATTCTTGCCCTGAAGTGTCATCAACGCGCGGGCGTGGCGATAGTTGTTGTTATACCCCTCAGGCATTGGTGGCACAGTGAGCCTAAAATTAAAGCCATGAGGCGCAAAAATCAGCGATACATTCCTGCAACCTAAACCTGAATAGGTAAAGATATCTTTTGAAAGGTTGGCAATGTCATCTTCGCTCTCGTTACCCGTAAGTACTGCAACTGAGTGACGCGAGCCGCGAATTAGGGCAGGAATCTCGCCAAACATCGCCCTAAAGTGGAGCGCGGCGCTGTCGCTGCCTGTGGCAATCACTGCATCAACATCTTGACCGCTGTACTGCTCAATCTTAAGCGCTGGCTCAATGGTAAGTAGCTCATTTACAATGTATTCCATAAGTATTCGGTCCTTTGAAGAGTACTTGACTACTGGAATGTTTCCACTGGTAATTACGTAGAGCAGGTCGGCAAAACCTACGGCAGGGATATTACCAGCCATGATAATTGCAACCCTCTTTGGCGCGTGTGCAGGTATAGAGTAGCCCGAAAGCCATGCGGTGAACTTGTCACTATCTAACATCTGCTCGCGTATCGCATCAATGGCGGTGTCAATCTGTGAAAACCAACTATTCTGCTCTTGCGCCCGAACAATTACCTCGCTCGGAATGCTCTGCAACCGCTCTGAAAGCTCTGAAAATATCTCTACAACACTTTTCATACAGCAAAGATAGTAAATTGTCATTATATCTCCAAAGCCACAAAAATAGAGGTCGCCCTCCCATTTGAGCGACCTCTCCCATTAACTTTATTTAACAAAGCTGGCAGACTACTAAGACCGTCTGCGGGGGTCTTGAGTGTTATTTTACAGTTACCTTTGATGCGTCTGTTACAAGTGTTGAGATATTCTCAGTTGTAAGAGCTACACCGTCAAGTGTGCAATTCTCAAAAGAGATATTAGCAATTGGATCAACTGTAAATCCAGCCTCAAACTTACATCCTACGAACTCTGTTGGAGCGTATGGACGGCAGTAGGCGTAGCCACTACCTTCACCAAATGTACAGTTTACAAATTTAGCATCACCAAGAGTAGCTGCGTAAGATGTCCAACCGTAGAATGAACAGTTAGTTGCTTCAAGACCATTATTTGTACCCTGGTCGCAAGAGATTGTATAAACAGTACCAGTTGTTGTTACATTTTCCAAAATAACCTTACCGCTATAATCGCTATTGTGGTTGATAAAGATGCCTCGGAATGAACCTGTTACAGTGATATTCTTGATAACACCACCAGTTGTGCTGATACCAGAATCCCAGGTGCCACCAGCACCCTTGATGTCAAGTATGTGACCATTACCATCGATAGTCTGACCATTCTTAACATTGATACCTGTAGCTCCATAAGCATTGCTCATATTTGCAGGCTCAATTTTTACGTCATCTTCAAAAATTACATCCTTACCATTCTCAAGAGCTTCAATCAAATCGTCTGCGCTTGAAACAGTATTAGGTGCAACAATCTCAAACTGCGATATATATGAAAGTGTACTCTCAAGATAAGCCTTCATCTCTGCGTTAGCAACATAGATAACTGTGCCAGGAAGTGTGCCAGCCATAACGCCGAATGCGTTTGCCACAATAGTGAACTCAGGGGCGTTGATAACCACCTCCTTAAGCTGCTTACAGTCACGGAATGCCTGAGCACCAAAGTATGTTACGCCAGCGTGGAACTCAATAGACTCTAAACCAGACGCATTAAATGTATTATCCTCAATACGAGTAACGCCTGCAGGGATATTGATAGACTCAAGTGAAGAGCACTCCTGGAAAGTACCCTTACCCAGTACGGTTACAGACTCTGGAATAACAATATTCTTTAATGCAGTACAAGACTGGAATACGCCTGTACCTGCAACGCCAATTGTTGTCAATGTGCTTGGAAGTTCAACTGTCTCAAGAGCGTAGAAACGACGGAAAGTACGGTCATACAGAGTGGTAACACCTTCGTCAACGACAACCTTCTTAATTGTATTGTTTCCCTCATCACCTGCAACGCCACGACGAATAAGTCCATCCTCAACAATAGAGCCGAGGGTTACCTCTGTGCCATCCTCGCTAACGCTCTTAGTAATACCGTATGCATCTGCTCTAACAGAGTTGGTGAAACCATAGCGGATACCGTTTACATCTGGAGAGAATGTATTGCCCTGGTTGTAGATATTGAGGTTGAGTAGAGCCTTGTGAGCCTCAGCCTTCTCCTCAGAGCCGCCGAAGTCAGCAGCAGTGTAGTTGTGTACCCAGAATGCAGCGCTAACACCCTTTAGAGTAGAGTTCTTGATAGTAACATTGTTCATGTCATTGCCGCTGTTGAATACGCGAACAGGAACATAGGTAGACTCAAGAGTAGAGTTCTCTACGTTAAGTGTAACCTCGCCCCAGTTATTGAGGTGAGCAACAAATGCCATATCAGAGCCGCCGAGGTTCTTTGCAGTAATATCCTCAAGGTTGAGAACTCCACCATTAGTTACATTGAAGATGTTGGTTGAGTTGTTCCAATTCATATTCTCACCCTCGTGCTTAGTCTCAAGAGTACCATTCTTAACAGTCAGAGTTCCGTGAACATCAAACATATTGTAGTTCGTGCCAATCTGAGTAGATGTTGAGCTGAGTTTCTTGCCGTTAAGGTCAATAGTGAGCTCCTTGCCTTTAGCAACAGTGTAGAGAGGGTCAGAAGCGCGGGTAACTACTGAATTAAGAACAATGTTGTCCTCAAGGATAATCAAGTCGTATTTGTTATCAGCAAATGCCTCATTAAACTCTTCAATAGTCTTTACCTTAATAAATGTCTGACCATCAATCTCGCCAGTCTCGCCACCAAACTCAGCGTCAATAGTAACCTCGATTTCAGTAGGCTTAGTAAGCAGCTCACCGAGGATGTTAGTACGATAGTTCTGCTTAAGTGGAACATCGTTGTAAGAGGTACCAGTGAATGTGAATGCGTCGCCGCTAGGCTTTTTAGCGTTGAAAGAGAATGCAGCGTTGCTAACCATACCTGTCTTAGGAACGAGCAGGTAGTTCATTGAAAGGAGGGTGTAGTCTGTTTTGAATGTCTCAGCTGAAGGAACTGCAGTTGCTACGAAAGTAACGGTACTCTTGTTGCCAGTAACATCACCAGTAGCAATGTTAAAACCAGTGTAGGTATCAACCTCTACTGTGCTGGTAGTAAGCACTACATCACTTGCCTCTACAGCCTCAATGTCGCTATTCTTTACAGCTGCATTGAGCTGAGCGAATGGACGATGCAATGCGAAAGAGGTAGTCTCTGGGTTAGCAGGGTTGAAGTTAGGAATGAAGTTGTAGAATGCATCACGAACATCGTCGTTAGCGTTCTTGCCCTCATAAACAGCTGTAACCTGCTTGCCATTAAGAGTGTAGTAACCGCAATCCTTGTTCTGTGCCCAGAATACAAGGTCATACTGCATACCCTTGAGAAGAACAATGTGAACGTTGAATACGCCTGTGTTGCTCTCTACTGAGCCACACAAATCAGAGAGTTTGTTCTCAGTACCAGCCTCATAGATGTTGTAGAAGAGAATGTTAGCATTCTCACCATTACCAAAGGCACGAGTACCAAGCTCTGGAAGAGATGCGGTGAAGGTTACCTCAACCTCGCCGCCGCCGATAGAAGAACTAATGTCCTCCTTCGCACACGATGCTGTCAGCAGAACTGCCACAGCCATCAGAAAACGGAAAATGTTTTTCATAGTGTTTGTTGATTAAGTTAAATAATGGAAATTTTTGGTTTGTATGCAAAATAGTACGGGCGACAAGGACTCTTGTCGCCTGAAAATGTTTCTAAAATCGCGTAACTTATTGATTTATAGATACAAAAATCCCCCCCCCGATTTTTCGGAGAGGGAATATATATGCAATCATATCTATTCTTGCTATCATATCCCGTTTAATATGTAGCAAAGTTACTATTTTTGGCTGATAAATCCAAACCTTTTTTTGATTTTTTTACTTCTTAGCCTCAAGAATTGGCAGATTTGCCTCGGTAGGGATATAGACAACCTTATCTGGAATATTATTCTGCTGGCGCACCCACAGATACTGGATATAGGTTGTTGTCAGTGAGCCATTCTCAATGCGGATAGCCTCTGCAGCACCCTTAGCACGCTCAATTTCTGCCTGTGCGTTGAGTTTCTCAGCCTCAAGGTTTGCCTTTGCCTCCTCAATCTTAATCTGGCGATTCTGCTCTGCCTTTGCAAGCTCAGCACGTCCGCTCATCTCCTGCTGCCATACATTATACATAGGTATTCCGAACATCAGTCCGAGAATTACGCCAAGGGCGATAAGTGCAAGCACAACAAGTCCCCAAATTGTGCTGGCGGTTGAGTTGTTTTGGTTTGCCATATTATTTAATGTTTAAGGTTTATAAAAAAAGGCAGCCCGATTGGACAGCCTTGACTTTGCTACTCAGCCTCCTCGCGGTGAAGCTTCTCAACATAGATAGCGTGTGCCATTCTCTCGCGCTTTGAGATAGATGGCTTTGTGAAGTACTGGCGAGCGCGAAGCTCCTTCAGAACACCTGTACGCTCATACTTACGCTTAAACTTCTTAAGGGCGCGCTCGATATTCTCGCCCTCCTTAACTGGCATGATAATCATAATATTTTCTCCTTTTTAATTTGTTGTTCTAATTTAGTTTGTTGTTTTGCATTTTGGGTCATTAGTTCGGACTGTTAGTGTTAGTGACACTGCCCTCCCCAGTCTGCCGGCTGTTTGGATTGTTACTCAAAAAAATCTAAAGGAATCTCGCCGAAATGAAGATATGGCTCAAGCGATAAAGCTTGCTCCTCAGTAAATATGTCATCATTTACAATCTCTTCAAACGACTTCCAGCCTCCTTTCGATTTGCGTAGTTTAATAATCTTGTTTATAGCCTGCCGAGTCATATATGGATGGTACTCCAACTCAGAAGCGGTTGCAAAGTTAATATCAATTTTTGAAAAAACACAACTATCGCAGCAAATTTCTTTCGAAAATCGTGCAAAATTTTCACTTGTAACACATTTTAACTCTGAAAGTTGGTCAATACTGACAAATCCACCGAGCAATTTGCGGTACATTACAATGGCACCAGCCGTTTTAGGACCTATGCCGCGCACCGTTACCAGCGTTGCGCTGTCGGCAGAATTTATCTCTACCTTACCACCATAGGGTTTTGGCTCTGGGAAGATAACATACCTTGCAAGTGAGTCTGCCATCTCTGTAGATACTGCCCAGCAATCAGCAAGTTCTGCCATATTTCTGATACCCTCCGCGCCACTGTCGCGGTAGTCAATAACCGCCTCAGCTTGACGGTAGCTAAAGCCTATAGTTTGCAGATAGGCAATGCCTACGGTGTCAATTCTGAACTTCTCGTATGGATGAGGTGTACGACTTGCCCGCTTTTGCTCCCACTGCTGATGTCGTAGTTGCTTTAGGGAGTCTACTTTGTCCGTGACAGCCCTCGGCTTGGCTCTAAACTGCTCACCAATAACGATATATGGCTGCAGAGCCGAAAACATTGAGTCTGTTACGCCATAGCAGAGCGCAAACTCTTCGGCAATCTCAAAGACCTTACCACGAGCGCGATATTTGAGTATGGATACGGCAGTGTGTTTCTCAAATCCAAGAGCTAAAAGCTCATTGTAGCTTACCGTATTAGGGTCAAAAGTGAAGAGTGAATCTCGCTGTTGTGGTTCAGGCGAGGCTTGCAGCTCTGTGGCAATATGCTCAGTGGCGCTCTCCACCTTAGCTTTGTTGGCAATAAAAACCACAGCAGTGATGGTGAGAATCATCACTATAAGCACTATCGCACCTGTTGCTTGCTGCTTATCTACCATTACCACTCAGCTCTATCGTTAAACAATAGTTTACGGTATTTGAGCGATGGCGAGGCTATAAACTCGCCAATGCCATACTCCTCCCAACGCCTATCTACAGCCTCAATAACCTCAGGCGTAGATGTTACAACATTTGGAAAACGTGCAGGGTTGCCCTCTACACCTGGAATCTTAACCCTTGCATCTACAGTTACCTTGCCTGCATGTAGAGCTATATCCCTGCGAGGGTCTGTATTTGCGGCAGCAATCCACAGTAAATCCTCCGCCTCAAAACTCTCGGCACGAGAGTCAAAGAGTGCTATACAGTTGCACCCAACACCCTCTTGTGCCGCTATTGCGCTTAGGTCAATATTGAGGGCATTATCGGCAAAAAGTAGTAGTACACTCCACTTTTCAACAAGCGCAGTACTCATCGTAACCCCTTCAGGTAGAGTTATATTACTAATGGTAGGGGAGGCATTACTCTCTGTTACCCTCGTAAGGTCTAACGCCATCTTTCCGCCATAGCCACATGTAGATGTTGCATGGTCAAGTACGTCGTATATGCCCTCGCCACGAATTATTGACTGTGTAGGATTACAGTTGCGAATTAGGGCTGCAATCTGGTTGCTATCACGCACGACTGTACTCTCTGGCGTGAGAATAAGATACTTGTTAAACATCATCTGACCAGCACTCCACATACCCTGAGCAACTTTGGCGCTCTGACCTAAGTATCTGCTCTTGAGCGAGATGATAGCTATATTGTGTGACGTTCCTGCAGTTGGCATTGTCATATCAACAATCTCTGGCTGCATAACAAGGCGTATAGGTGCAAGGAATATCCTCTCTGTAGCGATAGATATATAGGCATCCTCCTGTGGTGGAATACCAACCACCGTTGCAGGATATACTGCATCCCTACGGTGTGTTATTGCTGTGACATGAAAGCGAGGATAGAGGTCTTTGAGTGAGTAGAAGCCGGTGTGGTCGCCAAAATCTCCCTCTATAGCAAGCGGCTCGGAGGTATCTACATAGCCCTCAATAACAAAGTCGCAATCATCTGGCACATAGATGTCATTTGTTATACACTTGACCAATTTTACTGGCTTACGACGCAAGAAACCAGCCAATAGATACTCATCCATATTGTCTGGCATAGGTGCTGTCGCGGCGTAGGTATATGCTGGGTCGCCGCCAATAGCTACCGATACGGGCATAGGTTTGCCTAATGCCTTGTAGCCATCATAATGTCGTGCGCCAGTCTTGTGGCGATGCCAGTGCATGCCGGTAGTGTGGCTGTCAAAGAGCTGCATGCGGTACATGCCTACGTTTCTCACACCTGTATATGGGTCAAGGGTGTTCACCATTGGCAACGTCACAAAACGACCACCATCGCAACCCCAGCTTTTGAGTATTGGAAGCAGGTCAAGTGACGCCTTCTCGCCCTTGAGAATAACCTGCTGACACTCCCCACGACGCTTTAGCTTGCGCGGAAACCACTTTGCCACCTCACCAAGCAGAGGAAGCATCTTGAGCTTGTCAGTAAGGCTCTCTTTGGGTGAGAGTACTTGAGACAGTAGGGCATCAATACGAGCAGATATATCCTCGCTCTTCTCAACCCCTAAAGCAAGCGATATGCGCCTCTCGGAGCCCATCATATTTGTTAGGACGGGAAATCCTGTGTCTGTATTCTCAAACAGCAGTGCCTTACCGCCACCAGGACTCTTTGCCTGACGGTCTGTAAGCTCTGCAATTTCGTAAACAGATGAAACTGGAGTGCCGATGCGAATCAACTCACCGGCACTCTGTAGTGTTGCAATATAATCTTGTAAGTTTTTGTACATACTACTACTTATTAGCTGCAGCAATGCGCTCCTCCATCATGCGCTTCTCCTTACCCCATGATACAGCACAAATTACAGCTGCTAAAAGCGCACCAACAACAAATACCCAGAAGGTGGCATTCCAGCCAAGAGAGCTCTGTGCAATGTTACCAAGCACAATCTTAGAGAGTACAGCATCACCAAGCAGGTATCCAAATAGACCCAAGAAGCCAGCGGCAGTACCCGCAGCATTCTTCGGAACAATAGCCAGTCCCTGAACACCAATCATAGCCACTGGAGCATAAATAGCACCACCGATAATGGCAAGTGATGTGTAGATAATCCATGTAATAGGAATATGTGTTGCAGCAGCAACAACATCTGCCTGCCAATATCCAAGAATGCCGATAGTTACGGCAATGAGGAATATTACATTTACAGGCGCGCAACGACCATTAAAGAACTTTGTAGATATCCAACCACCGAGGATTGTTCCAGGGATACCAGCATACTCACGAACAGCGTATGCGATAGATGCGGAGTCCTTGTCCCACTGGAAAACCTCTGTAAGGTATGTAGGCGACCAGTCGGCAATACCATAGCGGATAAGATATACAAAGACATTTGCAAAGGCGATAAGCCAGAGCATTCTATTCTTTAGAATATAGTCCACAAATAGACGACGGAATGGAATCTTCTCCTCCTCACCCTTCGCAGCCTTTGCGCCAGAGTGGTCGTTTCTATACTCTTCAATAGCAGGTAGACCGCAAGACTCTGGTGTGTCGCGTATAGCCCACCAACAGAAGAGAGCCAATAGTAGTGCTACAGTGGCAGGAATAATAAATGCTGCACGCCAAGTCTCTGTAATGCCTAAGGTTGTAAATATGATAATTCCTGCAGGGATAAGTAGACCCAACGTACCATTGCCGACATTGTGAGCCGTGTTCCATACGGACATCTTAAAACTTCGCTCGTTGGTAGAGAACCAGTGTGCAAGCACACGTCCGCATGGAGGCCAGCCCATACCAGAGAGCCATCCTGCAAAGAGCATAAAGACAAACATCAATCCCACTGTAATAGAGTAGTTGCCATCTACGCCCGCAGGGTATGGTAGTATGCCCGCCAAAATCATCACAAGCGATGAGAGAATAAGACCTACGGTCATAAATTTGCGTGCATCTGAGCGGTCAGAGATGCTGCCCATGATAAACTTACTTACTGCGTAAGCGATAGGAATACCCGACATTGCAAGACCTGCACCAGCCTTGTCAATAAGTCCCTCCTCAATCATTCCAGGTGCGGCGAGTGAGAGATTTTTGCGTACAAGGTAGTAGGCAGCGTAGCCCAAGTAGATGCCGAGGAATACCTTGAGTCGCATTCTCTTGTACTCCTTGTCAATTTTGTCTGCAGCCAATAGCGGCTTTTTTGCAGGAGGTGTTAGAAAGCCCATAGTTAGTTGTCTTTAGGTTTGTAGGTATGTTCTATAAATTATAGTTTAATGTCGTAAATCTGAATTACTCCCACCAAGTGTTTGTTGCCATCTACAACAAGCAGAGAGTTAATCTTGTGACGAGTCATCATCTTCTCCGCCTCAATAAGTTTCTCCTCTGGGTGAATCATCTTTGGCGATGGGGTAGCAATATCCATTGGGCGAATGTTGAAGAACTCAGCCTGTTTGCTCTCCATTGCTCGGCGAACATCACCATCGGTTACAATGCCCAAAATCTCCTCTCCACGGCATATTACAATAAGTCCAAGACCACCCTGAGATATTCGCTGAATCATCTCTGTAGCCGAACAGCTCTCGTCTACTACTGGAAGCTCAGTGCGGTGCATAACATTACCAACGGTCATCAGCAGTCGGCGACCAAGGCTACCACCTGGGTGCAGGCGAGCGTAGTCCATAGAGGTGAAGTTGCGCACCTTCATTAGCGCACATGCAAGGGCGTCGCCCATGGCAAGCTGTGCGGTTGTAGAGGTTGTAGGTGCAAGGTGCAGGATACACGCCTCGCGCTCAACCCTTACATCAAGGTGAATGTCGGAGTTCTTTGCAAGTGAAGAGTTGCTATTTCCAGTCATTGAGATAAGTGTGTTGCCATTGTCGTGGATAAATGGCACAATTTTCAGTACCTCATCAGTCTCGCCAGAGTATGAGAGCGCAATTACAATATCGCCCTTTGAAATCATACCCAAATCACCATGAAATGCCTCTCCAGGGTGCATGTAGAAGCTTGGTGTACCAGTGCTTGCAAGGGTAGCCGCAATCTTCTTTGCCACAAGACCACTCTTGCCCATGCCAGTCATAATCACCTTGCCGTTACACTCTAAAATACTCTCAACTGCGCGCACAAACTCGTCGCCAAGATCGCGCTTTATTCGCAGAAGTGCATCTGCCTCTGTTTGCAGTGCGTCTGTAGCTACATCGAGTATCAGTTGTCTTTTGTCCATAACTATAATAGTGTTTTAATTACATTTTCGAGATTCTCAAGGCAGAGCATATTTGGTCCATCGCTCAGAGCATTGTCTGGGTCGGGGTGTACCTCAAAGAAGTAACCCGTAGCGCCAAAAGCCTTTGCAGCAAGCGCCATTGCAGGAACATACTCTCTATTGCCACCTGTCTTACCACCCGCAGCACCTGGGCGCTGAACTGAGTGTGTGCAGTCCATAATCACGCGAGGAGTGATAGTAAGCATGTCGGGAATATTGCGGAAGTCTACAACAAGGTTGTTATACCCAAAGCTATTTCCGCGCTCGGTAAGCCAAACTTCACTTGCGCCAGACTCAACCGCCTTCTGATAAGGATACTTCATATCTACGCCAGAGAGAAACTGAGCCTTTTTGATATTCACGACTTTGCCCGTCTTTGCCGCTGCTACAAGCAGGTCTGTCTGACGACAGAGGAAGGCAGGTATCTGAAGTACATCTACCACCTGACCTGCAATATCTGCCTGCCAAGCCTCGTGGATGTCGGTTATAAGCTTCAGTCCCCACTTACTCTTTACATCGGCAAGCATCTGCAATCCGCGCTCTATGCCTACGCCACGGTAAGATGATATTGAGGTGCGGTTTGCCTTGTCAAAAGATGCCTTGAAGATAATCTCAGTGCCTAAACTATTGTTAATACCTACAATGCGCTCGGCTACAGTATCAAGAACTTCTGCGCTCTCAATAACACAAGGACCCGCTATAAAAATTGGTTTCATTATTTGAGAAGATTTATAATTTCTGTGTTAATCTTGTTAACTTTTGCCTTATCCATCTTTACTACCTTGCGGTCGTAAGTTACAAAACCATTTACCTCGCCCTCTACATCTGTTGTCTGGGTGTAGATTGCAGCTGACATACCCTGTGGGATGAAATCCTTCAGCTTTGTAGCATACTTTACATACTCTGCAGTAACCTCATCGGTGTTGTTAAACTGGATATAACCCCAGTTGCGCTTGTTCCACCACAGGTGCTCCTTGATAGGGTAGCCAATACCACCATACTCGCCAAGAACAACTACAAAGTCTGAGCTGTGGAATGGCATAGACGGAGCAGGGTAGTTGTGAATATCAAGAATATCGCCACACAGACGAAGGTTTCCACCACTTGCCGCATTGATAAGTCTTGTAGGGTCGTATGCGGCTGTCCACTCGGCTACAGCCTCTGTATCAAACTGACCCCACGCCTCGTTAAATGGTACCCATACGCCGATAGATGGGAAGAAGCGCAGTGCATCCATAATCTCCTTCCACTCCTTGTAGTAGATGTTCTTCTCCTCGCGGGTTACAGGCGAGTCACTACCGCCACCTATGTTGTTGCGACCCCACATGCCGCCCTTGCTATTGCCGTTGTAGAGTGCAAGGCAAGGCATATCCTGCCATACGATAATACCCTCGCGGTCGCAGTGGTAGTACCAGCGTGCTGGCTCAACCTTGATATGCTTGCGGATAGTGTTAAAGCCGAGCTCCTTTGTAAGAATTACATCGCTCAGTAGAGCCTCGTCTGTCGGAGCTGTATATAATCCATCTGGCCACCAACCCTGATCAAGTGGACCGTACATAAATATAGGCTCACCGTTAAGTGTCATACGCAGATGACCCATATTATCGCGCTCTGTAGAGAACTTACGCAGTGCAGCATAAGACTTTGCGCTGTCTACAACCTTTCCGCCCTGCTCAAGGGTGATGTTAAGGTCGTAGAGGTGTGGAGCGTTTGGACTCCAGAGCTTCGCCTCCTTTATAGGCAGGGTAGCACGTGCGCCACAAACAACCTTTGTTGTGCAGACAACCTTGTCGCCATCCTTAACCTCAATATTTAGTACACCATTGTTATTCGCGCACTCAACATCTGCATAAATCTCTCCACGAACAATGTCGCAGTCGGTTGTTATACCTTTTATATTATTAACCTTTGACACAGGCTCAATCCATACAGTCTGCCAAATACCAGATACGGCAGTGTACCAAATGCCGCTTGGGTTAAGACGCTGCTTGCCCACTGGGTGGTGAACAGTATCAGATGGGTCCCAAACACGAACTGTAAGACGCTGCTCGCCCTTCTTCAGAGCAGCGGTAATATCCATTGAGAATGGAGCATAACCACCGGTGTGGCTACCTACAAGGATATCGTTTACATAGACATCTGCACTCCAATCTACAGCGCCAAAGTTGAGCATAACGCGCTGTGAAGCCCACTTTGCTGGTACAGTAAAGGTACGCTCATACCAAAGAATATCTGTTGGTTTAAGGGTTTTCTGTACGCCTGAAAGTGCTGACTCAATAGCAAATGGTACGAGAATCTCTCCCTCAAAACTGCTTGGCTTTGCATCTGCAAGAGCTGTTATGGCGTAACTCCATAATCCGTTGAGGTTTAACCACTCACCACGCTCAAGCTGTGGACGAGGGTACTCTGGAAGTACATTCTGTGGGTCAAGAGTCTCTGCCCACGATGTTTTGATTTTGTCGCCTGCGATTTTCCACTCAGCATTTGCCGTTGCCACTACTGCTACAGCTAATAATAGCGTTAAAAGGTTCTTCTTCATAGGTATTTGTTATTTTAGGTTCTTCAAAAACTCCTCTGCTCGTGCAAGGTCCTCTGGTGTGTCGATGCCGATAGTCTCAACGTTAGAGATACCAACACCGATTTTATAGCCATTCTCAAGCCAACGCAACTGCTCTAAAGACTCAGCAATCTCAAGCGATGACTGCGGCAGGGCAGTAACCTCGCCAAGTACCTTAGTACGGAAACCGTAGATGCCGATATGCTTGTAGAATGTGTGACGTGTAAGCCACTGCTCCTTCTCCACTCCGCGCAGATATGGAATTACAGAGCGAGAGAAATATAGAGCGTGCATTGTGCTGTCTACCACCACCTTAGGAGAGTTTGGGTTCTCTAAAGCGGCAAAGCCATCCTCTGCTGAGAATGGCTTTACAAGAGTTGCAATATCGGTCGTGGGATTGTCAAAACACGCCTTTAGTGCAAGTAGCTGTGATGGCTGAATAAAAGGCTCGTCGCCCTGCACATTTATCACAACATCTGCCTCAACACCATGCTTCTGGTACGCCTCCCAGCAGCGATCAGTGCCACTGCGGTGGGCTGTAGAGGTCATCTCCACCTTGCCACCAAAAGCCTTTACGGCATCATATATTCGCTCGTCGTCTGTTGCCACTACTGCGTCATCAAGAGTGCCAACCACCTGCTCATATACGCGCTCAATTACGCGCTTGCCTCCGAGCATTGCAAGGGGTTTTGCCGGAAAGCGTGTGCTGGCATACCTTGCAGGGATAATTGCTATAAATTTCATACTACTCAAGTGCTAATTGAAGTACCTGCTCATTTGTGCGAACATAGTGGAATGTTATACCCTCCAAATATTCGCTCTTAATCTCCTCTACATCCTTGCGGTTCTCCTCTGGAATAAGGATTGTGTTAATGCCCGCACGCTTTGCGGCAAGCACCTTCTCCTTTACGCCGCCAATAGGTGTTACGCGACCACGAAGAGTAGTCTCGCCAGTCATTGCAATGCGCTCGCGAACTTTGCGACCAGTGAATGTAGAGACTATAGATGTTATCATCGTAATACCTGCGCTTGGACCATCCTTTGGAGTGGCTCCCTCAGGAACGTGGATATTAAGGTCGTTCTTCTCAAACATCTCTGGGTCAATATTAAGCTCCTTGTGGTGAGCCTTAACCCACTCAAAGGCTATTGTTGCAGACTCCTTCATCACATCGCCAAGGTTACCCGTAAGCGAGAGCTTGCCCTTGCCAGGGGTAAGTATTGACTCAATGTAGAGGATATCTCCTCCAACGCTTGTCCATGCAAGACCGGTAACCACGCCGACCATATCCTTAATCTCATACTGGTCGTTGATATACTTAGCCTTACCAAGTATGCGCACAACATCCTCAGCTGAAATCTCAGGGTTGTACTGCTCCTCAAAGGCGATATTCTTTGCACGATGGCGAGCAATCTTAGCAAGACACTTGTCAAGTGAGCGCACACCCGACTCACGAGTGTAGTCAGAGATAATCTTCTGTAGAATCTCGCTGGTAAAGGTCATATCACCCTCCTTTAGACCATGTGCCTCGCTCTGCTTAGCGATCAGGTGCTTCTGTGCAATCTGAATCTTATCCTCAAGGATATAACCAGAGATATTGATTAGCTCCATACGGTCGCGTAGGGCTGGATTTATAGAGCTTATATCATTTGCAGTGGCGATAAATAGCACCTTTGACAGGTCATACTCCACGTCAAGATAGTTGTCGTGGAAAGTTGTATTCTGCTCAGGGTCAAGTACCTCAAGCAGCGCTGATGATGGGTCGCCGTGGTTAGAGACGGTCATCTTGTCCACCTCGTCAAGGATAATCACTGGATTTGAAGAGCCACAACGCTTGATAGTCTCAATTACACGACCAGGCATAGCGCCGATATATGTACGGCGATGACCGCGAATCTCTGACTCGTCGTGCAGTCCTCCGAGGGCTATTCTGCCAAACTTCCTACCCAGAGCGGTCGCCACACTCTTACCGAGCGATGTCTTACCAACTCCTGGAGGGCCATAGAGGCAGAGAATTGGGGACTTAAGGTCGCCCTTGAGCTTTATTACCGCAAGGTGCTCAAGAATGCGGTCCTTAACCTCCTCAAGACCAAAGTGGTCGGCATCAAGCTGCTCGCGTGCACAATTAAGGTCGAGATTGTCCTTTGTAACCTCATCCCATGGCAGGTCAAGCATAAGGTTGAGGTAGGTAATCTGTATAGAGTACTCAGCAATAGCTGGATTTAGACGCTCCAACTTAGATAGCTCCTTGTCAAAAATCTCGGCAACCTCCTTTTTCCACGACTTCTTCTTCGCAGCCTCACGCAGACGCTCCACATCGCCATTTACATCGTCGCCAAGCTCCTCCTGTATTGTTCGCATCTGCTGCTGTAGGTAGTAGTCGCGCTGCTGCTTGTCTATCTCTGTTTTGACCTTCTCCTGAATCTCCTGCTTCAGCTCCAGAAGCTGCTGCTCACGGATAAGAATCTCAAGAAGCTTGCGTGAGCGGGCAAGTAGACCTGGAGCCTCAAGTAGAGCTTGACGGTCGTCATCCGAGAACTCAAGGTTAGAGCAGATGAAGTTGATAGTACCGCGTGGTGAGTCGATGTTCTTAATGGCAAAAGTCGCCTCCTTAGGCATTGTAGGTGAGATGCTGATAATACGCAAAGCTGTATCACGTACCGCCTCTACAAGGGCATTAAACTCAGGGTTGTTCCTCTCAGGTGTTGAGTCTAAAAGTGGAGTTACAGTAGCCTTGAAGAATGGATCTGTAGATATATACTCACCAATCTCAATCTTCTCAAGACCAGAGAGGATAACAGTAAGGTTACCATTTGGCATCTCAAGAATCTTGAGAATACGCGCAGCAGTACCTACACGATACATATCATCTGGCGTAGGTGTCTCAATCTCAGGATTACGCTGAAGTACAGCTCCAAGTAGACCGTCACCAGCATTTACGGCACGCACAAGGGTCATGCTCTTCTCTCTGCCGACAGTTATAGGGGTTACAGCTCCTGGGAATAGGACTGAGTTGCGCAGTGTGAGGATAGGTAAAACCTCTGGCAAATTGGTGTGCTCTTCCGCCTCATCATCGCCAGCAATAATAGGGATTGCCTGTATCTTTCTATCTGCAAACTCTGCAGGAAGCCCCTTTTCATCAAATAAAATATCGAAATCTTCTTTTTTCATATCTGTTCAATATATCGCCCAGTTATGGGTACAGTTATAATCGTACAAAGATAATACTTTTTCTCTGTACTTCAATGCTCAAACGTTAAAAAATACACTTTCAGTATAATAGTGGTATAAAAAGTACTATTTTTATAATAAAAATTACTATCTTTGCAGGTTGAATAGTTGTATGGATTGAAAATACAAAAAACAATTATAGATATGCAAATAGCTGATAAGTACACTCCACAGGAGATTGAACAGAAGTGGTACGACTATTGGTGCGACCACAATCTTTTCCATTCAGAGCCAGATGAGCGTGAGCCTTATACTATTGTTATCCCGCCACCAAATGTGACAGGTATGCTACATATGGGACACATGCTTAACAATACGCTTCAGGATGTACTGGTGCGTCGTGCTCGTATGCTCGGTAAGAATGCTTGCTGGGTACCAGGTACTGACCACGCAAGTATCGCTACAGAGGCAAAGGTTGTAGCTAAGCTCAAGGCTGAGGGTATAGATAAGTCGTCACTTACCCGCGAGCAGTTCCTTGCTCATGCGTGGGAGTGGAAGGAGAAGCACGGCGGTATTATCCTCAAGCAGCTGCGCAAGCTCGGTGCATCATGTGACTGGGACCGCACCTGCTTTACTATGGATGAGGCTCGTACAGAGGGCGTTATTAAGGTATTCTGTGACCTCTACAACAAGGGAAAGATTTACCGTGGTGTAAGAATGGTTCACTGGGACCCATCGGCAAAGACAGCTCTTTCAGATGAGGAGGTGATATACAAGGAGTCACAGGGTAAGCTCTACTACTTACGTTATAAACTTGAGGGTACAGACCGCAATATTATCGTTGCTACAACACGTCCAGAGACTATTTTGGGTGATAGCGCAGTGTGTCTTAACCCTAACGACCCTCGCTATGCAGATATTGCTGAGGGTGCACGTGTGATTGTTCCGCTCGTTGGTCGCTCTATTCCGATTATCCGTGACGAGTATGTAGATATTGAGTTCGGTACTGGTGCGCTTAAGGTTACCCCTGCGCACGATGTAAATGACTATATGCTGGGCGAGAAGTATGCCCTTGAGACTATTGATATCTTCAATGATGACGGTACTATTAACGACAAGGTGGGTCTTTATGTTGGCATGGACCGCTTTGAGTGCCGCAAGCAGATTGAGAAGGATCTTGAGGCTGCAGGTCTTATGGAGAAGACCGAGGCTTATACAAACAATGTCGGTTATTCAGAGCGTACTGGTGTGGCTATTGAGCCAAAGCTCTCTATGCAGTGGTTTATGTCTATGTCTGAGATTGCAAAGCCTGCAACAAAGGCTGTGCTTGAGGATGTAATTCGCTTTGTGCCGGAGAAGTATAAGAATACATACCGCCACTGGATGGAGAATATCAAGGATTGGTGTATCAGCCGCCAGCTCTGGTGGGGTCAGCGCATACCTGCATATTACCTTCCAAAGGGTGGTTATGTGGTTGCTCAGAGTGCCGAGGAGGCTCTTGTTCTTGCGCAGCAGAAGAGTGGCGACAGCACACTTACCCTTGCGGATCTTCGTCAGGATGAGGATGTGCTTGATACGTGGTTTAGCTCTTGGCTCTGGCCAATATCTGTCTTTGACGGTATTCGCAACCCTGATAACGAGCAGATTCGCTACTACTATCCAACAAACGACCTTGTAACAGGTCCAGATATTATCTTCTTCTGGGTGGCTCGTATGATTATGGCGGGCTATGAGTACCGCAGTCAGATGCCATTCCACAATGTCTACTTTACAGGTATTGTGCGCGATAAGATTGGTCGTAAGATGAGTAAGCAGCTTGGTAACTCTCCAGACCCACTGGATCTTATTGCAAAGTATGGTGCTGATGGTGTTCGTGTGGCTATGATGCTCTGCTCAAGTGCAGGTAACGACTTGATGTTTGACGATGCACTCTGCGAGCAGGGTCGTAACTTCGGTAATAAGATTTGGAACGCATATCGCCTTATCAATGGCTGGAATGTAGACGAAACACTTGCTCAGAGCGAGAATAATGCCGCTGGCATTGCTTGGTTCCGCGCAAAGCTTAACGCTGCTCTTGCCGAGATTGAGGAGAACTTCAAGAATTACCGCATCTCTGAGGCTCTGATGGTCGCTTATAAGCTCTTCTGGGACGACTTTAGTGGTTGGTACCTTGAGATTGTTAAGCCAGCATACGGCACTCCAGCTGATAAGCTTACTGTAGAGCAGACAAAGCTGTTCTTTGAGCAGCTGATGCTCGTTCTGCATCCATTTATGCCATTTGTGACAGAGGAGATTTGGCAGGACCTTGCACCTCGTGCCGAGGGCGAGTCTATTATGGTTAGCCCAATGCCAAAGGTAGAGGATACTGACGAGACACTTCTTGCCCGCTTTGCCCTTGTCCAGGAGGCTGTATCTGCTCTGCGTAATGTCCGCAAGCAGAAGAATATGCCACAGAAGGAGGCTCTGGAGCTGAAGGTTGTAGTGGATGAGAACTATCCACGTGAATTTGAGGCTGTGCTTGTCAAGATGGGTAACCTCTCGGCTGTGACAGCAGTGACTGAGAAGAGCGCTACAGATGCTGGATTTATCGTTAAGACTACACAGTACTTCGTTCCTATGGGCGAGAATGTGAATGTTGAGGAGGAGATTGCAAAGCTTGAGAAGGACCTTGCTTACTATGAGGGCTTCCTTGCTTCAGTGATGAAGAAACTCTCTAACGAGCGCTTTGTAAACTCTGCACCTGCTCAGGTTGTTGCAAATGAGCGCGCAAAGCAGGCAGATGCTGAGGCTAAGATTGCCGCTATCCGCGAGCAGCTTGCTGCATTGAAATAGTGGTGAATGCCTTATAAGAAAGACCTCTCGCTTTTGGCTGAGAGGTCTTTTTTTGTGAACTCTATTCTGGCTGGTATCCCGTATCCTCAAGGAGCGTTGCTCCATTTGCAGCTGCGACGGCAAGTGTATCACAACGGTTATTCTCTACAGTCTCAGCGTGACCCTTAATCCAGACAAAACGGACATTATGCTTTCGGTAAACAGCTAAGAATCGCATCCAAAGGTCGGGATTCTTCTTGCCGTTAAAGCCCTTCTTTGCCCAACCAAAGACCCAGCGCTGAGTAACTGCATCAACAACATATTTAGAGTCTGAATATATTGTGACCTCTGAGCCCTCAAACTTCAGAGCCTCAAGAGCTACGCAGACAGCCATAAGCTCCATACGGTTATTTGTTGTCAGTCGAAAACCTGCAGAGAGCTCCTTGCGGTGTGGTCCGCTAATAAGTACAACGCCATAGCCCCCCTTGCCTGGATTGCCAAGCGACGAGCCATCTGTGTATATTGTAATTTGCGGTGCTGCCATTAGCCAAGAACGATATCTATAATCTCCCTAAAGTCATCAACGACCCACTTAGCACCCGCTTCAGTAAGGGTTTTGCGGTCGTGGCTACCGTATGTTACGCCACAGCAGCGACAGCCCGCGTTTTTACCCATACCCATGTCAAAAGTTGAGTCACCGACCACTACTGAGGTCTCAATAGTAGTGCCAGCACGACGTATTGACTCAAAAGCGATATCTGGAGCAGGTTTGCCCTTTGATACAGTATCAAGGCAGACTATATTGTCAAGATATGGTGCCATGCCGAGATTCTTTGCTGTATACTCTATAATTGGAGTAACATTATTTGTAGTAATGGCAAACTTAATACCCTCGGCAGTCAGGCGCTCCATTGTTTCCAGCACGCCATCAAAGAGTGTAATCATATCAAGACCCTCAGAGATATAGAGCTCACGGTAACGTGCTGAGATACGAGTTATAAACTCCTCATCATTACGCCCTGTAAGAACACGGAATGCCTCCTCGGTGGTATACCCCATATTCTTCGTAAGTAGTTCGCGGTCAAGGGTATATCCCGCCTCTGTGCACACCTTATCTGCACAATAGAGAATGCTTGGAAGGGTATTTGCAGTAGTGCCGTCAAAATCCAGCATCAATAGTTTTATATCGCTCATAATTATTGAGATATATTTACAAGTTGTTCGCGATAGGCATTGAGTATTCGGGATTTGGAGATAAAGCCTTTGTATCTATTCTGTTTATCTACCACTGGTAGCATCCATGTGTGGTTCTGCTCAAAACGAGGAAGTACCTCCTGAATCTGCTCCTTCTCTATAATTTTATCAGGTGGCTGAATCATGTATGAGGTTATAGGATTGCCCCACTTCTCGTGCTTGAACATATCCTCACGAAGGTCATCAAGCTGAACAATACCCAGAAGATGCCCGAAGTTATCAATCACAGGAAATATATTTCTGCGGGCGGTAGCGATAATAGAGACCACATCGCCAAGGGTTGCACTCTCGCGCAGACGAGCAAAGTCATTCTCCATCAGCTCGTCTAACTTCAGAAAGACAAGCACCGACTGGTCTTTGTCGTGCGTTAAAAGTTCGCCTTTAACCCTCAGACGCTTTGTATAAATTGAGTCAGGGTCAAGATAGTATCCTACTGCAAAGGCGATACAAGCAACAATCATCAGCGGAATGAATAGTCCATAACCGTTTGATAGCTCGGCAATTAGGAAGATAGATGTCAGCGGAGCATTCATCACTCCCGCCATAACACCCGCCATGCCGACAAGTGTAAATGTGGCAATCGAAATTTCCCAGCCAAAGCATAACTGACAGAAAAGTGCCAATGAAGCTCCCGTAAATGCACCCACAAAGAGCGAAGGGGCAAATGTTCCACCCACACCTCCTGAGGCATTTGTTGTGGCGGTAGCGATAACCTTAAAGAACATCGTGGCGATAATATATATCAGCACCACCCAGTCTATATCCTTAAAGGTGTAGAAGAGCGAGTTCTCAAAGATTGTCTGCTTATCGCCGTGCATAAGCGATACAAAAGCCTCATAACCCTCGCCGTAGAGCGGAGGGAAGAGGAAAATGAGCAGACCCAATATGCTACCTCCGACAATCCACTTCTTGTATTGACTCTTGATTGCCCCGATACGCTTGCCAATAGCTGCATTAGCGCTGGTAAAGTAGTAGGACATCACTCCACAGATACATCCAAGCATTATAAAGAGTGGTATCTGCTTAATCTGGAAGGCATCTGCTGGAGAGAGTGTTACGGAGATAATCGGGTCCCAACCACGAAGTACAATGGCGATAGTCGTCGCTGTGACAGACGAGATAAGTAGTGGAATTACACTTGCCGAGGTGATGTCAAGCATCAGAATCTCAAGCACAAAGACTACGCCCGTAATTGGTGCCTTGAAGATTGATGCTACGGCAGCACCAGCACCACAACAGAGCAGAAGCGTGATATTTCGGTAGTTCAGCTTAGCAAGTTTACCGACATTTGAGCCGATGGCAGCACCGGTAAGCACAATAGGTGCCTCAGGACCTACAGAGCCACCGAAGCCGATTGTTGTAGCACCGCCCACGACAGAGGTCCAACAGTTATGTCCCGCAATGCGCGAGCCTCGGCTGGACATCGCATAGAGTACTCGCGTAACGCCCTCCGAGATGTTATCCTTGACAATATACTTCACAAAGAGTGTTGCAAGGACAATACCGATACCAGGATAGATAAGGTAGAGAATATGAAAAGTATCAACATCAAACCAATTTACCAGGCAACTTTTGATAAAGTGCAGCAGCACCTCAAACAGATAAGTACCCAAGCCGGCAAGCGCACCGACAATAACAGCGAGGATGGCGAGCATCTGTCGCTCGCTCAGTCGCTTTGTCAGGCGCAGAAACCAGCGGTATATCTTCTCTCGCCCCGCGGGTTTGATATATTTGGACTCTTCAATAATCTCCATTGCCAACTATTTATGCTCTGCCTTGTAGCGAGCAGCCTGTTCAGCTATAAGCTCACGGTCTGCAAAGTAGTTAATCTTCATCGCATCGCGCACTTCGTTAAGGGTCTGAGCTGCAACAGCGCGTGCCTCAGCAGAGCCCTGCTCAAGGATGCGATATACCTCCTCAATATTCTGCTCCCAGTATGCTCTGCGCTCACGGAAAGGAGCAAGTAGCTCGTTGAGAATAGCAATCAAGAACTTCTTACACTTAACATCACCAAGACCACCACGGCGATAGTGCTCCTTAAGTGCATCAAGGCTCTCATACTCAGGAAGATAGAGTGCAAAGTGCTCTGGACGACAGAATGCATCAAGGTATGTAAATACGCAGTTGCCCTCAACCTGTCCTGGGTCCTCAACGCGCAGGTGGTTAGGGTCAGTATACATACCCATAACCTTCTGCTTAACCTCCTTCTCTGAATCAGAGAGGTAGATGCAGTTACCAAGAGACTTACTCATCTTTGCCTTGCCATCTGTTCCTGGTAGACGCATGCATACACTATTAGAAGGTAGAAGAATCTCTGGAGTTACAAGGGTCTGACCGTAGATAGAGTTGAACTTATGCACAATCTCGCGGGTCTGCTCAATCATTGGCTCCTGGTCCTCGCCTACAGGCACTGTAGTTGCCTTAAAGGCGGTAATGTCGGCAGCCTGAGAGATAGGGTAGGTGAAAAAACCTACTGGAATACCCCTCTTCTGTGTAGTATCGCCCTCTGAAACATCCTCTGAGAAGCCTCGCATCTTAATCTCGGTCTTGACAGTCGGATTGCGCTGCAGACGAGAGACCGTTACAAGGTTCATATAGTAAAATGCAAGCTCACACAACTCAGCCACCTGCGACTGGATAAAGATTGTTGAAATATTTGGGTCAATGCCGCAAGAGAGGTAGTCAAGAGCCACCTCAATAATATTCTGGCGTACCTTATCGGGATTGTCTGCATTGTCAGTAAGAGCCTGGGCATCGGCAATCATGATAAAGATCTTCTCAAATTCGCCAGAGTTCTGTAACTCTACACGGCGAGAGAGTGAGCCAACAAAGTGACCTAAGTGAAGACGACCAGTTGGACGGTCGCCGGTAAGTATAATTTTCCCCATATTATCGTGTTTAATAGTTTAATTTATCCTACAAAGATAATTATAAGAATTATAAAATGCAAGATAAATTGCAACTATCGTGCTTCTGGCTGGCACTGAGATAGGCAGTAACTACGTAAATCCTCCCAGCGATAGAAAGGATAATTCTCTGATTTTACTGGGATTCTGATGTCGCGTTCACTGTGCAGTAAGCGAACAAGTACATCGCCCTTCTTATTGCGGTAGAATATAAACTGCACATTCACAGACATAGATGTTACGCGGCTATCGCACCATACCTCTGGCAGTCGCTCAATATTTGCAAACGACACACGACCATCGCAACCCTCAGCGTGCATTATTGCAAGTAGTGGAATTATAGCAGAGTCGTGACCAAAGCGTAGTGTTGCTGCTTGGTCGGCAGTTTTGCCTGAGATAACGTCGTCGGCACGCTCAATAATATCACGCAGAAGCAACTTGCCATCCTCATTGCGAACATCGCCGTAGTCGATAGATGGACCATAAGTCATGTAGCGACGGATGTTAAACAGATGCCACATCTTGTATCGCTCATCCTCAGTGAAGATGTCATGCAACTCTGGTAGAGTGTCAAAGTTCTGAATAATCATTGCCAAGTCGTGCATGTTGCCCATAAATAGGTGGGTATCAGTGCTGTTGTAGACTTTGCAAATCTGCTTAAAGGCGTAGTGGTAGTCATTAAAAATGCGACATACAAATGCCTTGTCATCAGTCTGTTGCTGCTGGTACTTTTTAGCCATTGTGCGGGCTGTTTTGTAGAAGGTATCCATATTCTTCTCTGGGCGAGTGATATGAATATCGTGTGCAGATGCATTGCGAGCAATGTTGAGCTTTGGATATATCTCCTTTAGTCGCTCAGTAAATGCTGCCATGCTCATCACGCAACGCACAGATGGAGAGGCAAAGCAGGTGATATTGTTACCATTCTTCCCTGAAAAGACCTCTGGATAAAGAGTTGCCATACGCTCTGCGATACCCTTCTGTTCCCTCTCACCACGCGCTGAAAGGTCACCAGCACGCATGTGGGCATCATCAGCTATAATTCGCACACGCTGCATTAGACTTACGCCAAGCTCTGTGAGTTTACCATCTTTGTATGCCTGCTCCAAAAGCACTGCTGGCTGGTCGTACTTCTCCTGCGCGGTCTGATAGCGAGAGCCATGACGACCATAATGTGAAATGTAGAATGGTTTGTACCCCTTTGGTGGAGCTACATGCTCCTGCTCACTTACCATATATGCAGTGTAGATGCCTCCCGCTAAGTTTGGATTGGCTGCAATCTGCTCTCGCATCGTTTGTGCATAGGCAGATATTGATATAAGGAGCGAAATGAGTAGTAAAAATTGCTTCATAATCTTGTTAGGTTGGTGTTTTTTTTAGTTTAGTACATAATTTTTGCAAAATTATGAATTTATTTCTGTTTTTCAAAAGATTATGGTCATAGAGTGTGATATAAGGAAAAATTTATCTTAAGATTTGTTTAATATCAATAATTTTTATATCTTTGCCATACTTTAATAAGTATATAATTATGACAATCATCCAACTTGAGTATCTTCTTGCTGTCGCTAATTTCGGTAGCTTCTCTATTGCTGCCGACCACTGTTTTGTTACCCAGCCTTCGCTTAGTATGCAGATTAAGTCTTTGGAGAGCGAGTTGGGGGTTATGTTGCTTGACAGAACCAAAAAGCCTGTAGTGCCTACGGAGGCTGGTGAGGTTGTTCTGCAGCAGGCGCGTGAGGCGCTGAGGGAGTATAACTCAATCAAGGAGGTTGTCTTGCAATTTAAGGGTGAGATTGCTGGTAGGATTCGCTTGGGAGTCATTCCAACTATTGCTCCATACTTGTTGCATAAGTTTATCCCAGAATTTCTGTCGCGTTATCCGAAGGTTGAGCTTGAGGTGCGAGAGATGCACACTGAGGATTTGGTGGAGCAGATGAATCGTGACCGTATTGATGTTGCCTTAGTTGCTGGTGGTACTTGTGGTGATGAATTTACTGAGTACGAGCTCTTTGATGATCGCTTCTATGCATACGTCTCTCCGACAAACCCTCTTTATAAGAAGAGTAACATCCTTATTTCTGATATTGATATGCGCGAGCTTGTGCTGCTTAGTACAGGAAACTGTATGCGTGACCAGGTGCTTGAGTTGTGTCAAGCTCACCGAAATTCTCAATCGCGCTACTACTTTGAGTCAGGCTCGCTGGATACACTGATGCGAATTGTAGATTGTACGAACAATATTACCATCATTCCAGAGATGGCTATTGAGTATATCGGCAAGGAGCACTCACGCCAGATTAAATCTCTAATTAAGGGTGCATATTCACGTAAAATCGCCCTTGTTGTACGTCGTACATACGTTAAGCACTCCATTGTGGATGCCCTGCAAAAGACTATTATTGACTGTGTAAGACGCTAAGCCTTCAAGGTACTAAGAGGTCTGCAACATCCCCAAAAAACGCGCAACCCTTAAGTCGTCACATATCCCTAACGCCACCAAACGATCATGTGCCTCCCCGTTAGTCGATGATAAAGCGGCGGGTTGTCGGGTCAATGATTTCAATCTTTACGACCATTGTATTGTCTGGTAGTAGCTGCTCAATCTTTTCAGGCCACTCTACCAGACATAAGTCGCCAGAGTAGAAGTACTCCTCATAACCCATATCAAAAGCCTCGGCTAAAGAGTTGATGCGATAGAAGTCAAAGTGATATACTGGCTCCTCAGACTCTGTATAGTATTGATTTACAAGCGCAAAAGTAGGGCTTGTCACTGTGTCTTGTGAGCCCATGCGCTCCATTATTGCGCTAATTAGCGTGGTCTTTCCTGCACCCATAGGGGCAAAAAAAGCTACCACGTTGCGACCATTTAACGACTCTAAGAGTGCATCTGCGACCTTGTCTAAGTCGTTTAAGGAGTCAATAACAATCTCCATATTAGAACATTATACCAATCTTAACTTGAACAGAGCTCATAGAGAGCTTGCCTAAGTCAATATTTTTAACCTTCTGCATGTTGTATCCTACCTGAGCCTTAAATACTCCCCATACAACACCAACTGCAGGTGCTACAGTGAGTCCGGTGTCATTATCCAAATCGCCAGTAACACCAACACCAAGACCAACATCGCAGCTTACAAATGGACTAACATTTTTTGAAACAGGATAGTAACCCTTTAGGTTGAGATATACTGGAACGATAGCCTCGCTACTATCGTCAAAGTCGTAGTAGAAGTCAAAACCTGTACCGATACCAGTTGAGAAGTACTTTCCAACTTTGATTCCCTGGATTGTGTGGATATTTACACGCTCAGAGGCTCTCTTGCCAACGCCAAAGGAGTAGCCGAGATCAACCTCGCCCTGATATGATACCTTACCCTTTGCACTTGCAAAGCCAACTGTAAGAAGAAGCAAACTGAGAAATAGTGATATTCTTTTCATAACCGCTATATGTGAATGTTTTGGCAAATATAATAAAAATCGTACAAACTACAAAAATCATACGACTAAAATTCCAGTTCTACCTTGAAATATGCTGCACCTGACGCCTCCGCCGCTGCAAGACCAATCTCTGAGTCCTCAAAAATTATAGTCTGCGCAGGTGTGACCCCAGCCATCTCCATCGCCTTCAAAAAACAGTCTGGAGCGGGTTTTGATACTACCACATCATCCGAAGATAATAGTCCATCTATCTGATTTTCAATGCCTAAGTAGTGCATTACATTGGTGATGTTATCAATGTGACCTGTAGAGACAATCATAGCTTTGCCACCTGTTGCTCTGAATTGCTGAACGAAATCCCATAGTGGGCGGTTGAGGGTTACCATGTCAAAATGGGTAGGGTATATCTCAACTTTACGACGGCGTATGCGAGCCATCTGTACTGGGTCGGTAATCCCAATATCTGTCAAGAACTCTGGGCAGCGTAGTCCAAAATATTTCTGACGATACTCCTCCATTGTTATGGTTATACCCTCCTCGGCGAGTGCTTCAATGTATGATGTTGCATTTGCACGACCAGTGTTTGCCACTGTGCCGTCAAAATCAAGTAGTAGTAGCTCTGTCTTCATTAGTCAAACGATTGCATGCCCGACTGCGATATTCGCAGAATCTTCTGATATTCGTCGGGTGTAAGTTCCATAAAGAAATAGTGCACTGGATCAACCCTCATACCCTCATATCTCACCTCGTAGTGTAGATGTGGTGAGAGTGAAAGACCAGAGTTGCCCGAAATGGCGATAATATCACCTCGGCGAACCCTCTGTCGGCGCTTGACCTTCGCCTTCTGAAGGTGGCTGTAGGAGGTGGTGTATCCATTGCCATGGTCAATTACAACAGTAATGCCAGAGGTGGAGGTCTTGCCGAGAACATCCTTTACAACACCATCTGCCGTGGCGAAGATACTCTCCCCCTCAGGGATGGTGTAGTCAATGCCTTGATGTGACTGTAGTGCGCGATAAAATGGATGCATAAGCATTCCATATCCAGCCGTTAGAAGGGTGAGCTGATGATTTATCACAGGCTGAATTGAGGGGATGTTGTTGCTCATGCTACCCAAAGAGTCAAGCTTGCTCTGAAATGTGGAGTAGGTGTTATCTAACTGGGCAATTTTAGCCTCTAATAGCTCTGTTTGCTCGCTTAAATCTTTTAGCATACGTCCTTTTGACTGCTCTAAAAGTTTCTCGTGCAGTGCCACACGCTGCTGCTCATAATCGGAATTAAAATCGTAAGGCGTTGATTCAAAGAGTATTCCGAATATATTTCTGTCGCGCTCAATGACATTGTTCACTACCATATTCAGCGAGTCATACCTTGCGCTCAGAGCCTGGTATTCGGCTCTCATTCTATCTGTTGAGTGTCGTAGTTCATACTCTGCTGGGGTGTCAAAAAGCAGTGAGAAGATTGCAAAGTAGACAAGCGCAGCACCAACCCATGTGAGTAGGGTAGTTATAAATTTTGTCACCTTATTTTTGGGTTTGCGTGCCATAATTATTCAATTTCCAAGTCTGTGTTAGTCTTCATCTTCTCCATCAGCATCTTGTACTCCTCGGAGGTCATGTTGCGATTGAAGTAGTTTACTGGATTGACATTTCGTCCCATATATATCACCTCATAATGGAGGTGAGGGCCCGTAGAGCCACCCGTAGAGCCAACCTCTCCAATAAGTTGTCCGCGAGTCACTCTGTCACCCTCTTTGACAAGAATTTTGTCTAAGTGGGCATAGCGTGTCTGATAGCCAAACTCATGGTTAAGTAGTATCTGCTTGCCATATCCGCGTCGGCGTTTGCCTATGTCGGTCATCTGCACAATAGCGTCGCCAGTAGCATATACAGGAACGCCGCGCTTGCATGATAGATCTACGCCCTTGTGCATCTTGCGGGTCTTGTATATTGGGTGACGAGCGCGTATGCCGAAAGAGTAAAACCACTCTAACTGGGTGCGGTCTATAGGCCATATTGCGGGGATAGCAAAGGACATGCGCTCCTTATTTTTGGCGAGAATCTGCAGCTGGTCAAGCGACAAAGAGGCGGCGTATGTCTTTTTTGCTAATGCATCCATACTCTTCCAAGAGGCGGTCATAAGTGGCGAGTATATATCCCCCTGAAGTGAGGCGTATTTGCTCTCTGGATAAGGATTGTATATCCCCTCAATAGATAGCGAGTCTGTTGAAAAGAGCGCTCGGTAGACATATATGTCGCGGTGGTGTATCTCGTCAATCTTACTCTCAAGGGTGCGAATGCGGTCCTGAAGTATGTTGTACTTAAGTACAAGTTCGCGGTTTTGGTTGTCTATAGAGTAGAGCTTAGGAGTATAGAAGCAGTAGGAGATAAACAGATTGAGCAGCGAGATAACGATAAAACCGAGCAACAATTTACGCAGTAGGGGGTATCTCCCTATGCGAACTTTGCCCTTAGAACCGCTTATCTGTACACTCATATTAGCCCTTTGCTTAAATTTCTTATAAATATAGGTGCAAAAATAGAAAAAATACACTAATTTTGCAACCTGGATTGACTAAACATTGTCAATTGCTATAAAAACGGATAAGTAATAACTTTAGTATAGTATGGAATCGAACAAAATTCGTCAAGCATTTTTGGACTTCTTTGCCTCTAAAGAGCATGAGATTGTTCCATCTGCGCCTATGGTTGTAAAGAACGACCCAACACTGATGTTTACCAACGCGGGAATGAACCAGTTTAAGGATATTTTCCTTGGCAATGCACCTCGTCGTACTCCGCGTGCAGCTGACTCGCAGAAGTGTCTGCGCGTATCTGGTAAGCACAACGATCTTGAGGAGGTAGGACACGATACCTATCACCACACAATGTTTGAGATGCTCGGAAACTGGTCTTTCGGCGACTATTTCAAAAAGGAGGCTATCTCTTGGGCTTGGGAGCTTCTGACAGAGGTTTACGGTCTTGATAAGTCAAGAATGTATGCAACAGTCTTTGAGGGTTCAGAGGCTGACGGCGTACCTTTTGACCAGGAGGCATACGACTACTGGAAGCAGTACCTGCCAGAGGACCACATTATCCGTGGTAATAAGCACGATAACTTCTGGGAGATGGGCGAGACTGGTCCATGCGGTCCTTGTAGTGAGATTCACTTTGACCTCCGTGATGAGGCAGAGATTGCTAAGATTTCGGGTCGAGATATGGTAAATATGGGTCACCCTCAGGTTATTGAGATTTGGAACCTCGTATTTATGCAGTTCAACCGCAAGGCTAATGGCTCTCTTGAGAGCCTTCCTGCAAAGCATGTTGATACAGGTATGGGCTTTGAGCGTCTGTGTATGATTATGCAGGGCAAGAAGTCAAACTACGATACAGATGTCTTCCAGCCAACTATCGGTGTTATCTCGCAGATGTCTGGTAAGAAGTATGGTGAGGATGAGAAGACTGATGTGGCTATGCGTGTTATCGCTGACCACCTCCGCGCTATCGCGTTCTCTATTGCTGATGGTCAGCTGCCATCAAATGTTAAGGCTGGCTATGTTATCCGCCGTATCCTTCGCCGTGCTGTTCGTTACGGATATACCTATCTGGGCTTCAATACTCCATTTATCTGCCGCCTCGTTGCTACTCTGGTAGAGCAGATGGGCGCTCAGTATCCAGAGCTTAAGGCTCAGCAGTCGCTTGTTGAGCGTGTTATTGAGGAGGAGGAGGCTTCATTCCTCCGCACCCTTGCAACTGGTATTAACCTGCTTGAGGGTGTAATCTCAAAACTTAATGGTGGTAAGATTTCAGGCAAGGATGCCTTTGTGCTTTACGATACCTACGGCTTCCCAATCGACCTTACCGAGCTTATTGCAAAGGAGAAGGGTGTAGAGGTTGATCTTGCAGAGTTTGAGGAGCAACTCAAGGCACAGAAGGAGCGTTCTCGTAACGCTGCTGCGCAGGATATTGACGACTGGCAGGAGTTTGTAGAGGTTAAGCAGAGCGAGTTTGTCGGCTATGATACCCTTGAGTGCGATGTTAAGATTGCTCGTGTGCGCCGTGTGCAGAGTAAGGGTAAGACTACTTATCAGATGGTCTTTGACCGCACACCTTTCTATGGTAACTCTGGTGGTCAGGTTGGCGATACTGGTTATATTGAGAGTGCAAACGAGAAGATTGCTATCGTTGCCACTGAGAAGGAAAATGGTCTTACAATCCACCTCACAACCACTCTGCCAGAGAATATGACAGCCACTTTCCACGCTGTTGTTGATGCAGATAAGCGCCTGAAGGCTGCAAATAACCACACAGCTACCCACCTCCTCCATGCTGCACTGCGCAGAGTGCTTGGTGAGCATGTAGAGCAGAAGGGAAGTATGGTTAGCCCAGAGTCTTTGCGCTTTGACTTCTCACACTTCCAGAAGGTTACAGCTGAGCAGATTCGTGAGGTTGAGCGCCTTGTAAACCGCGCAGTTAGAGCAAACGACCCTCTTGAGGAGAAGCGCGATGCTACCCAGGAGGAGGCTAAGGCTGCAGGTGCTATGATGCTCTTTGGCGAGAAGTATGGCGATAAGGTGCGTATGGTTCGTTTTGGTAGCTCTGTAGAGCTTTGTGGTGGTACTCATACTTCTGCAACAGGTAATATCGGCTTTGTGAAGATTGTTAGCGAGAGCGCAATCTCAGCTGGTGTTCGCCGTATTGAGGCTGTGACTGGTGAGGCTGCCGAGAAGCTACTCTATGTTGCTGAGGATACTATCCACGCAGCTGCTGAGGTTGTTGGTAATCCTAAACTTGTAGATGCTGTTCGCCGCCTTGTGGAGAGCAACGAGAGCCTTAATAAGGAACTTGAGGCTATTCGTAAGGAGCAGGTGGCTTCTCTTGCTGAGAGTATTCTTGCAACCGCTCCAGAGTCTGAGGAGTTCACTGTTGTAGCTCGTCAGTTGCCACGCCCAACAGAGTTTTTGAAGGATTTGGCGTATAATTTGCGTGCTAAGCGTGATAATCTTATCCTTGTGCTTGGCTCAAATGCTGGCGACAAGGCTACGCTGATGATTATGCTTGGCGATGCTGTAGTTGCTAAGGGTGTAGATGCAGGTGCTGTTGTTCGTGAGGCTGCAAAGCTTATGAACGGTGGCGGTGGCGGTCAGAAGTTCTTTGCTACTGCTGGTGGTAAGAATCCTGAGGGCTTGCAGGCAGCAATTGATAAGGCTGTTGAGATTATTAAGGAGAAATTGTAAAATTAAAAAGATATGGCAAACAAAGTATTATTGATGATTCTTGACGGATGGGGAATTGGTAACCACACAAAGTCGGATGCTATCTATTCAACCAATCCGCAGTTTATTAACGACCTCACTGAGGCGTATCCACACGCGCAGCTTCGTACTGATGGCGAGAATGTAGGTCTGCCAGAGGGTCAGATGGGCAATTCAGAGGTGGGTCACCTCAATATCGGTGCTGGTAGAGTTGTATATCAGGACCTTGTGAAGATTAACCGCGCTTGTCGTGATAACTCAATCCTTAACAATCCTGAGGTTGTTGCCGCTTTTGAGTATGCAAAGGCAAATGGCGTGAATGTTCACTTTATGGGTCTTACCTCTGACGGTGGTGTTCACTCTTCACTTGACCACCTCTTTAAGCTCTGCGATATTAGCAAGCACTACGGCATTGAGAATACTTACGTTCACTGCTTTATGGATGGTCGTGATACCGATCCAAAGAGCGGTAAGGGCTTTATTGAGGCTCTTGAGAACCACATGAAGAGCTCTGCTGGTACTATCGCATCTATCATCGGTCGTTACTACGCTATGGACCGCGATAAGCGTTGGGAGAGAGTAAAGGTAGCTTACGATCAGCTCGTTGAGGGCGTTGGTGAGAAGGCTACCGATATGGTTGCAGCTATGCAGAAGTCTTACGATGAGGGTGTTACTGACGAGTTCGTTAAGCCTATTGTTCGCGTAGACGAGAATGGTAACCCTGTTGGCACTATCAAGCCAAACGATATGGTTATCTTCTTCAACTATCGTAACGACCGCGCTCGTGAGATTACCGTTGCCCTTACTCAGCAGGATATGCCAGAGCAGGGTATGCACACAATGCCGCTCTACTACTGCTGCATGACCCCTTACGATGCTTCATTCACTGGTCTGCACATCCTCTTTGATAAGGAGAATGTAAATAACACTATCGGTGAGGTAGTCTCAAATCTTGGACTTAAGCAGCTCCGTATTGCCGAGACCGAGAAGTATGCCCACGTGACATTCTTCCTCAATGGTGGTCGTGAGGCTGAGTTTACAGGCGAGAGCCGTATCCTTGTTGCCTCTCCAAAGGTTGCTACTTACGACCTTCAGCCAGAGATGAGCGCTTACGAGGTTGCCGATAAGCTTACTGTTGCTCTTGGTGAGCAGAAGTACGACTTTATCTGCCTTAACTTCGCAAATGGCGACATGGTCGGTCATACAGGCGTTTATGAGGCTATTGAGAAGGCTGTTAAGGCTGTTGATAGCTGCGTGGAGAAGGTCGTTATCGCTGCAAAGGCAAATGGTTATGAGGTAGTTATGATTGCTGACCACGGAAATGCTGATAACGCTATTAACGCTGACGGCACTCCAAATACAGCTCACTCACTCAACCCAGTGCCAATCGTTGTTGTCTCTGACCGCGTTGCAAAGGTTGAGAATGGTATCCTTGCAGACGTTGCACCTACAGTGCTTCAGCTTATGGGCGTTGAGCAGCCAGCCGAGATGACTGGTCACTCACTTGTTACTTTGAAGTAGTACAACGTTATATAACCAAAAGGTCGCTAACAACTTATGCTGTTGGCGACCTTTTTATTGTCAACAAACAGAGGTCGCCCTCCCATTTGAGCGACCTCTCCCATTAACTTTATTCAACAAAGCAGCAGACTACTAAGACCGTCTGCTGGGGTCTGTTTGTTATCTAATGTACTCGCTTGAGCCACCAGCGTAGAATAATCTAACGCTTGAGATAGAGTTGTTTGCAATCATCTCTCTCAAGTAAGCAAGGTCTTCTGCAGTAACAGCATCCTTAGCGCGGTTAGTCTCAAGAGTTACACTGCTTAATTTAGTAGTACCACTCATTGTCAAGACTGTAAGTGGACAATTCGCTGCAAACATAATGTTTGGAGTCTTGTTGTTGAAGTTACAGTTTGTAAAGTCCACACTTCCTGTAGCAGACAATGAGTTGAGGTATACTTGCTTCTTGTATGGGCTGCTCTTGAACTCACAGTTCTCAAACTTTATAGTACTGCTACCACCCTCAAAAGATACAGGCTTAGTTTGTGAACCTGAAACTTCTGTTGGTGAGAATAGACAAGCTTTAGCATATAGCTTGCAGCCACTCTGTATTGAAAGGTGACCCTCTGTAGAGAGGTTGTCGCTAACTGCACCACTGAATGTTACATTATCAAATGTGATATCTGAGTTCTTACGAGCGTATACTTTACCGTTGATAGTACCGTTCATAACGGTAGATGTAGTGTGGATGTTAATCATAGGCAAAGTCATTGACTTACCATTAAGATTGATAACTACACTCTTCTGCAATTGATAGTTTGCATCGTATGTAATATCAGCTGTCAACTTAACCTTAGGCTCACCTGCTGCAAGCGCAGTGGTAAACTCATCCCATGAAGCAACAGGACACTGGTAATCACGAGGGTAAACAACGTAATCCTCAGCACCAGTAAGTGTGTAAGTACCAGTTGGCTTAACATACGCCTCGTCATCGCTGGCGTTAGTGATAACAATTTGATAATCTCCCTCGGTAGCTGGAGTCAGTGTGTTAGTACCCTCAAGGGTGATAGTGTTGTTCTGACCAGTCATCTTGCGAATGATAAGTGGCTGAGCAGCAGATATTTTGTTGTCCTTAACAACGATGCCATAGTTATCAGTGTTTCCGTCAAAGCGGATACCGTAATAGGTAGCATTGATTTCACAACCCTCAACAACAGCAGCTTTAACCTGCTTAAATGCAACACCGTTCTTGCCATCGTAGATTTTACAATTCTTAACCTCTACGCTCTCATCGCAGCTCTGTGCCTGGATAAGTGAGTGAAGATTATTGGCAGTACAGCCCAGAACTTTAGCATTCTTAGAAGCCTTAATCTGAACACCAACAGCAGTGTTAATAGCTGAACGAGTAGCTAACGCTGTGAAAGTACAATTCTGAACGGTGATGTTTGTAGAGTAACGCTCAGCACCATTCTCAAGAGCCTCGATGAAGTTCAATGACTCTGTAGCGGTCTCAAAATTAACATTCTGGATAGTTAAAGCCGCGGTAGTGTGGTAGTTTGATTTAGAGTGTACCTTGATAGTTCCGTCAAACTTGCGATTGTTACCGTCGATAATAATCTTAACGTTAGGCTTCTGGATAGCTGTTACATTACCAGTTATGTCTGCACCAAGAACAATCTTTGTCTCGCCCTCTGGAGCATTGTTGATTGCATTCTGAAGATCCTCAATAGTTGCAACGTAAGTGCTTTCTGGCTCATCCTTACCAAATGCATGGTCGATAGTTACCTTGAAGTCTGTAGACTTAGAGAGCAACTGACCAATGATATTTGTGCGGTAGTTCTGCTTGAGCGGAACATAAGTGAACTTTCGGCTGTATGATGCACCGTTGCTATAGTTTACAGCAAGTGTAACATCAGTTGTATAGCTCTCATTTGCAGAAGCAAAGAAGTAGTTCATTGAAATCAGACCATTATCCAAAACATTATTTGCAATAAGTTGGGTTGCAGGCGCTTTGCTATTTGTGTCAACCGAACCAGTTGCAAGATTAAATATGTTGTAAACATCAAGGGTTACAGTACTTGTAGTGAGCGTAATGTTAGCGTTGTTGTGTGCTGTCAAGTCGTCAGTAGAGATAGCGTTAAGCTGTGCAAATGGACGTGTAAGAACGATGTTTGTGTCCTCACTTGTAGCTGTTGCAGGGTCAAAAGCGGCAACGAACTTGTAGAAAGCATCGCGCTTCTCGTCGTTAGCCTCAACAGCTGCATAGTCTACAGTAACGCTCTTAGACGCTGTGTCGTAGTTGTAAACCTTGTCACAGTCAGCCCAGAATACGATGTTGTAGGTCATGCCCTTGAGCAATACAAGATTTACAGTAGTAGGAACACCTACTGCAATACCCTGCTCGCCAGAGAGGTCTGATAGGAGGGTGTTACCATCGTAAACATAGTAACGAAGAGTGTTTACCTGACTGCCGTCGCCATAAGCACGAGAGCTAAGCTCTGGAAGAGAAGCGGTGAAGGTTACCTCAACCTCTCCGCCAGCGATAGAAGACGAAATGTCCTCCTTCGCGCATGATGCTGTCAGCAGTACTGCCACAGCCATCAAAATTCGGAAAATGTTTTTCATAGTGTCTTTTAATTAGTTGATAAATAAGTTATTGGTATATGTACATAGTGATTTGGGCGGCAAGAACTCTTGTCGCCTGTAATGTTTGCTAAAATGATTAGATTTGGTGAGGTATAGATACAAAAATCCCCCCCCCGATTTTTCGGAGAGGGAATATAAAGTCAAATATGGATAAAATCCTCATATTCTACTGTTATTCCGAATACAAAGGTAGTAATAATAAATTATAATCCAAATTTTTTGTCTATTTTTTTTTGCCTACATAAAAGAGCTAAATAAATGGATCTTAAAACAGCATCTTACTCTTTTACAGGGGTAAAGACATCAATAGCAATCTCGCCATAGTTGCCATCCTTATCGTATCCCACAGCGGCAGCGGTGACGGTTTGGTTCCATGGGCACTTTTCAAATATGCATGGGTTTAGATTTTTGAACATCTGATCGCGGATTATATTGTTGAGTAGCGATTGACGTGATGCGCCAGTTAAATCGCCCTGGAAGATAACGTTGTAGAAGCCAGCGCAGTTGCTATCTGGTGTAGCGGTTGAGATAAGCACCGCCTTGCCGTCGCTACCAGTTTTCCAGCTACCCTTGACTGTGATTTTGCAATCTGAGATATTGTCAGCCTTTGTTCTGAAGCTCTCGCCCATAACAAATGGCGCAACAGCCTCACCATTGTTATCTATGCAGACAGCCCATGGGATATACTCAGTGCCTTGCTGCAGTCCGTAGGTTGTGCCCTCAACACTCACATCGTCGTATGAGCTGATAAACTCCAGAGCATCGTGAATAGAGCCGAAATCTTGTGCAAATGGGGCTAAAGACTCTGCAAGAACACTCTTCATACCATCCTCTTTTCCTATGGCTGCAACAACTTGGTTGTAGTAGTTTTTCTCAACAACGCTCCAGAAAAAGACGGTATGCTTTGCAGAGGGCGTAACCTTCATGTAGACTCTGTCGTACTCAATATTGCTCACCTCAAAGGTAAAGGTGCAAGCAGCAGGGTCGCCACCCGATTTGGTCGTAAATGGAACCTTCGTAACGCCCGTAGTTGCTACGCCACCCTGATAACCAAATGCTACAAGATAGTAGTCCCTGCCTGGAACGCAGATGTCAATAACACCCTTCTGCTCGCCCGTTACTACAAACTCCTCAATGTCGCTGCGCGTTTTGATGCAGTGTTTGATAAACTCCTTGTCGTTCATCTTGTCCACAGTGGTCTTGTTCCACGGAATAAGAACATACTGCTCCGCGCTATTTGACGGCTTTACAGAGTATGTAACACCGGTGTATGTCGCAGTGCCGACGCTAATATTAAAGGTGTTTGACGACTGCTCAACCTCTTTTGTTGAGAACTTTTTAACAGCTATGTCGGTGGTAATCAAACCATTGTCATCTATACCCATCGCCACAGCATAATATACCGACCCAGCCTCAAGACCTGTAAAACCATAAGAGTCGTCACCTGAAGATAGAATGCGAGAGAGTACCTGCTCCTTGGTCAGGTTGTTTGCCTCCATCAGATTTTTGACAGTGTTGTCAATAAAGCGCTGAAAGCCAAACTTGTCGTTGTACTCATTGTAGTACTGCTCACGCAAAATGTCAAAGTAATACTTTGTGCCCTTATTCTCAGGAAATATAGATACACGCGCAGCGGTCTCAGTAATATCAAGCACATCAATGGTAAATGGAACTTTCTGCTGCGGTCTATCTGGCTGATCTGGCTCTTCAGTGCCACCATTGTTCTCACCTCCCGATGGAATGTTGTCATTACCCCCGCACGCCACTAAAAGTAGGACAAAACATGCAGATGCAATACCTAAAAATCGTCTAAATGTCATAATCACTCACTATTTCAATATTTGTGTGACAAAAGTAGTGAATTCTTGCATAAAAACAAAAAGAGCCGCCCGAAAGCGACTCTAATAGTGGTGTACTAATGCTATTATAGCAGACGACCAATAACCTCGTTGCGTACATTAGCACCAGTGCCAGTGCCGTTTGCAGAAACTGTCACATTTGTAGCTGAGCAACCAGTAACATTAGCCTCACGACCTGCACCAATAACCTGACCTGCGTCACGACCTGCAGAAACAGTTGAGTTTGCAGCAGTGCAATCCTTCACAGGAGTTGCAACAGTCGCGTTACCGATAAGAGCACCTGCCTTATCGCCGTCAGCATCACCATTTGCATATGTACAAGAGATTGTAGCGCCAGTTACGTGGCAGTTCTCAACAAGAGCAGTCTCCTGTGTGATATAACCAACCAATGCACCGCAGTTGTGGTGACCAACGATTGTTGCACCAGAAATCTTTACGTTCTTGATGTGACCGTGACCAGCAGTGTGAGACTCAACCCAACCAAATAGACCAGATGAGTAGTGCTTGCCAGTCTGTGCAGATGAATCTACATTGAGGTTAGAAATCGTGTAGTCCTGACCGTCAAATACGCCGTTGAAAGTTGCTACGCCAGTCTGACCAATTGGAGCCCAAGTCTCGTTCTGAAGGTCAATATCCTTTGCAAGCTTAACAGTCTTACCAGAGAAGCTGTTCTTATTTACATTTACCTCATTTGCAAACCATTTAAGACCTGCTGCAGTGTAGATGTTATATACACCATTAGATACAGTGTAATCATTGTAAACCTGAACACCATCAACATACTTCTCAAATACATTTGTCAATACGCCTGTTTGGTTGTTAAGCTCATTCCAAAGACCATTATTGATGTCAGCAAAGCCGTTAGCAGTAGTGTTGTTAATCTTCAGCACACCTGTAATACCATACTCTGTGTGCATCTGGATTGCTGATTTGTCATCCTTTTTAACTGTAGATTTGAAAGTACAAGTATCAACGGTTACATTATAAACCTTTGCAGACTCGTGGTAGATAAGCAGAGACTTGCCCTCGCAGTTAAACTCACAATTCTTGAAAGTTACATTGCCTGCACCGTATGTCCATACATTGTAAACATTACCTGTTACCTTGAAAGTACAACCCTCAAAAGTCTCTGATGTACCATAGAGGAAAATCTGACCCTCAATTACGCAGTTTTTGTAGCTTACATTGCCTGAGTGCTGAATGCCTTTGTAATTTGCAGTGCCATTCTTGAAAGTTATATTCTCAAAGCTAACATTCTTACCGTTACAAGCTGGTGTCTTATTAACCTGGTTCAGAATGATATTTGCAACATTACCGGTACCGATAATTGTGATATCCTTAGCAGTTCCGTTAAATGTGTACTGACCCTCAGCAAGCATAATGTGACCACCAGCAGCAATTGCAGCATTAAGCTCCTCCTGTGTAGTAACGATAGCAGAGCCCTCAAGGCGTACCTGCGCACCAGTAACCTTTACAAGGTCGTAATAAGCAGCAGAAGCCTCGTCTACCCAAACTGCGTATGCAGTATCAGCAGCTACGCCAGCGATGTCAAGGTTGCTTGCATTAACCTCTGCACCAGCAGCGCTCTTAACAAGGATAGCAGCCTTAGACTCAGTTACAAACTTGGTGTTAGAAACATTAAGAATAACCTTCTCTGGAGCGTCAACATACTGCTCGTCAATCTTAATACCGCGACCATCGCCTGCACCTGTAGAGTCAATAGTACAGTTGTCAATAGTTACAGTCTGACCGTTTGGCTGAATCCAAACTGCGTAAGAGCTACCAGTGTGGTCATCGTTGATAGTTGTATTCTCAATCTTTGCATTAGCCTTCAGGGCAATAGCGTTGAGAGATACTACATTGTTCATCTCAACATCGCAAGCAAAGTTGAGGTCATGGCGATTCCAAGGAGCGTCTGTAGCACCATAACCGCTGTTGGTGATATTCAAGCTCTCAAGGATAAGCTTAGCACCGTTAGTTGCAATATTGTCCCAATCAGAGTCGGTGTTGTTGAAGGTAAGAGTGTAGTACTCATCAGCAGCACGAGACTTGCTACCATTGATAGTAATATCCTTAGTGTTCTTGTTGCCAATAGCAAGAGTCTGCCAAGCGGCAACATCAAGAGTTACATCAGCATTAAGGTTGATAATAAGGTGCTGGATGTGATCCTGACCAGCAGCCTTTGCAAGAGCATCCTCAAACTCTGCCTGACTTGATACATTGAATGTCTGAGTGTCGCCCTGAAGGTCGCTATCTGGAGTGTTGAAGTCAGGAACGATGATAACGTTGAAGTCGAGTGGGCTTGAGATAAGCTGACCGAGGATGTTTGTGCGGTAGTTACGCTGAACAGGTACCTGATAGTAAGGACGGAGATACTCTGTACCCTCACCGTCTACAAATGTGTATGTAACATCTACATTCTGCTTTGCATCAACAAGCAGATAGTTCATAGAGAGGTACTCGTAATCTGTGC
>SUZO01000015.1 GCA_015059805.1 Rikenellaceae bacterium
TCAAGCCTTGCAATATATCATCGAGCGAGGCTCACAACCTAAGAACTCCCGAATATATGCGTAACATCGGAGAGGCGAAAATCTACCTTGTTCCCCAACTCGTTGCCGACAATGAGCATTGGATAAACCCACGCTTTGGCGATTATGATTTGCAGACGCATTACGACAATATCAAGCAGATGGTAAAGGCTAAGACAGGGCGAGCGATGCAGGAGAAAGAACGGGAACGCAAAACCAAGAGTGGCAAGATTATCAAGGTGGCAGGATGTTCTCCCATTCGTGAGGGTGTGCTCCTCATCAAGTCTGATACTACATTGGAGGATGTTCGCAGATTTGGAGAGGAATGCCAAGAGCGTTGGGGCATCATTCCGCTTCAGATATTCCTACACAAAGACGAGGGGCATTGGCTCGGTGGAGAGCCAGCCCCAGACGATAAGGAGAGTTTTCAAATCGGTGATCGTTGGTTTAAACCCAACTACCACGCTCATATCGTATTCGATTGGATGGACCACGATACGGGCAAGAGCCGAAAACTAAACGATGATGATATGATGCAGATGCAGACATTGGCATCCGAGATTCTATCAATGGAGCGAGGACAATCCAAAACTGAGACGGGCAAGGAGCATTTGGAGCGAAACGACTTTATCATCGAGAAGCAGCGTGCCGAGTTGGAACGCATAGAGGCTGAACGACAGCACAAGGAACACCAGATAGATCTTGCCGAGCAAGAACTCAAACAGGTGAAATCGGAGATACGCACCGACAAACTCAAAAGCGTGGCCACCGATGCAGCTACAGCCCTTGCAAGCGGTGTCAGTTCTCTTTTCGGCAGCGGTAAGATGAAATCGTTGGAACGTAAGAACGAGGATTTGCTAGATGAGATAGCAATCCGAGATGAAACCATTGAGCAACTGCAATCCAACATCAAGCAAATGCAGGTAGAGCATAGTCGGGCAATGATGAATAAGGATAACGAGCATCGCAAGACTCTTGAAGCAAAGGAGGCCGAGCATAAGGAGGAAACCAACATCCTTAATTCGATAATCAATACTGCCCATCGTTGGTATCCTGATTTTGCCAATCTCCTAAGATTGGAACGCCTCGCCAAGCAAATCGGGCTTTCAGCAATGGATTTTGCCGAGTTGATTAAGGGTAGGGTTCTGAACTTTACAGGGCGGCTATTCTCTTCGGAGCATAACTGGTGGTTTGCTACGGATAATACCCCTCTACAGATTCTGCGAGATAACGATAGGCGGCTTACCTTAACTGCAAATCGAATACCTCTCAGCCAATGGTTCAGCGAGCAATACGACAAACTCCGACAATCAATCCGACAACCTATTCAGCCAAAGAAAAGCAGAGGAATGAAACTGTAAAAAAAGTAATGGCAACTACTCTTAAAATGAATAGTTGTCATTGTTCATTACGCCTGCTTTTTGTAGGTGAGGGCGGCGAGGGTGTTGAAGATGATGACGAAGATACCAAGGGCGGCGTAGTTTGTCCACAGTTCGGCAATGGTGGTTCCCTTCAAATATACCGAGCGCAGAATCTCAACGAAGTACCGTGGAGGTAGTATGAGCGTGAAGCGTTGCGCCCACACAGGCATTGAATCAACGGGCGTGAGCAGACCACTCATCAGCATAAAGGTCATAATAAAGAAGAACATTACGAACATCGCCTGCTGCATCGTCTCAGAGAAGTTGGCGATGGTCAGGCTGAAGCCCGAAATCGTAAGGATAAAGAGCAACGCTCCGAAATATATTGCTCCGATAGAGCCTACGGGCGCAAGACCATAGACCAATCGAGCCACAAGCATCGCCACCGTCACGACAAACAATCCTATAATCCAATACGGCACAAGTTTCGAGAGGATAAACATAAAACGCGATATAGGCGTTACATTTATCTGCTCAATAGTACCGCACTCCTTCTCGCCGACGATGCTCAACGCTGGCAGGAAACCGCAAATCAGTATAAAGAGGATAATCATCAGCGCGGGAATCATATAGTGGCGGTAATTGAGCGTGGGGTTATAGCGATTCTCAATAGTTACCAACTCCGACAACTTCGCAGGGCTCTTCTCTCCACGCAACTCAACCAAGGTGTGCGCTATGGTCTGTACGATATACTGCATACCCATACCTCCCTTTGTAGCATTTACTGCATTGGCGGTGATGCTGATGCGCTCGGGTGTTGCTACGGTCATATCGCGTTCAAAATCGGTGGGTATCTGCACTATAACATCTACCTCGCCCTGCTCCAGAGCATCGATAGCAAGCGGATACTCCGAGGTCGTCTGCGCCAATGTAAGATACTCCGATGCTTCTATATGTGAGGCGATACGGCGCGAGGTTGTAGAGCGGTCGAGGTCGACAACCGCAACATTGACATTGCGGACATCCATCGTCATAATGAGCGGCATAAGCAGCATCACGAGTATAGGGAAAGCAATGATGAGTCGCGGCAGAAACGAGTTGCGGCGTATCTGCAAAAACTCCTTCTGAACAAGTACGATAAATGCTCTCATAGTTACTCCAATTTATCGTTAAACTTTTTGAGTGATACGCCGAGAATAGCTACCGTCATACCGAGCAGAATCACGCAATTCTTCCATACAGCCACTATTGGCAGACCCTGAATCATCATCTTGCGCACAGCATCGATATACCACCTCGCAGGTACAATGTTTGACACCACCTGGAAGAATTTGGGCAGATTCTCAATCGGGAACAGCATACCCGACAGCATCAGGATAGGCATCATCATAACCATTGCCGAGATAAGCAACGCTGCCATCTGCGTAGTGGCGATGGTCGAGACCAAAAGACCGAGCGCAAGCGACAGCATAAGGTAGAGCAACGACAGCGAAAAGATACCCCCGACACCGCCAGTCATCGGCACGTCGAGTAGGTATCGTGCTAAGAGTAAGATTGTTACAAGCACGATACACGATATGGCGAAGTAGGGTATCATCTTGGCAAAGATAATCTTCACGGGACGCACGGGCGAGACAAGTAGCACCTCCATCGTGCCGACCTCTTTCTCTCGAACAATTGATACCGAGGTCATCATAGCGCAGACCAGGATAAAGATAAGCCCCATAATGCCTGGCACAAAGTTATATGCCGACTTCATCTGTGGGTTGAACAACATTCGTGTTTCGAACATCGCCTGCTGCGATGCCTGTCCGAGCAACACTCCCTGCAAATATGCCGTTGCCGAGCCTGCGGTATTGACATTCGAGGCGTCGACAATAAGCTGTATAATAGGTTTTGTATCAATGCCTTGTGCCACTTGCTCTGCCCGCCTATCGTAGTTCGAAGCAAAGACCACTACGGCACCTACCTTGCCCGAGCGAAGATAGCTATCTACCTCATCTTGCGAGATATAACCCTTAAAGGTAAAGTATTCGTTCTGCGAGAGTCGCTCGACTGCATCACGCACACCATCGGTGCGCTCCGAGGCAACGACGGCAACATTGATATTATTCACCTCGGTCGATATTGCAAAGCCGAAGAGTACCATCAACACAACGGGGATAAGCATAACGACCAACATTGTGCGCTTATCACGGAGTATGTGCAGCGACTCCTTGCGGACAAATGAGCCAAAATTCTGTTTCATAGCCTTACTCTCCTCTCTGTGCGCCACGAGCCAGCGTGCGAAAAACCTCGTCCATCGACTCTGCCGCAAATTGTTGTTTTAGTCGGGCGGGGGTGTCGAGTGCACGCACCTCGCCATCGACCATAATCGAAACGCGCGAGCAATACTCCGCCTCATCCATATAGTGCGTGGTTACGAAGATGGTTGTACCACCCTCCGCAGCCTCATAAATCATCTCCCAAAACTGACGACGTGTTACGGGGTCAACGCCACCCGTCGGCTCGTCCAAAAAGACCACCTCGGGACGGTGAATTGTGGCAATGGCAAACGACAACTTTTGTTTCCAACCAAGTGGCAGAGAGCCAACTAAGGTGTTGCGCTCCGACGAGAAGTTGAGTCGGTCGAGCAACTCGGCGGCACGCTCTTCGGTCTGCTTTGCCGACAGTCCGTAGATACCCGCAAACAAGCGCATATTTTCCCACACCGTAAGGTCGTTGTATAGCGAAAAACGCTGACTCATATAGCCTATATGGCGTTTAATCTGCTCGCCCTCGGTGCGCACATCGTAGCCCGCAACGGTGCCACTGCCCGATGTCGGAAAACTCAACCCGCACAACATTCGCATAGCCGTCGTCTTGCCCGCACCATTTGCTCCGAGGAAGCCGAAAATCTCGCCTCGGCGCACATCAAACGAGATGCGGTCAACGGCGGTAAAGTCGCCAAAGCGCTTGGTTAGGTCGCGTACCGAAATTACTATGTCGTTCATCGTTTCATCAGTTTAATAAACATATCCTCGATTGTCGGCTCTGCGTTCACAATTTTCAAACCCTCGACATCGGCAAGTGCCGCCTTAAATCGCTCCTCGTCAAAGCCTTCTGCGGCAACCAAATGGTGCTTTTCGCCAAAGGGATAGCAATCCTCAACGCCCTCCACTCGGCGTGCCCGCTCCAGCAAGGCAAACATATTTTTGGCACTAATGCCGTAGAGAGGTTTATCAAAACCCTGCACAATGCCTTCGGGCGTGTCGATACCTAAAATATGTCCCTCATTGCATAGGGCTACGCGGTCGCAGCGGCTCGCCTCGTCCATATATGGTGTAGATACGAGAATCGTAATTCCACGCTGCTTCAACCCCGCAAGCATATCCCAAAACTCACTTCGCGACACGGCATCAACGCCCGTTGTCGGCTCGTCCAAAAACAATACGCTTGGACGATGAATCAAGGCACACGACAGGGCAAGTTTCTGCTTCATACCTCCCGAGAGTTTGCCTGCACGGCGTGTGCGGAATGGTTCTATCTGCTTATAGATAGGCGCAATAAGGTCATACGACTCCTCGACAGTAACGCCAAACAGAGCAGCAAAGAATTGCAGATTCTCCTCAACCGACAAATCGGGATAGAGCGAGAAACGACCAGGCATATAGCCCACGCGCTGTCGGATAGCAAGGTAATCCTTCTCAATATCGCATCCATCAACCGTGGCACTACCCTCATCGGGATTGATGAGCGTGGTGAGTAGGCGAAACAGCGTGGTCTTACCTGCCCCGTCAGGACCGATAAGTCCGAACAATTCGCCCCGCTCGACCGAGAACGACACACTGTCGAGTGCCCGCACCTTGCCGTAACTCTTGGAGAGGTTATGTACATCAATAGCACCCATACTACAAAACCACTTCGCCCGCCAAGCCTATCTTCAAGCGACCATCATTTTCAACGGCAATCTTTACGGCATAGACCAGGTTGGCACGCGAATCCTTTGTCTGAATGGTCTTTGGTGTAAATTCGCTCTCGGACGATATCCACGCAACACGTCCCGTGTAGTCATATCGCTCCTCACCGCCAAAGTCGGCAACAACCTTCACCTCATCGCCCAAATTAACCTTTGCGAGCTGGTCAGAGGTGAAGTAGGCGCGCAGATAGATATTGTTGAGGTCTGCAATCTTCATCAGAGGCTTGCCTACAGATGCCAACTCGCCCGCCTCGGCATACTTAACCAACACAGTACCACCGACGGGCGAGATAATGCGACACTTTGAGATGCGGTCGTCAAGGGCGGCAATCTGCGCCTCCAAAGCTGCCGAGTTGTTGTTAATGGTTGAGGTGTTCTTGTCGAGCGTCGAGAGCGTTGCATCGAGTTGTCTCTCCAAAATTTTTATTTGCGCCTTAATATCATCTTTCTGCTTTTTGGTAGCAGCACCATCTTTGAGCATATTTTCCACGCGACGAAGTTCCTCATTCTGCTTTGCTATCTGCTCGCGCAACGCCGCCACCTGCTTCTTTACATCAGGTCGTGAGCCGAGCAATGCCGACTGCTGAGCCACAAGTTGCTTGCGCTGCAAGTGTAACTGCACGCTGTCAATCGCACCAACCATCTGGTTGGCGCCTACAGCCATACCCTCCTCAACCTCAAAATTGAGAATTCGACCCGTAGCCTCCGACGATACAACTACCTCGGTTGCCTCAAACGTGCCCTGTGCATCAAACTCAGCCTCGGTGCCGCACGATGCAGCGAGCACCACTGCGGCAATATATACAATTCGTTTCATATCTTATTGATTTAGTGTTGTTTTAAGTCTATATGTTGCTTGTAAAAGTTCTATTTCGTGAGTGCTGCGAGCAAGCGTTGCAGAGGTTTCATCGTTAATTTTGCGTAATAAGTCAGTTGCGTCAATCACTCCGTTTTCGAGCTGCGACTCTGCTGCCATACGCACCCTGCGACGCAGTTCAACGATGCGGTTATCATCCTCAATAGCTTTGCGAAGTCGCGCTATCTCGCCATCGTCCTGCGTAGTCTGCATCTCGGTATTGAAGAGGAATACATCACGTTGTACGGCAATCTGCTTTTGGGCTGCATTTAGTTTTTCAAGATTGTTGCGTTTGGTGTAGAAAGCGCCGATATTCCACGACATACGCACGCCGACAATGGCATTTAGCGTCCAATCCGACGAAACCATACTCTTGAACATATCCAACCCAGGATAGCCGTAGTAGCCCTGTGCAAATGCCGAAAAGCGAGGCATCAACGAGGCATTTATCGCCTTGCGCTGAGCCGCCAATTTGCTCTCCTGTGCATCAAAAAGTGCCAATTCGGGGCGTGCCGAGGTGCGTGATTGAAGTTCGCGCATTGCAGGTCGTTCCAAATGTTCAGAAGTGAGCGGTTGCCCGATAAACACCTCTAACATACGACGATAGCTCGCACGCGACGACTCCACCTGACCGAGCGTCTGTCGAGCAGAGAGCAGCTCCGCCTCCACCGCATCGACATCAGCCTGCATAGCAACACCATTTTTATAATATGTTTGCAGACGGGCGAGATTGCTCGCAAGCACCTCAATCAGAGCCTCGGTCTGCGCCTTACGCTCATCGAGCAACAAAATTCCAAAATACAAGTTATCCACCCTCGACTGCAAGTCGTAGAGCGACACATCAACTCGACTCCGCTGCTCCTCGGCATCCGCCTCGGCTATGGCTTTGGTTGCCTTCGTCTGACCACCGTCCCAAATATTCTGTGACACATCGAGCGCCACCTTATATTGGTCACGGCGTATGCCCGCCATCTCAATACCATTGGCTTGGAGGATTGTGTTGAAAGCCTCAGGATAGGTGGGCGTGGCAGATTGATAGGTCGCCTGAGCTGACAGAGCAACCTGCGGAATCCACGCACGAGAGGCATTTGAAAGATTGTACTGCTCGGTCTGCGAAATTAGGTCGTACTGCCTGATTTCGGGATAGTACTCCCGAGCCAAGCGGCGACACTCATCGAGTGACTGCGCACCGACACTTGCTACGCACGTCACGGCAAGTAGTGTTAGTAAAAACCTTTTCATTGACTTACTGTTTTTTGATTCTTCTCAATATGGTTTCAATGTTCTCTGCCTTGCGAGCCGCCAAAAATTGCTCACGGTTGGCCATCAGCTCACCCATAATAGGCTCCATAAACGGATAGGCAACAAACGTGAAGATATTGAGCGACATAATACTGATAAACAACATCTTAACATCGACCCGCTCAATTTCGCCACGCTCGGCCGCACAGTCAACTTCGGCTTGCAGACCATTATATACACTATTCACGACAAAGCCCGCACGTTTATACAGCACCTCATATCTCTCGGGACGCGAAACAATTTCGTTAATGACGAAACGAGGCAAAAGCGGATTGGCAGCAATAAAATCAAAGTGAGCCGCAATACCCCCCTTGATACGCTCGACGATAGGCAACGACGGGTCGCCTAAAATTGTGAACATGGAGTGAGACATCGTAGCGAACTTCTCATCTACGATGCGCTCAAAAAGTTGCTCCTTGGTGCGGAAGTAGTAGTGCAACATTGCGTGCGTTACGCCCGCCGCCTGCGCTATCGAGGTCGTACGTGCACCATCATAACCCTTGGTTAAAAACTCCTGCTCCGCCGCCGCAAGTATCAGCTGCTCTTTACTCTGCTTCTCTTGATTATCCATATATTTTACAATTCAACAACACTGTTTAACAATTTTGTTAGTACAAAGGTATGTAAAATATTCTATTTCGCAAATAAATAAGAGTAAAAAATCTGATTGATTAGTAAACCGAAGAATGTAAACTAACAATAAACGATTACAAAATGGGCATATATAGCTTATATTCAATTGTAATTACTATCAACGTTAACTTCAACTTGCAATAAGTTTAGTTTTCACCATTACAGTCTATATATCCAAAACGGACTAAACTTATTTCGCAAATACAGCATAAAATATGCAGACGAAAAAAGAATTTATTGCAACCTCTCTTTTCGTCTGCTTTTATTTTTGTACCTTTGTTGCATCAGAGTTATCACATTGTAGCATAATGATGAAGAACTCAGAAATACAAACGATTGCTATCTCGTTACCCAATTTTCAAGCAATCCGACCAACCGATTTATTCTAAGCGAGTTATCTTTTCTTGCAAAAGTTACAAAAAAAGTTGATTTGCGAAAAAATCTTACTAACTTCGTGGTATAAATAGTAAAATTATGGATGTACGCATAGCCCAAGATTGGAAAGAGATTCTGAGTGAGGAGTTTAGCAAGCCCTACTTTAAGGAGCTTGTGGAGTTTGTACGCGCAGAGTATGCCGCAGGAGAGGTCTTTCCAAAGGGGAGAGATATCTTCCGCGCCTTTGATAAGTGCCCATTTGAGAAGTTGAAGGTGGTAATTATCGGTCAAGACCCCTATCACGGTGTGGGTCAGGCAAATGGACTCTGCTTCTCTGTTGGCGAGGGCGTGCCATTTCCACCGTCGTTGCAGAATATCTTTAAGGAGGTAAACTCTGATACTGGCGCACCTATACCTGCAAGCGGAAACCTTGACCGCTGGGCAGAGCAGGGGGTGCTTCTGCTCAATGCGGTGCTAACTGTAAGGGCGCATCAGGCGGCATCCCACGCAGGTCGTGGCTGGGAGCAGTTTACAGATGCTGTTGTTCGTGCTATCGCTACTCGTAAGCAGGGCGTTGTCTATATGCTCTGGGGAAGTTATGCACAGCGTAAGGGTGCTATAGCCGACCCAAATAACAACCTTATTCTCAAGAGTGTACATCCGTCGCCACTCTCGTCATATCGCGGATTTTTCGGTTGCCGCCACTTCTCAAAGGCAAACGACTATTTAGCAAACATTGGTAAAACTCAAATTATCTGGTAGTATGGGTAGTCTGAAGAGAGAGAATATCCCCTACATCCCGTTGTTGGAGAGTATGGATGAGCAGAGTCTGTTCCAGACGTTGTATGACAAAGGGGTCTATTTAGATGTCAAGTATATAAATTGGGTTGAGCAGTATCCCTATGACCCTATTGTCAGTGGATTTATGGCTTTTAGTGATAAGGTGCTTGCTGTCGCCTTTGATGTTGATGAACAGCATGTCCGCGCTGTGGAGATGAAGGATAATGGAAGCGTGTGGGAGGATAGTTGTGTAGAGCTCTTTATTGATAACCCTACGGGTGAGGGGTACTATAACTTTGAGATGAACGCTATCGGCACGCTGCTTGCGGCTTTTCGTCTGTCGCGTAGTAGGGCGATCCATTTTAGTAGCCAGATGCTCTCACAGGTACACCGTTATAGCAGCTTTGAGCATAAACCTATAGATATTCGCCAGCAGACGCTGTGGAGGGTGGCAATGTTAATACCATTCTCGTTGTTGAACTTGGAGTCCATGCCGCCAGTGTTGAGGGTAAACCTCTATAAATGTGGCGATAAACTGCTTGAGCCGCACTACCTTAGCTGGTCACCTATAACACTTGATAAACCAAACTTTCACTGTCCCGAATTTTTCGGTACACTCATAGCCAAATATGAATAACGAGAAACTGTTTCAGATAGCCTCTCTCTTTGCCTTTGAGGGTGAGATTGAGAGCATTGAGCCTCTTGGCGAGGGATTTATTAACGATACATACGTCGTAACTACCGCTGGCAGTAGCCCAAACTATATCCTGCAGCGCAAAAATCACAACATCTTCCCCGATGTGCCAGCGATGATGGATAATATCGCCGCCGTTACAGCGCATATCAAGCGAAAGGTTGCCGACCCAATGCGCCAGACGCTCACCATTACCCCTACGCGCACTGGAGAGCTCTATGCTCAGGTTGATGGAAACTTCTGGGCAGCTTGCCTATTTATCTCTCGTTCAAAGAGTTATGAGCGAGCTGACACCCTTGCTCTTGCCTATCAGGGTGGCGTGGGTATAGGTCGCTTCCAGAGTCAGCTGTCGGACTTTACAACCCCTCTACACGAGACTATCAAGGGCTTCCATAATATCCGCCACCGCTTTGAGCAGTGGGATGCCTCTGTGGCTGCCGACGCTGCTGGTCGTGTGGCAGAACTTCAGACCGAGATTGGCTGGATAGAGTCTCGCCGCGAGAAGATGCTCGCCTTTTGGAGCCTTGTTGAGGATGGAACAATCCCTACGCGCGTGACACATAACGATACAAAGCTGAGCAATATCCTCTTTGATGCCGATACCGACGAGGTACTCTGCGCTATAGACCTGGATACTGTTATGAGCTCCACCTCGCTCAATGACTTTGGCGATGCTATCCGCTCATATACCAATACGGGCGCTGAGGATGATCGTGACTTGAGTAGGGTGGGTATGGACATTGATATCTTCCGTGCATACGCTGAGGGCTACCTCTCCGAGCGTAAAGAGAGCCTTACGCAGAGTGAAAAGCAGTGGCTCGCCTTCTCGGCGCTATACATTACATACGAGCAGGTGTTGCGTTTTCTGATGGACTATATTGATGGTGATAAATACTATAAAACAACCTCTGCAGACCATAATCTTGTCCGCACGCATGCTCAGTATCGCCTATTGCAGAGCATGGAGTCTCAGTATGATGCGATGCAACAGATTGTTAGTGAACTTGTTGCAGAGTAACTGCTACTCGTGATGATAGGGTTCACCGCGCAGAATTGTGAATGCGCGGTAGAGCTGTTCGGTAAATATTGCGCGGATAATTTGGTGGGAGAAGGTCATCTTTGAGAGTGAAATCTTCTCATTTGCGCGTGCATATACCGCCTCAGAGAAGCCGTATGGTCCTCCGATGATAAAGACAAGTCGTTTTACGCCACTGTTCATCCTCTTTTGTAGCCATTCAGCATACTCTACAGAGCGAAATTCTGCACCCTTCTCGTCAAGAAGCACTACGCGATCGGAGCTCTCAAGAAGGCGTAGTATAGCCTCGCCCTCGGCACTTTTCTGTTGAGCCTCTGTTAGGGATTTGTTGTTGCGGATGTCGGGTATGTATGTGATAGTGAAGCGGTTGTAGAAGTTTATGCGCTTGGTGTACATCTCTACAAGGGCTGTAATCTCTTTAGAGTCGGTCTTGCCGATAACTATCAGTTCTATATTCATAGCTCAACCTCTAATGCTCGTTTTACAATGTGGTGCATGTCGTAGTAGCGATACTCAGCAAGTCTGCCACCGAAAATTACATTACTGCACTGTGCGGCAAGAGTTCGGTACTTCTCGGCAAGGGCGCTGTTGCGACTGTCGGCGATAGGGTAGTAAGGCTCGCTGCCAGCACTCCACTCTGCAGGATACTCGCGCGTGATAATAGTATGAGCCGCTGTGCAGCTACGGTCAAAGTGGCGATGCTCGATAATGCGGGTGTAGTCAGGGGTGGTGTCTGTAAAGTTCATCACCGCCACACCTTGATAGTTACTCTTCTCAATACGCTCATCCTCAAAGCGTAGCGTGCGATACTCTAATGCACCAAAGCGGTAGTCAAAATATCGGTCAATTTCGCCAGTGTAGACAATCTTACTGGCAAGTGACTCAAAATATTCGCGCCTATCAAAAAAGTCGCTGTTTAGCTCAACCTCTGCACCCTCTAACAACTTCTCTATAAAGGCGTTGTATCCTCCACGAGGAATACCCTGATAGGTGTCGTTAAAGTAGTTGTTGTTGTAGGTAAACCTTACGGGTAGTCGGCGGATAATATCGGCAGGTAGGTCAGCGCATCGTCTGCCCCACTGCTTCTCGGTGTAGCCCTTGATAAGGGTGTTGTATATATCTGTGCCGACAAGGGAAATGGCTTGCTGCTCAAGGTTTTGAGGTGTTCCTATGCCGCACTCAGCTCGCTGCTCGGCTATCTTCGCCTCTGCCTGCTCAGGGGTGGTTACGCCCCAGAGTTGCACAAAGGTATTCATATTAAATGGCAGGTTGTATATCTTGCCGCGATAGAAAGCAACGGGCGAGTTGATATAAGGTACAAACTCCACGATAGAGTTTACCCACTGCCACACATCGGTATCCGAGGTGTGGAAGATATGGGGTCCATAGCGATGAACTGCAACGCCGTCAATATCTACGCAGTGTAGATTTCCGCCCGTATGACCTCGGCGGTCAATAACTTTGACCCTCTTGCCAGCCTTCACGGCACGATAAGCCACCACAGAGCCGAAGAGCCCTGCGCCAACGATAAGAATATCGTATGGTTTGCTATTTTGACGGCTCTGCACTCTTAGGGAATGAAATTAGGTAGACCAGATGCTCCAAAGGACGGATAAAGTTGCGCTTGCCATACTTTGGACTGTGAACATAGCAGTCCAAAGTAAAGACCTCATTTGTAGCGTTGTTGATAGTTGTGTAGCTGACAAATGGACCACCCATATAGTCGTTCTCAACATCCCAGAAGCCGCGCATTTCAATCCACTCCTTGCCATTTACAACAACAGAACGGTAGAGTGGAGCAAATGGTTTGTAGTTGCCGTCGGCATCTGGAATCTGCTCAACGGTAATCATATACGAGCCGTCACTTGGACCAGGGATGCGCTTGGCAAAGTTGTTGCGCATAGCTACAAGGTAGTCGGCTGTAAGGCTGCCCTTGCCACGATATGGGTAGCTGTAGCAGAAAAAGCCCTGGCTGGCTGTCGGAAACTCGTATGATGCCCAGAGAAAGTCCTGGCTCTGTGAGCGAAGCTCATAACCCTTTGGTATGCGAACATCAATGTCAAACTCGTTGTGCAGCAGGTCGTTAAGAACCTTGACGTTGTGCTTCTCGGCGTAGGCAATGGTGCGGTTACGCTCGGCAATTTCAAGCACTTTTAGTAGAGCATCGCCATTGGTATTTAGATACTCCAAAGCCGCCTGCTGTGTTGGCGCTTGGAAGGTGAGCACTATCTGCGGAGCGGCATCAACATCATACTGAGCCACAATCTGCGCCTGTGTAACCTTGTCCGAGATTACCACCTTCAGTATGTTGCGGTGCTGGAGCAGCAGGTGACGGAAGTCGCCAGCGGTAATGCGTAGCACGTTAAACATCGGCTCGTTCTGGTTGAGCATCTCTACTGGCTGCTCAAGCAGTTCGCGTAACTTACTACCAACTTCACCCTCCCACTCGGCATTGTTACAGATAACAAGCACCTCGTATGCAGAGCCTTGGATAGGCTTCTTGTTACTCTCTCCAGAGAGTGTGCGAATCTCGCGGCAACTAACGGCTGCGAGGAGAAAAAGTAGCAGAGTTGTAATCTTTGCAAATAGTTTCATAGTGACCTTAGTAATGATATTACCACAAAAATATACATTATTTGTGCAAATTCAAAATTATTGACTACATTTGCCTTATGAAAATCAAACCACCGAAGTTTATACGACGCCTAATGCCCGATCTTATTTGGGAAATTGAGGATAACGATGGCGTCTATTTGACTTTTGACGATGGACCTACTCCAGGCGTCACAGAGTGGATTCTCGCTACCCTTAAGCGATATAACGCCAAGGCAACATTCTTTGTGCTTGGCAAGAATGTTGAGATGTACCCAGACCTATATCAGAAGATTCTTGCTGAGGGACATAAGGTGGGTAATCATACATACTCGCACCAGAAGGGGTGGGGTATGTCGCTTGAGAGGTATCTTGAGGATGTTGATTTTGCGGGCGACTTTATCCACTCGGAGCTCTTTCGCCCTCCATACGCTCGCGTAACACCGTCGCAGGTGAGGGCTGTGGCGCAGAAGTATAAGATTGTGATGTGGGATATTGTCTCGCGTGACTATAACCGCTCACTCTCGCCTGAGAAGTGCCTTAAGAGTGTTACCGACTATCTCACTGCTGGCTCTATTGTGGTGTTCCACGACTCAGAGAAGGCATTTAAGAATATGAGCTACGCACTGCCTCGTACCCTTAAGTATGTGCAACAGCTGGGGCTGAAGTGTAAAATTATAGAACTGTAAACTATGAAAGTCATCGTCGCCGTTACTGCCGCCAGTGGTGGAATATATGCTCGCCAACTGCTCTATCAACTTATTGATAGCGAGCAGGTTGAGCGTGTCGCCCTGATATTTAGCAGCAATGCCGAGGCGGTGCTTGCAACAGAGGGGGTTGTGCTTCCAGAGAGCCGCAAGATTGTCCGATACAGTAACGACGATATGTTTGCAAGTGTGGCAAGCGGCTCACAGAATTGGGATGCTATGGTGGTTGTGCCGTCAAGCGTGGGTACTGTGGCGCGAATTGCTGCAGCAACTTCGCAGAGCCTTATTGAGCGCGCCGCCGATGTAATGCTCAAGGAGCGTAGGCGACTTATTGTCGTTGTGCGCGAAACGCCACTCTCGCTTATCCACCTCAGAAATATGACTACCCTTACCGAGGCGGGGGCGGTCGTTCTTCCCGCCTCTCCATCTTTCTACTCACGCCCAGAGACCGTTGAGGCGCTCTGCACGACTGTTACCGAGCGAATAGTCGCTCTTCTTGGTATTTCTGCTCCACATTACAAGTGGGGTGAGTAATAATCTACACTTTTACACGTTTATTAAACATAGGTAAAAATGCCTATAGTAATCTTTTTTACATACAAATCAAAAAAAAACACTACTTTGTGTTGCATAGTAGTAAAAAATTACTACCTTTGCATCAGAAACAGAAAATAAAACTTCAAAAGGTTATGAAAAAGTTAGGTTTAATGATGTTGTCTTCTCTGCTGGTGCTCAGTGCATCGGCAGAGAGCATTGTTCGTGGTCGCGTAATGGATAGCCAGCGTAGGGCAGTAGGCTATGCAACGGTAGCGGCGGAGCAAGAGGGTAAGGTAGTGACTGCTGTGGCAGCGGGTGCTGATGGCAGATTTGAGATTACGATTGCCAAGGATGGAGAGTACACTGTTGAGCTCTCTGCCGTAGGTTACAAGAGTGAAATGCGCAAAGTATCGGCTGTGGGCAAGCTGATAGATTTGGGTGAGGTGGTGCTTAATGAGGGTGTAGCGGTAGATGCTGTGGCGGTGACAGTTCAGAAGCCGATTGTTATTGCCGACGCAGAGAAGCTGAGCTACTCTGTTGAGGATGACCCAGAGGCGCAGTCTAGCACCCTTGAGGAGATTATCCGCAAGATTCCGCAGCTTACTATTGATGCCGACGGCAAGGTGCTGATGAATGGTCAGAGCGACTACAAGATTTTGGTAAACGGTCGCGCGGCAGGTGCTATGGGTCGTAACTTTAACGAGATTATTAAGTCTATGCCCGCCTCGTCTATCAAAAAGATTGAGGTAATTACCAATCCATCAATGAAATACGATGCCGAGGGTGCGGGCGGTGTGCTCAATATCATCACTTCAAAGACCCGCTTTGACGGTTATAATGGAAATGTGAGCCTTGCTGGTAGCAACTCGTTTAACCGTAACTATGCTGGTCAATTCTCAAGTAACTTTACCGTTCAGAAAGATAAGTTCTCGCTCTCTGGTGGTCTCTATATGGGCGGTAGTGATAGCGATAACGATCCTACAGGTTTTCACGATGCTGTGATGGAGAATCTCAATGCCAATGCTCCATACTCAAAGCTGCATCAGCAGACAGAGCGGGGTTGGGGCGGCAGAAACCTCTATGCAAACCTCAGTATGGGTTATCAGATTGACTCGCTTAACCTACTCAACATTGAGGCGAGCTGCTGGTTTGGAAATTGGAACTCAACATCGCACAATATCAACTCCTACTTCGGGGCGGATGATCGTTTGCTTAACAGCTTTTCGGCTGAAGAGTATAGCAAAAACCGCTGGAAGGGCGTTGATGTGCTTGCGGCATACGAGCATACCTTTGCGGGCAAAGAGGGGCATAACCTTACTGTGTCGGAGTACTTCTCAGTAACTCCACCAACGGAGAGTATCAACAATGAGGATACTTTTTACTCTGACGGCACGCAGTTTCTATACTCTACCGTTTCGCTTGATCGTGGCTTTGATAATGTGCTGCAGGCGGACTATAACAATAAGTGGGGCAAGCACTCGTTTGAGGCTGGTGCAAAGCATACAGTGGAGTATAGCTCGCTGGAGCAGTCAGCAGCAACATCCGTACACGCCTCTACAACAACACTAACGAAGAATATTGCGGCTCTTTATGCGGGCTATGCCTTTAACCATAAAAATCTTACCGCCCGCGCGGGTGCTCGCCTTGAGGGTGCATGGTATGACTCCAAGAGCGTGATGGAGAAGACGGAGCAGTATAGCAGTGTGCTGGTAAATGTTGTGCCATATCTCTCACTCTCCTACAAGATTAAGGAGGGGCATAACCTCTCGCTATCCTACTCCGAGCGACTCTCTCGCCCTAGTATTCGTTCTCTCTCGCCATTTGTCACTCAGACCTCGCTCTCGCGTAGCTACGGAAATCCAGACCTTAAGACGGGCGTAAATCACAGCGTAAGGCTCAAGTATGCCTGGATGAACAACAAATGGACCGTATCGCCAGAGATTATGACAATGTTCTCGAATAACCGTGTGGCGCCGTATCAGTTTGTAGATAAAGAAGGACTAATTAACAGCACCTATCTAAACCACGGTCGTAACCGCGCCTATGCGCTCCAGACCTCGCTCTCTTACCGCCCATCCAAGAAGTTGCAGCTCTCGGCAGACCTTCGCGCGGGATACTTTGAGGAGGGAATACCGTCAGAAGATGTCGCTGTTGCAGGCTGGGCATTCTCGGAGAGTGTAAATGCTACAATAGCACTCTGGAAGGGGGCGCGACTGACAGTGAGCGAGTACTGCGCAAAGATGCAGCCACAGCAGACTATGGTGGCGCAGAATTGGTTCCTCACAACCTCTGCACGACTTGGTCAGAAGTTCCTTAAGGATAAGCTGGAGCTCTCCCTCTCGGTGCAGAATCCTCATAGCAAAACGATGAAGCACGACCTTCTGATGACTGCACCAACCTACGTGCAGAGACTTGTGGCTACGAATGTTTCGCGCTCTATTCGCTTCTCAATCTCCTACCGTTTTGGTAAGCAGGGACTCTATGTTAAGCGAACACGACGCAAGGCGGACTCAACTACCGAAGAGATTGGCGGTGGTCAGCAGCAGACAGGTATGTAAAAAAATGGGGGTGGCTAATTTACTTTAGCCATCCCCATTGTCTATTTTAATTCTTATCTCTATCGCTTAATATGCACTGCAAGACCGCCCTCGGAGGTTTCGCGGTAGAGGCTTGGCAGGTTTAGTCCCGTCTCATTCATCACCTCCACAACCTTATCAAAGGATACAAGATGCGAGCCGTCAGAGAGTGTCGCAAAGGCGTTAGCGTCAAGTGCGCGGGCAGCAGCCACGGCATTGCGCTCAATGCAAGGCACCTGAACAAGTCCACAAACAGGGTCGCAGGTGAGTCCTAAGTGGTGCTCAAGACCCATCTCGGCAGCATACTCAATCTGAGCTGGTGTGCCACCAAAGAGCTGACACGCTGCAGCAGCTGCCATGGCGCAGGCAACACCAATCTCGCCCTGACAACCAACCTCTGCGCCAGAGATAGATGCGTTGCACTTTACTACATTGCCAAATAGACCCGCCGTAGCAAGGGCGCGCAAAACTCTGATACGCAAAAACTCGCGCGAAGTGGTCATGTGGTACAATACACCTGGAAGAACTCCGCAAGAGCCGCACGTAGGGGCAGTAACTACCGTACCACCAGAGGCGTTCTCCTCGGCAACGGCAAGGGCATAGGCATATATTCGTGCGCGAGAGCTCAGTGAGCCAGTGTAGCTCTTGCTCTTCACGTAGTAGGTGCTTGCCTTGCGTGCCACCTTCAGTCCACCAGGTAGTACGCCGTCATTGTTGAGTCCATTTTGTACGGTCTGGCACATAACTGTCCAGATATGGTCAAGGTAGTCCCAAATCTCCTTGCCCTCGCACTGCTCTACATACTCCCAGTAGGTCTTGCCCTCATCGTAGCACCACTGCTTGATTTCACTGATTGTAGTCAGCGGGTAGATACTCTCAGGAGCTGCAGCAACGGTATTTTCATTGGCAAGTGAGCCACCACCAACGCTAAAGATAGTCCAACTATCATACACTTCACCGCCCTTGAGCGCCTCAAAGAGCATTCCATTAGGGTGGAAGTCCAGCACAATATCCGCCTTCCAGACAATCTCTGTAGGAGCAAGAGGCTCAAGTACAGAGAGTATCGCGCTGTGTGTAAGGTGACCCTTACCTGTTGCAGCAAGAGAGCCATAGAGCGTTACACGGTATGCCTCAGCATCCTGAGTGCGAGCAGCAAACTGTTCGGCAGCTCGCTTTGGTCCCATGGTGTGGCTACTTGATGGTCCACAACCAATTTTATATAGTTCTTTTAGTGATTCCATAGCGCAAATATAGATATTTTTTTGTACATTTGTGAAAACTAACACAAATAATATGCTGAGATTGTTGCTACTACTTTGCTCTGTGGCTTTGTCTACTCTCTGTTGCGTGGCAAATAATCGCGCAGGGAAGATTGTCTCTGTTAAAAGCGAGGGAATGACTCGCCGCGCACTTGTCTATGCTCCGCAAAGTCAAAAATCAGCTGCACCACTGGTCTTTGTCTTTCATGGCAGGGGTGGAAGTATGACTGGAATCTCTAAAAAATTGGATATTCACAACTTTTGGAGCGAGGCTATTGTCGTCTATCCGCAGGGTATGTGGTGCGAGGGCGGCTATCGTGACGGCTTTGGCTGGGTGATTAGTGATACGGATGACGAGGGACGAGATATCCGATTCTTTGATCTCTTGTTAGAGTATCTTGAGAAGAATTATAGTGTAGACGCGGATAATATCTTCGCTACAGGTCACTCCAATGGTGGAGGATTTACGTACGCACTTTGGGCATTTCGCGGTGATAAATTCAAGGGTTTTGCACCGTCAGCATCGAGTACGCGTAGGTTAGGCGAGAATGCAAAAAAGAGAACTCCTAAGCCAGTTTTTATTATGGCAGGCGTGCAGGATGAGATTGTACGGATTGATAGGGTAAGGCGTGATGTAGCGGAGGCAAAGCGAATAAATGGCTGCGCTGGCTCACCGATTAAGTTTACGGACTCTACAACAATCTACTATGGAGAGAACGGAGCAGATGTGGTTGATGCTATTCACCCATTTGGTCATGATATACAGAGAGATATGCTGCCAGAGATGGTAGAATTTTTCAAATATTTGTGCCACGATAACAAGAAATAGTGGGTGCATTACTCACTTTTTTACGATATTTTGCGAAAAATAGCCACAGAAATTTGGAAGTAACAAAAATCTGTATTACTTTTGTCCCCGATTTGGAAACAAATCACATGGTGGATGTAGCTCAGCTGGTTAGAGTGACGGATTGTGGTTCCGAAGGTCGTGGGTTCGAATCCCATCTTCCACCCTTGAAAGCAGGATGCGAGGTATAACCTCGCATCTTTTTTTTGTTTTGCGGAAGACTGTAAGCAAGCTCCCACTTCCGCAAAACAAAAAAAGGAGCTGCGCTCCTCCTGCTTTCAATGGCGGAAGATGGGAAATTGTAGGGTTACCTCAGTCGTGTATCTCCGCACCGCCACAAGTGGCGACTGCGGCACTCCTTCGGTGATGACGCGCAAGCGCGACATTCAAATCCCATCTTCCACCCAAAGTTTGAAAGTCTTGCAAAGCAAGACTTTTTTTATTTGTGTAGCCGTGCAAACTTGTTTGCAAACGGCTATACAAATAAAAAAAGCAGTGTCTGTGACACTTTCAAACTTTGGAAGTGTCCCCGCGGCGAGCGGTAGGGATGGGCGTAACGGAGCAAGCACCGCTTGCGCAGTAGCCAATCCCATCTTCCGTTTGCGTGCAAAAGGCTTTCAAACTTTGGAAGTGTCCCCGCGGCGAGCGGTAGGGATGGGCGTAACGGAGCAAGCACCGCTTGCGCAGTAGCCAATCCATCTATTACATAATATTTGAGCCTTGCAACGGCAAGGCTCAAACTATTTTATACTACAGATTATCAAGGGTGTAGTCTATCATCTTCTGGCGCACGAGCGTGGTGCAGGATGGTAGCATAGAGTGGTTTTGGTCGGGGTAGACCATCATATCGTACTGTTTGCCGGCGGAGTTGAGGCGGCGGCACATCTCCATGCTGTTCTGGAAGTGAACGTTATCATCTGCCGTACCGTGGATAATCAGTAGTTGGGTGCGTGGCGAGAGCTTCTCGGCATGGCTAAGTGGCGAATTATTGTCATATCCCGCAGGGTTATCTTGTGGCAGTCCGTTGTAAATCTCGGTATAGATTGTATCGTAGTATCTCCACGAGGTCACTGGAGCTACGGCGATAGCCATTTTAAAGAGACCCTCGCCATGCAGAGCGCAGTTTAGTGCCATAAATCCTCCATATGACCAGCCGTAGATGCCTATGCGAGAGCGGTCTACGTATGGCAGAGTAGCGAGGTAGCGGGCAAAGGATATTTGATCCTCATACTCTCGGCGACCAAGGTCGGCATAGGTGCATTTCTTAAACTCTTCTCCGCGAAATCCTGTTCCGCGACCATCGCAACAAGCAACGATATATCCGTGGCGCGTAAGGGCATCCTCCCAGTCTGCACCCCAACGATTAGCTACGGACTGTGACCCTGGACCCGAATATTGGGTCAGAAGCACTGGGTAGAGTTTTGCAGGGTCGTAATCCTTTGGTAGCTGAATGTAGTAGTTAAGAGTGTCGCCTCGCTCGGTGATAAACTGGCGATACTCCTTTCTCTGAAGCTCACCTGCCGCAGCTACAGCTTTACGACGGTCGGCAAGGGTGTCTATCGTTGTGCCGTCAGCGCGGTTTACGGTGATGATATTTGGCGTCTGAGAGTTGCTAAATGTGCGCACGTAGTACTTCATGCCCGCAGAGGGGGCAATGGTGTTGTATCCACCCTCTGGCGTAAGCAGACGTCGTGACTTGCCATTTAGGCGCACTGCGTAGAGGTCGCGCTCAAGTGGCGAGCGCTCAGTAGAGGTGTAGTAGATACTCTTGCCGTCGTAGCCTACAAGTGAGACAACCTCCCAGCGACCCGATGTAATGGCATTTAATCTTCCCTTTGATACAGAGTGTAGGTAGAGGTGCATCCAGCCGGCAGAGGTCTCCTCCTTGACGATAAACCTCTCGCCGTCAATAAAGGTTATAGTTGAACTGTTTGGTCGCTCAACATAGCGAGGGGAGCTCTCGGTATAGATAACCTTTTGTGTTCCATCTTCGTTGCACATAACTACCTCAAAGTTGTTCTGCAGACGGTTTACACGATAGAAGTACAACTTGTTTGCGGGTGTCCAAGCGACATTAAAGATGTATTGGTCGGTGTTGTTGCCTACATCAATCTTGGTGCGACTCTGGCTTGCAATATCGTAGAGATATAGCTCAACAACAGAGTTCTTGTCGCCTGCCTTTGGATACTTGAACGAGTATGCGTGGTTGTAGAGGGTGTTGTCAAAGCGCATCATCTCAAATGTCGGCACTGCACTCTCATCAAAACGCAGGTAGGCAATCTTTTTACCATCATTTGAAAATGCGTAGGCGCGGGTAAAACCATACTCCTCCTCATAGACCCAGTCAGATGTGCCGTTGATAATCTCGTTCCAGCGGCCATCATTGGTTATGGCGGTGGTACTCTTACTAATAATATTATATAGGTATAGATTGTTACCCTTGCTATAAGCGATATTATTACCATCTGGGGAGAAGGTCATATCTCTCACCGCCTCAAAGTTTGCCAGTTGTTGCTGACCGCTCATGAGCATATAGTCGGCAGTATAAGAGTGCCTATATATAGGGTTTACACTGGCAGCCTTAGGGAAGAGGACCATCTGTTCATCTGCCGAGAGGGTATATCCAGCTACAGCGCAAGGGGCAGTAAAGAGCGTGTCACACACACTCTTGTCGCTATATGAGCGGCAAAGAATGCTGTTTTTGCTTAGTACAGTGTAGTGCTCGCCATCTTTCATGCTTCGCAGTGCCGATATTCCACGGTTGGCTCTGCGGATTTTGAGAATGTCGCTATAGCTGCCCTGTGCAGTAAGTGTAGCAGCGATGGCTACTATAACCACCGCTGCCAATCTTCTAAATATCGTCAACATTAAATTCGTAGTTAAGTCGTTTTCCTGTGACAAAGGTTGAACTGTCAAATTTGTTGTTAAATTGGTCTACTGTAACCCTCTTGTACTGCTCGTATGGAGGTGTTAGCAGGTCAAAGTTTACGGCGTAGTAGATTGCCGACTCAAGGATGGCAATAAGTCGCTCACGGTCAATCTCCGCCTTGCCAAAGTTCATGGCGCGCATGCTGTTCTGACGCTTGCCCTCAACAAAGAACATACGCTCACGGTTGATAAAGATACGTCCGATAAGATAACCCTCGTCAGCAGAACGCTTATCCTTGAATGAGTCGGAGAGGAAGTCGTAGATGTCAATCATGCCGCAGTAGCAGTTTGCCCTGTCCTGCTGCACGTAGCTATTTTGCCAAATGATGTGGTTAGAATCAAACTGGAAGATGTCGGTGTGCATCTTGAAGATAAGTAGGTCTGATGCAATCTGCAGCTGAGCCTCGTGCTTACCACGGTCACGATACTCAAGCCTTACGCGACGGTCTACCTTGCCCTCAAGTGCATCCTCCATCTCAGATGCCATCTCAAAAAGGGTATCTTTCAAAAGGTTGAACACTGCAAAGGTGTTATCAAATACCCTCTGCTTGAGCATGGACTTCTCAATGATAGTCCCCAGAATTTTCTCTCTTAATGGTTGTGCTGTCATAACTTTACTTTTTCTCCTGAACAAAGATAGTAAAAATTATTCAAACGGAGATATGATAGCTTGATTTTTGTAATAAATGTGTATCTTTGCGCAATTAAGTTGGTTGATTATGAGTGATAATATAGGTGACTGCATGCCCAGGGTCTCTGTTGTTATGCCCGCATATAATGTGGAGCAGTACTTGGCGCAGTCAATGGAGTCGGTACTTGCATCAGATTATCCAAATATAGAGCTTGTAGTTGTTGATGATGGCTCAACGGACTCTACGCTATCAATAGCGCAGCAGTATGAGGCTAAAGATAGCCGAGTCAAGGCGATGACCAAAGAAAATGGAGGTCAGGGCGTGGCTCGTAACTATGGCGTAGAGCATAGCTCAGGAAAGTATATCCTTTTTGTAGATTCGGATGATATTATTACAAGTGGCTATATCACTAAGGCTGTTGCCGAGATGGAGCGTGACGGTGAGGTGACTGTTGTCACTTGCCGAGGCGAGTTCTTTGATGGTCGCACGGGGTCGTGGAGGCTGAAAACCTATACCCAGAAGAGGCTTGCGCAGCGTAACGTATTTACAATTAGTTCGCTTATGCGTCGTGAGGATTTTATACGTGTGGGTGGATTTGATACTACGATGCACAACTACTGCGAAGATTGGGCGCTCTGGATCTCTATTCTTAAAGATGGTGGCAAGGTTGTTACTCTGCCGACAGTAGAGTTTTTCTATCGCGTAAGAGCTGGCTCATCGCGCTTTGTGGGACGAAAGTATAGGGGCGAACTGATAGAGGTGCTTAATCGTAAGTTCCCAGACTTCTTTGAGCGTAGGCTTGGTGGTAGGCTCTACTCTCAACGCTCTATGTCAAAGTATATCAACCCGCTTCGCAACTTTTTCTTTCCACGAAGAGCCTCTGTCTCGCAAAAGTTTAGGTCTCTGTTCTACTTTGTGAAGGCAGTGCCACGTATTGTGGGTGGTGCTGTAGAGTTTGATGCTGTATGGAACAATACACCTGTGACAATTAAGCGCATAGATGATTTGCCGTCACGACACGAGCGCGAGTTGGCGATGCAGAGTGGCAAGGTAGTGGGCTACTGCACGGAGTACCGCTTCTGGCTTTGGAGAAGATGTTGGGAGGTTAAATTGAAAAGGTAGAGACAAAAAGAAGCTGTCTAACAAGGAGATTTCTGCGTTACGCTTGCCCTCAAAATCCTCACATACGCTACAGTATGCTGCGGTTTTTCGGGCTACGCAAGCCTTGAAATCCCTCTTGTTATACAACTTCTAACGAAAAGGGAGTGTCTAAAAAAAACTTGTTAGACACTCCCTTTTTGTATTGTAAAGCTATTAGAGCATCTTGTTAAGGTCTACGATGTTGAATGCGTAGAAGTACTTGTCCATATCGTGCTCAATGCGGTCAAGAACGATATTCTCAGGATCCATACCTACACGCTTAAGGTTCTCGTAGAGTGAGTTACGAGCAACAAGAGCCTCAGGCTTCTGCCAGATGTAGCGGCAGCCGGTCTTTACAAGCCAAGCGCGACGCTCTGGGTCAATCTCGTAGAAATCTACGCCCTTCTCAGACTCAAGCAACCACTTCTTCCAGCGGTTTGACTCGTAAACAAGGCGAGTGAGTACCTCAGTGATGTGAGAGAGCATAGCTACGCGACCAGCGTTGTAGTACTCAACCTCCTTAGCCTCAAGCTCCTCAAGAGCCTCATACTCGCTAATAGTGAACTCTGGACCAACGTTTGCACCACCCATACCGCAGAGAGGGTAGTCCTGAGGGTTGCTTACGCCGTCAGTATAGTGACCCTTGATGTAGCTACCAAGTGGGCGAACCTTTGCAGTGAGCTTCTTTGCAACCTCACCGTCAAAGAGTGTTGTGTGGAGGTCAGTGCCGACCTTACCAACGATAAAGCAAGGCCATACATCGCTTAGACCAACTGCAGCAAGACCCTCCTTAAGCTCGACGAGGAATGTGTCAAAAGTGGTATCATCAGCAAGACCGCCGTGAACCTCCTCAGTACCAACCTCGTAAGATACTTCTGGATAGTTGTTTGCACGACGATAATCCTCGCAGTGCTTGATAAGCTCAACGGTACGACGAACAACAAGGTGGATATCTATAACCTCGCCCTTTGGAACGTTAATATCAACAGTTGGGTCTACGTGAATAAGGTCAAAACCTGCAGCGATAGCAGCCTCAAAAGATGCCTTTACAGCGTTCATAGCGCGCTCAGTCTCCCAACGCTCTGTATTCTGCTTATCCTTGAGCCATGGACCACCGTGGTCTACAGCGATGATGCAGTCACCAGTAAAGTTGATAGCCTCGCACTCCATGCGGCAAACCTTGACAAAATCAGCAGGTGTCATACCAGTGTAACCGCCATCGGTGTCAATCTGGTTGAGTGTTGCAGCGAAGTAGATTGGTGCATTGTTACGCTTTGCTGAACGGATAGATGCACGAATTACAGCTGATGAATTTGGGCAGGCAGCAAAGATGGTGCGCTTAACACCAGTCTGCTCCTCAAGCTCTGCCATGCGCTTTAAGAGTCTCTCTGTTTTAGCCATTTTTCTAATGTTTATATAGGGTTACATTGTTTGAAATATCAATATCGTTGTGTTCAGATTCACCACAAAGGTACGAAATAATTGTGTAAATTTGCACGAATTGCAAAAAAATTGTTATCTTTGCAAAGTATATTGCACATAGTGTGGGCTGCAAGAGTCGTCAAACAGCTTGTGGCTCAGCACAAAGAAAAAATTTTGATGATGGAAAATACTCAATCATTTTTTGATGACATTCGTGCCTATCATGATGAGGAGATTCCAGCGGTTGTGGAGAAGATTGCTTCAGACCCGCTGCTTATTCCTGCGGCGCAGTTTGTCTTTCCAAATTTGGATATTGAGCAGGTGCGTACCCTTATTAGCTCCTGCCGTACCTCCGATGATATTCAGCGTAAGATAATGTATCCAGCTATCGGCGGTATTATTCACCGCACGATGCGTAACTTTACCACCTCTGGTTGTGAATATGTGCCTGCAACAAATGGCTGGCTCTTTGTCTCCAACCACCGTGATATTACCCTTGATGCGATGCTGATGCAGTACGCTCTGTTTGGTAATAATCTGCCAACAACAGATATCTCGCTGGGTGATAACCTATTGCGTACTCCGCTGGTCTTTGAGCTCTGTAAGGCTAACTATATGATTAAGGTAATCCGCAAGGATGATGTGACGATGCGTGAGTTTTTGGAGAACTCTCGCCACTTGTCTGAGTATATCCGCCACCGTATTAACGAGGTGGGTCGCTCAGTGTGGATTGCCCAGAGGAATGGTCGCACAAAGGATGGAGTGGATATGACCGAGCCTGGAATTATTAAGATGTTCGGTCTTAGTGGTCCAGCAGACTTTGTTGAGAACTTTAGCCAGCTGCATATCGCCCCGGTGGCTATCAGCTATCAGTATGAGCCGTGCGATGTCTTTAAGGCGGTGGAGTTGTGCCGTCGTCAGAGTGACACCCCTTATCATAAGGCGGAGAATGAGGACTTCTTGAGCATCCTAACTGGTATTAAGGCGTACAAGGGCGATACAAACCTTACCTTCTGCAAGCCTATTACTACAGAGGAGTTGGAGAGTGTGGCAGCCCTTCCACGTGCTGAGCAGTGTAAGGCTCTTGCGGAGATTATGGACCGCCGAATTATTGAGGGATACAAGCTCTACAATACAAATTATATTGCTTACGATATTAAGCACGGCACGCGTCGCTTTGAGAGATTCTATACCCCAGCAGCAGAGCAGCAGTTTGCCCTCTACCTTGTCCGCTCAAATGCTCAGTTTGAGGTTATGGGTGTAGATAAGGATGTGGCGCGTGAGATACTGATAGGTATCTATGCAAATCCTGTTGAGGCAAAGTTGAACTTAGGTATAGAGTTGTAGGTAGAACATAACTATAGATAGTATGAAAAAGGTGTGGCTTGTAATTTTAGCTCTGCTGCTCGCTGTGGGTGCAGGTGCCTTCTACTTCCGCTTCTACTTCGTCTTTGGCGAGGGTGTAAAGAGTGGAGAACTTAACTATGTGGTTAAGAAGGGAGTGTTTTTCAAGACCTATGAGGGAAAGCTGATTCAGTCGGGCATTCGCTCTAAGGCGGCAGGCTCTGTGCAGTCATACGAGTTTGACTTCTCTGTTGAGAATGAGAAACTTGCTGAGCGACTGATGCTTGAGGGCGGTAAGGTGGTTGAACTCCGCTACAAGGAGTACTTCGGCGCACTGCCATGGAGAGGTTTTACTAAGTATATCGTGGATAGTATTATCACCCACGATGTGCCAGCGCTACCAGAGGCTTCGGTGCTTGATGATAGCTCGTCGGTAATAAAGGAGCAGGTTCAATTAGAGATTTAGAAAAAAAACGAGGCTTAAGCCTCGTTTTTTTTGTTTAGTATAACTCTATGTACTCGTAACTATTACCCACTGCCGTAAGATACTTTTCAAACATCTGCTGGCTAATTACCACTGTGGCACGATTGTCGTTGGGGTGGAAACTGAGCGATGGGTAGTTAAGCAGGTTCTTATCTAAGAATAGGTGTACGTGGTTTTCCGTATCGTTAATCAGCCCAAATGGGGATACTGAGCCTGGTTTTAGACCCAAATATCGCTCCATACGCTGCTCAGAGGCAAAGGATAGTTTTCCTTGATGCAGGCGGTGCTCAAGGTCGTGGATGGCAAGGCTCTGGTCGCTATCAAAGACAACGAGGTAGTGGCGATTGCCCTTGTGGTTGCGGAAGAAGAGGTTCTTGCAGTGCTTTGAGCCGTCGTTGTGCCAATATTGGCGGGCAATCTCTATTGTTGGAGCCTCTGGGTGGGTATAAAAAGAGTATTCAATCTCCTGCTCCTTCAGAAAATTGAATACTCGTTCTTGACGCTCCATACTACTTAGATATAGCAGCGCGAAGCTGTGGAATAGACTCATCAAGGGTCATACCCTTACGATATACGCCAGCAGTACCGCCAACAAATACATTAGCACCCATACCTGCCATAAGCTCGGCACGCTCACAAGATACAGAGCCATCTACGCTGATAAGCACCTTCTCATAGCCGTTGCTATCAAGCCACTGACGCATCTGAGCCACCTTGTCAAGGATACCATCAACGAGCTTCGCACCAGAGAAACCTGGATGAACGAGCATAAGGGTAACCATATCGGTATAAGCCATGTGTGGAGCAACCGCCTCAACTGGGGTGTCAGGGTTTACAACAACACCAAACAGCGCACCCTTAGAGTGGATGTCAGCTGCAAACTCGCTCAAATCCTTGTCAAGCTCAACGTGGGTTGATACAATATCGCCCTGATGAACATCAATCTTTGAGCAGATAAACTCTGGCTCCTCACACATAAGGTGGATGTCAAGAGGCATGTTTGTAACCTTGTGCATAGCGTTAGGGAAGTCTGGACCAAAGGTCATATTTGGCACAAAGTGACCATCCATAACGTCAATGTGCAACCAGTCAATGCCGTTGCGCTCAAGGGTTTTGATGTCGCGCTCAAGATTCATAAGGTCTGAGCACATTACAGATACTGAAATTTTATTAGCCATATTTTTTGAAGTTTAATGTTCTATTGGTCACAAAGATAATATTTTTTGGAGAATAAATTGCGTGTTTTCAAGAAAATTTCTACTTTTGTTACATTAAAACCGATTAAAACTTGTTGATTATGAAAAAGATTCTTTCAGTAGCTGCCGCAGCTCTTATCTCTGTAGCCGCATTTGCGCAGCCTCAGGTTATTGCTCACCGTGGTTTCCACGCAACTAAGGGCTCTTGCCGTAACTCTATTGAGGCGCTCAAGCAGGCTCAGAAGCTGGGACTCTATGGCTCAGAGTGTGATATTAACCTTACAAAGGATGGTGTTATTGTTGTGGCTCACGGTGGTATGCACCCTGATAAAATCTATCGCAAGGGCGAGGATATCCCTCGACTCAATATTCAGAAGAGTACTTACGAGGAGCTGACCGCTATTCCTCTTGAGAATGGCGAGACTATTCCTACCCTTGAGCAGTATCTTGAGCAGGCTAAGAAGAGCAAGAAGACTAAGCTTATTATTGAGATTAAGAACCACTATACCCCTGCCAAGGAGACTGAGATTGTGCAGAAGACCGTTGATATGGTTGCTAAGTATGGACTTAACGATATGGTTGAGTATATTGCCTTCCGCCCATGGGTCTGCTTTGAATTGAAGAGAATCGCTCCAGAGGGTACGCCAATCGCTTATCTTAATGGCGACTACGACCCAACATACGTTAAGGGTATGGGTATCTCTGGCATTGACTATAAGTACGATGTGCTCAAGAAGAAGCCAAAGTGGATTAAGTCTTGCCAGAAGCGCGGTCTTACTGTAAATGTGTGGACTGTAAACGACGAGGAGAAGCTCCGCTGGGTTATTGAGCAGGGTGTAGATTACATTACAACTGACGACCCAGTGCTTGCAACTAAACTCATTAAGGAGATGTGTAAATAGGAAGTTGATTAAAATTTATTTATCTCATTCTTTTATGCTGTTTACGACTCTTTTCTCATCTGATTTTCGTTACATAGGAACACCTATGCGCCTCAAATCATACGAGAAAATAGCCACAAAACAGCTATAAAATAATTTCGTAAACAAATATTAAACAACTTCTAATAATGGATTTTAAGTATAAAATAGACGATCGCCCCGCTCTTGGGGCGATGTCTCTGTACGGACTGCAGTGGTTGATGATTTGCATCCCCGTAGTCCTTACAAGCACCTTTGTTGCCCCAGAGGGTCAGATGCTCTTCTTTACCCAGAAGCTCTTTGCGCTTATGGGCATTACGATGATTGTAAATGCTCTGTGGGACACCGTCTGCCCCTTGTTGCAGGTCCTGCGGCAGTTCTGCTTATGGGTGTACTGGCGGCACAGGGACAGGGTAGCGGTAGCGAGGCTATCTACCCCTCTATGGCTATCGGTGGCGCGATAATCGCCCTGCTGGCAGCCTTTGGTCTTATGCGTAAGGTGCAGAGGATTTTCACCCCGCGAATTGTCGTGGCTATTGTGGTGCTTATCTCCTTTACTATGGCAAAGCCTATTGTGGGTATGATTTTTAGCGATACGGAGCATCAGCTGCTGGCAATGACCTTTGCCGTTGTAACTGTGGTGGCTATGGCTGTGGCGAATAACCTTCTGAAGGGCGTGTGGAAGTCTATGGTAGTGATTGTGGCGATGATTTTGGGCTCTATCTTCTACTACTGCATCACTGGCTTTCCGAAGAACTTTGTGACCGATAGTGTTGCTCCGCAACTCTTTGTTGGCGGTGTGGAGTTAGATGCGGGCGTGGTTATTGCCTTTATCTTCTGCTATATCGCACTGTTTATCAATCAGGTGGGCTCTGTGCAGTCACTTGGTGAGTTTACGGGTGCAGACGGTATGGAGCGCCGACAGAGTAGGGGTATGGTTGTGCAGGGTGTGATGAATGTCGTGGGTGGTGTATTGGGCGTTGTAGGTCCTGTGGACTACTCGCTCTCGCCAGGTGTTGTCGCCTCTACCTCTTGCGCATCACGATTTACGGTTATCCCTGCTGCGGCGGCGATGATTGTGCTTGCCTTTATCCCAGATGCAGTGTCGGTGCTGCTGACAATCCCGCAACCTGTTATGGGCGTGGTGCTACTCTACCTTATGGCTACGCAGGTGGCGGCAGGACTACACCTTATGCAGAGCAGCAGCGCGGTAGTGTCGTTTAAGGATGGATTAGTGCTCGGTATACCTATTATGTTTACCGTAATACTATCTTTTGCACCTGCCGATGCGCTATCAACTATTCCGTCACTGCTCCGACCTATCGTAGGTAATGGATTTGTGATGGGTATAATCATTATTCTACTTCTTGAACATCTATTCTTAAAGGATAAAAAACAATGAACGTAAAGCAACTTCTTAAGCAGTGCCAGCAAGATAGATGCGCGGTGCTTGCTACAAATTTCTATAATCTTGAGACATTGCAGGGTGTTATGCGCGCGGCACAGGCGACCTCTTCGCCAGTGCTATTGCAGCTTACCCGCTCAAGTATTGACTATATGGGACTTAAGCAGTCCGTTGCTATGGCTCGTCAGGCGATTGCGGAGTATGGCGTTCAGGGGTGGATACACCTTGACCACGGTGGTAGCGTTGAGCTTGTAGAGCGTTGCCTTGATGCGGGCTTTGACTCTGTAATGATTGATGCCAGCGAGCAGAACTTTGAGGTTAATGTTGAGACAACCCGTAGAGTTGTGGAACTTGCCGCCCCTTATGGCGTTAATGTTGAGGCGGAGCTTGGCTATGTGGCAAAGCTCGGTCAAGAGCAGGGTGGCGGTTTTACCACGCCTGAGGAGGCGAAACTCTTTGTTGAGCAGACGGGTGTAGATGCCCTTGCCGTATCTATCGGCTCGGCTCACGGATTCTATAAGCAGGCGCCAAAGCTTGATATTGAGCGCCTAAAGCAGATTCACGCCGCAACAGATGTGGCACTTGTGCTGCATGGTAGCTCTGGCATTCCGCACGATATGGTGCAGCAGGCAATTCTGAACGGTATCGTAAAGGTAAACCTCGCAACAGAGATTAAGGATACCTTTATGCGAAATCTGAAGGGTATACTTACTACGACCGACGAAATTGACCTTCGCAAGGTCTTCCCAAAGGCTACAGAGGCAGTCGTAGAGCTTCTGAAGGAGAAATATCGCGTTGTAAAACCCTGATTTTTAGAGTAAGACTTGGAAAAATGGATTGCTTATGCTACTTTTGCATAAACAATCCTTTTTTTATGAAACGATTTTTATTTGCAATACTGACCCTAATCGCCTTTACTGCAACTGCGCAGATGGAAAACTCTATCGTTATTGATACCAAATCTTTCCACGCGGTGCAGACTGATGCGCTTACTGGCGTAAATATAGACCCTATTGGCGTTGACCACTCTCGCCAGGCTTGTGCGCGTGTGAAGATTAAGTTTGACCGTATGAGTAAGGCGCAGATTGATGCTCTTGAGGTCAAGATGCGCTCAAATACAGATTTGACAAAACAGAAGGTTGCCGACTATTACGACAATGTCCTAATCCTTGAGATGACCGCCAAACCGAACACCCGTTTCTACTTCCTTAGCCCAGAGTTCGGCGAGAGTAACGAGGTAACACTTAACCTTGAGGGTAACCGCGAGTATGAAATGCTTGCCAGTCTAAATCAGACCTTTAGCATTGTTGTTAGTAGCAATACTGAGAATGTGGATATCTATTTGGATGATGTCTTCAAGGGTAAGACCGATAGCTCTAAAAGCCTTACTATCAAGGAGGTTATGATTGGTGCGCATACTCTGAAGGCTGTCTATGGAACAGTAAGTAGTCAGCAGAGTATTGATGTCAATAGTGGTAGTATTCTCTTCCGACAGAATGTAGATACCGCAGCCTCGCGCCCACAGTTTGTGGTCTTTGCCGTAGAGCCACAGAGCGCGGTTGTGACTATTGAGGGTAAGCACTACTCGCTTACGGATGGAGCTATGCGCCTTGTGCTTGAGAGCGGAACATATAACTATACCGTCTCGGCTGCAGGATACCATAGCCAGAGTGGCACTTTTACCGTCGCGGGCAGTAAGGTCACAAAGCAGATTGCCCTTACTGCCGATGCGGCAACTGTAACCCTTACAGTGGCAGACAATGCCGAGATTTGGGTCAATGGCGAGAAGGTGGGAAATAGTCGCTGGAGCGGAACGCTTAACTCTGGCACATATATCTTTGAGGCTAAAAAGGCGGGACACAGCACAACCACCACCTCAAAGCATATCACATCGGATAATCCACAGCAGAGCTATACCCTTGAGTCTCCAAAACCTCTGTTTGGCTCGCTGATAGTTGATGGCTCGCCACTTATGGCGGATGTGGCTATTGACGGAGTGGGTGTAGGTCAGATGCCTCTGTCGTTAGATAATCTGCTTGTCGGGCAGCATAAAGTTACAGTCTCAAAGTCTAGCTATCAGCCTTATACCACGACCGTTACCATTGCCGAGGGTAAGACTGCGACAGTAAACGCTACGCTTACAAAGCAAACCTCTCAAACTTCTTCGTCTGGCAAAGTATACAAGGTGGGCGACTACTACAACGAGAATGGCAAGAAAGGTGTTGTCTTTGATGTAAGCGCAGATGGCAAAAGTGGTAAGATTGTGAGTATGGGTGAGACTTGGGTGGACTGGACAACTGATGGTAAAGAACGGTCTCGAATAATCGGAGCAAGTAGTACTACTGATGGTGCATATAATATGACAGTAGTAAAATCTGTCCCTGACTGGGAGGAAAAATATCCCAATTTCAAATGGTGTGCCAACTTAGGAGAGGGTTGGTATCTGCCTGCTATAGAGGAGTTAAAACTTTTGATACTTGACAACACTGTCTACAATGCTGTTAATCGCACCCTTGCGGCAAATAAAGGCACTCTACTTGCTAACAAGGAGACAGTGTCTTACCTTACAAGCTATTTGTCATCAACAGAGGAAAACCAAAAATCGAATAATGAGTATCAAGCGTGGCATGTATTTGTTAAGTATGGATATACTCTTGATTTAGGAAAGGATCGCTCTGGTCGGGCGCGTGCTGTAGCGACTTTTGGAGATGTGTCAAATTGGCAACAAAGTATCTCAGGTGTTAAAACCTATAAAGTAGGTGACTATTATAACGAAAACGGTAAGCAGGGAGTAGTTATTGAGGTGAGAGATGGTGGTAGCCACGGTAAAATTGTCAGTATGACGCAGACTGAACTGCCGTGGTCAGATAAAAGTGGACAAAGACAAATAATTGGTGCTAATAGCCGTATAAATGGCGCGTATAATATGTCAATTATCACAGCTATCCCTAAATGGGAGGAGAAATACCACGCTTTCAAGTGGTGTGCCGATTTGGGAGAGGATTGGTATCTGCCTACTACTGAGGATTTGGTGACAATCTATAGAAACAAAAAAATTATCAATTCTAAATTGACCGATAAGATATTAGACGAAAGTTACTGGTCATCAAGAGAGGATAGTGAAAATAAATTGTGTGCAAATTTTATTTCTATGAGCAATGGGTCTTGTATGGCGCTGGGGAAGGTATATTATCGATATGTTCGTGCTGTGGCAAATTTTTAGTATTTTTACCTAACTTTTTCCGCAAAGTTTTACTACCTTTGCCCCGCAAAAGAGACAACACGCATTATCTATGGAGAAGTACGAATCAAAGCAGTGCCAGATTTTTAAGTCGGCAGCGCAAATTTACCCCTTTATCTCATCCTTCAATCTCCTTACGCCCGCTGTGGCTGATAAGGTGGAGGAGTGGCAGGCAACAGAGGATACCTGCTCATTTAAGATTAAGGGCTTTACCGTAAAGTTGCGTATGATTGACAAGGTCTATGGCAAGCATGTCAAAATCACTGGCGACGAGGGCGGTGTACCTATTGACTTCGCCTTTTGGATTCAGCTCCACGAGGTTACCCCAACTGATACCCGCATCCGTATGGTTCTCCACGCCGAGCTTAATATGATGATGCGTATGATGGTCGGCAGTAAAATCCAGAAGGGGCTTGATCAGGCGGTAGAGGGGTTTGCCTCCGCATTTAATAGAATCTAATTCTGCCATTAGCTATTAACCATTAGCCGTTAGCTCACCTTCGGTGACCCGACTTTGATTGAGCAGTGAGTGTGCTTTGATTTGGCGGAGTTGTTGAGAATGACATTTAATAGCAAGGGCTTTCAGCCCTCAATGGCATTGAATAGCGCTCTTGTGCGCACTATTAAGGGCGTTAGCCCGCTGTCATTCGTTGTCATTCATTGTCATTTGCTGTTATTGTGCGCTCCCTAACTTCCCTAAATTCCTTAACTTCCTTAAATCCTACAGTGCGGTGAGGGTGCTCTAACTCAACTTTTTTTCACTTTTCGGCAAAAAAATGGTGTGAAAGTTTTACCTTTTGCAAAATTAACTGTATATTTGTCGCCGATTTCGCTCTGTATAAGGGCGATAGAGTAGAAAATGAGTCAAAAATAATTTATAAACAAAATTTTTAAGCTATGACAAAGGCAGATATCGTTACAGAGATCGCTAAGAGAACCGGCGTAGAGAAGGTTCAGATTCAGGCTATCGTTGAGACCTTCATGGAGGAGGTTGAGAACTCTCTTAGCCGTGGTGAGAATGTTTATCTTCGTGGTTTCGGCTCTTTTATCATTAAGACCCGTGCTGAGAAGGTTGCTCGTAACATCTCAAAGAATACTACTATCACTATCCCAGAGCACAAGATTCCAGCTTTCAAGCCTGCGAAGACTTTCGTTGCTAAGGTGAAGTAAGAAAGTAAACAAATCTTAAACAGCTTCTAATTAGAAAATCTATTGTTTAACTTTAATATTTACAACTATGCCAAACGGAAAGAAGCATAAGCGTCACAAGATGGCGACCCACAAGCGTAAGAAGCGTCTGCGTAAGGATCGTCATAAGAAGAAGTAGTATGCCCGACGGCATATTGCTTAAATAGGAGTTTAACGCTAAAGGGTCTTCGCCCTTTAGCGTTCCTATTAAAGACACCATTAGCTGTTAGTCATTGACTCTTAGTCCATTAAAGCGATGCTAATAGCCAAAAAACATAATCTTGAATATGAACCGCGAGTTAATTATCAATGTAACATCTACCGAGATTAACATTGCACTTTGTGAGGACAAGGTGTTGGTAGAGTTGGGTAAGGATATGGCGCAGACAGGTTTCTCTGTTGGCGACATATACCTCGGAAAGGTGCGCAAGATTATGCCCGGACTCAACGCCGCGTTTGTAAATATCGGTCACGAGCGCGACGCTTTTATCCACTTTCAGGACTTAGGACCACACTTCTCGTCGCTCGACAAAATTGTTGACAGTTGGGCTCCAGGGAAAAAGTGCATCAGATTGGATGCAATGAAACTTGACACTGCTCTGGAGAAGGATGGACGCATTGCCGACCATCTGCAAGTGGGTCAGACTGTAATGGTTCAGGTATCTAAGGAGGCTATCTCCACTAAAGGACCGCGTCTGACTTGCGACATCTCGTTACCGGGAAGAAATATTGTCCTTGTCCCATTCTCTTCAAAGGTCTTCCTTTCGCAGAAGATTCGCTCCAACGAGGAGAAAAAACGCCTCAAGCGCGTTGCGCAGGGCGTACTTCCAAAGAATTTTGGCGTTATTATCCGTACTGCTGCCACAAATGCTACTGACCTTGATGTTGAGCAGGACATCCTTGCAGCAGTTGAGAAGTGGAATAAGACACTTCAGCAGATTCGTCGTCATCAGGCACCTGCTCTGTTGATGGGTGAGATGAATCGCGCCAACACAATTATTCGTGACTCCCTCGATGGCTCGTTTACCCAGATTTGTGTAGACGACGAGGGTATGTACAACGAAATTCGCAGTTATATTGAGTCGGTAGACCCTGAGAAGGTTAAGCTTGTAAAGCTCTACCGTGGCTCAGTACCTATTTTCGATAATTTTGACATCTCGCGACAGATAAAGTCGCTCTTCGCACGATATGTCTCCCTCAAAAGGGGTGCATACCTTATTATAGAGTCTACGGAGGCTATGAACGTCATTGACGTAAACTCCGGAAACCGAACAAAGGCTGATGATAATCAGGAGCAGCACGTTCTTGAGGTAAACCTCGCCGCAGCAGCTGAGGTGGCACGTCAGCTTCGCCTACGAGATTTGGGCGGTATTGTAATTATCGACTTTATAGATATGCACAAGGCGCAGAGTCGTCAGCTTCTCTATGAGGAGATGCAGCGATTGATGGCTACAGACAAGGCGCGCCACACAATCCTTCCGCTGACAAAGTTCGGACTTATGCAGATTACCCGTCAGCGTATTCGTCCAGTGGCGGTGAAGGATATTCAGGAGGTATGTCCTACCTGTGGTGGTACGGGCAAAATTGAGCCTACGGTGTTGCTTGAGAAGAGTATTGAGAATCAACTTTCACTGCTTGCCGAGGAGCATGGCGAGCGCTATGTAAACCTTGTTGTCAGCCCATACGTGGCGGCGTATATTAAGCAGGGGCTCTTCTCTCTGCGTAATCGCTGGGCTATGCGTTATGGTATGTGGATAAAGATTACAGCCTCTCAGGCGGCTGGTATCGTTGATGTTAAGTATCTTGATGGCAAGGGTGAGAATATGCTTGACCCAAACTATATCGGTCATCGTAAAGTTAAGAAGGCGGAACCTCAGCAGCCAGAGCGAAAGGATAAGGAGCGAAAAGGCTCTGGCAATAGGTCTAAAAGACGAGTAAAGAAGACAAGCGAAACAAAGGATAAAGAGTAGGGTATAACCTGTAAAGATGCACAAAATACTTGAGTCGGCAGTGCAGACAACCCCGTTTGCATTGCTACAAAAAGAGCTTAAACAGAAGGGCAACACCGTCTACCTCAACGAGTTAGTCGGGGCAGCCCTTTCGTTTTATATGGCAGCTGCCGTATCAAAGACGGCGGGTCTGCATGTTGTGGTGGCTGAGGATCGTGATGCTGCGGCATACGTGATGAACGACCTCTACGCACTACTTGACGAGAAGAGGGTACTCTTCTTCCCGTCTGCATATAAACGCTCTATAGTCTACGGTCAGCAGGAGGCTCAGAGTGTTGTTATGCGTACTAATGCTCTGAATGCTATCGGGAATATCAAGGAGGGAGATTACCTTGTCATCTGCACCTATCCTGAGGCACTTGCCGAGAGGGTCGCTGGCGCAGTAGAGCTTTCAGAGCACTCTGTAAAGATTAGCCGCGGCGATACTATCAAGATTACGGAGCTGGTAGATATACTTGAGAGTTTGGGTTTTGAACGTGTAGATTTTGTCTACGAGCCAGGGCAGTACTCTGTTCGTGGAGGTATTGTGGATATATTCTCCTATGCTGAGAGCCGACCATATCGTTTGGACTTCTTTGGCGATGAGGTGGACTCGCTGCGTAGCTTTGAGATTGGCAATCAGCTCTCTTCGGAGCGGTTAGACAGTGTGAATATTATCAGCAACATCAGCCAGAGTAGTGGTCGCGGGGTTAGTTTTGCCTCCTTTGCTGGTGAAAAAGCTAACTACTGGTTCTACGATGGCGATTATGTGCTCAAGAAGGTTGATGATGTAAGGGTTAAGTTCCTTAACCAGAGCGATGAGCCACAAACGGCTGCCGATATGCTCACTTCGCGCATGGAACTTCTTAAGGATATGGAACAGAGTACCTTGCTCTCGCTCCATAACAATATTCCTCAGCGCCCAGCTACCTCGACAGTGCTCTTCCATACCCAGCCACAGCGACAGTTTAGCAAGAACTTTGAGATGCTTGCCGATGATATTACGGCACGCAAGGAGGAGGGTTTTAAGTGCTATATCCTCTCCGATAACTTCGCGCAGATGGAGCGCTTAGATAATATATTCCATAGCATCAACCGCCATGGCGTTAAGCTGGAGATGTTGAGGGTTATCCTTCATCAGGGCTTTGTGGATTATGATACTCGCCTGTGCTTATATACTGAGCATCAGCTCTTTGATCGCTATCGTCGCTATAAAATCAATGGCGAGATTAAGCGTGACGAGCAGATGACCGTTGCCGAGCTGAATGCTCTGCGTGTGGGCGATTATGTTGTCCATATTGACCATGGCGTGGGTCGCTTTGATGGTCTTGTGACCCTCCCAGACCCTAATGGAGGTAAGCCACGTGAGGTTATTAAGCTCGTCTATCGTGATGGCGATGTGCTCTTTATAAATGTGCACTCGCTGCACTGCATATCTCGCTACAAGAGTGGTGATGGCGAGCGCCCTAAGGTGCATAAACTCGGCAGTGGCGCATGGCAGAAGCTCAAGACGGCAACCAAAAAGGCTGTTAAAGATATTTCGCGCGAGCTGATTGCTCTTTATGCCAAACGTAAGGCGAGTGAGGGCTTTGCCTTCTCTGCCGATAGCTACCTGCAGCAGGCTATGGAGGCATCGTTCCGCTATGAGGAGACGGCTGACCAGCAGAGGGCTATTGAGGCGGTGAAGAGCGACATGGAGTCGTCACGCCCTATGGACCGCCTTATTTGTGGCGACGTGGGCTTTGGAAAGACCGAGGTGGCAATTCGTGCGGCATTCAAGGCAGCTGTAGATGGTAAGCAGGTGGCAGTGCTTGTGCCGACGACAATACTTGCACTGCAGCACTACCGCTCATTTATGGAGCGACTGCGCGATATGCCGGTGCGGGTGGAGTACCTTAACCGCTCAAAGAGCGCAAAGCAGACGCGACAGATAGCCGAGGAGCTTGAGAGTGGCAAGATTGATATCCTTATCGGTACGCATAAGATGCTCGGCAGTGGAATAAAATTCCGCGACTTAGGACTGCTCATTATTGACGAGGAGCAGCGTTTTGGCGTGGCGGCGAAGGAGAAACTTACCCAGATGAGTGTCAATGTTGATACTCTCACTCTTACTGCAACGCCTATACCGCGAACACTGCAGTTCTCGCTTATGGGTTCGCGTGATTTGTCGGTAATTTCTACACCTCCACCAAACCGCCAACCGATTATTACTGAGTCACATACATTCTCCGAGGAGCTTGTTCAGGATGCTATTGAGGCGGAGCTGTCACGAGGTGGTCAGGTATACTTTATACACAACAACGTTGAGCAGCTTGAGGATATTCGCGGTATGATTTCGCGCCTCTGTCCAAAGGCTCGCGTTGTTGCAGCGCACGGACGAATGAAGGCGGCAGATATGGAGAAGCTCATTATGGACTTTATCTACGGCGAGAGCGATGTGCTTGTGGCGACATCTATTATTGAGAGTGGCGTAGATATTCCGAATGTAAATACCATAATCATCAACAATGCCGACCGTTTTGGATTGAGCAACCTGCACCAGCTGCGAGGCCGTGTGGGTAGAAGTGACCGCAAGGCATACTGCTACCTGCTCAGCAAACCAGATGAACTGCTCAGTAGCGATGCGCGCCGCCGATTGAGGGCTATTGAGGAGTTCTCAGACTTAGGCTCTGGGTTCAACATCGCCATGCAGGACCTTGATATTCGCGGCGCGGGTAACCTCTTAGGTGCCGAGCAGAGCGGATTTATTGCCGACATAGGCTTTGAGACCTACCAGAAGATTATGAACGAGGCTATAGCCGAGCTGCGCGCCGAAGGTCTGGATGTGGCAGGATTGAGCCATGAGGAGCAGAAGGTGGTTGATAGATTGAGCTACGTTGATGATGTGTCTGTAGAACTTGGTGTAGATGCCTCACTGCCAGCAGATTATGTGCAGCAGCCAGCCGAGCGACTCAGACTCTATCGTGAGCTGGACTCTATAGTGGAACAGAAACGATTGGAGGAGTTTGAAGCTCGCCTTGTAGACCGATTTGGTCGTCTGCCAGATGCGGCACGACAACTGCTTGATGTGGTGCGTCTTAGATGGGTGGCTGCAGAGCTGGGCATTGAACGCGTAAAGGTCAAGAATGGACTGATGATAGTAAGCTTCGTGGGCGACGACCACTCGCCATTCTATAAGACCGACCAGTTTATGAACCTGCTGCGTAAAGTCACCGCACAACCAGAACGCTTTGTTCTCAAACAGCGCGATACTAAACTCGCCATGACCATCCGCCAAATCGCTACCGTCGCAGATGGTGTGAAGGTGCTGACAGACCTTAAGTCATAGTAGCTACGCAGTACAGCTGACGCGAACTGCCCGCTTTTTGAAAAAAGCAGGGCGTGCAAAAACTTTTTGAGAAACTTCGTTTCTCTTCCATGCTGATGCGGATTTAGGGTAACTCTGCGAGTTATTGAAATAAAAAATATCCACCTTTGGTTTCAAGCAAGCTTGACCTTTGGTGGATATTTTCTCTTTCACTGCCTTGCGGCAGCAACCTAAATCCGAATAAACACTTTCAGACGAAGCCTGTCACTAAATTCTTTAACTTCCTTAAATTCCCTAAATTCCCTATTCTGCGTTAGCTAGCCGACCCTGCTCTGACGACAAAATTGGTGCTCTGATTAAGCGGAGTAATTGTGAATGACATTTAATGGCAAGGGCTTTCGCCCTCAATGGCATAGAATAGCGCGTGGAACGCGCAATATTAAGGGCTTTAGCCCGCTGTCATTTATTGTCATTCATTGTCATTTGCTGTTATTGTACGCTCCCTAACTTCCCTAATCTCTTTAATTTCCCTAAATTTTTGGATTTCACAAGGATTTATGGTAAATTTGCAAGATTGTAAACTAACTGCTAATAGCTAATAGCCAATAGCAAATGGCGAATTTAATCATTGATACGGGCAATACATTTCATAAAATTGCCGTTATAGGAGTAAACAACAATATTCTGGAGGAGAGGGTAGTAACCGAATTGACAGAAGAGGTTGTTGATGAACTTTATGACCGATTTGCCCCCTCAAAGGCAATTATCTCCTCCACGCGTGGTGATGCTTCTCACACAGCGGAGATAGTTGGGCGGAGGGTGCAATATGTTCTTTGTTTTGATCGTACAACGCCAGTGCCGATAGCAGTTGAGTATGACAAAGCGATGCTCGGCACAGACCGCATAGCGGCAGCTGTTGGTGCTGTAGAGCTTTATGGTGCTGACAAGCAGATGGTTATCATTGATGCTGGCACGGCTATAACCATTGATTTTGTTGCTAACGGAGTCTTTGTTGGTGGAAATATCTCGCCTGGGGTGGATATGAGATTTGAGGCTCTGAGTGAAAAGACGGCAGTCCTGCCACTCTGCTCTCCGATGGTGTTAGAGGGTGAGGATTGTAAGGTTGGAAAAACGACTGCTGATGCAATAAAATTCGGTGTTATGCAGAGTGTTTTTTACGAAGTAAAAGGGTATATTGAGGCGTTTTGCAAAAAAAATGGTGAAAACTTGATAATTTTTATCGGAGGAGACGCTGAATATTTTGTTAATCAAATTAAAAATGCGATATTTGCAGGTCGCAAAGTGATGTATAGCGGACTAAATAGAATTTTGGAATATAATGCAAAGAGTGAAAGTATATAGCAGAGTGGTTTTGATGGCGGCTGTCGCAATCTTTTTTGGCGCCTTGAGTGTGGGTAGCGCGTCGGCGCAAAATGCGGCAGTGAGTGCATACTCTCCATACACTATGTATGGTGTTGGTGAGTTGGGTACTCACGGCAATGCCATTAACCGAACAATGGGCGGAACTGGCGTGGCTATGCGAAGCACACAGGTTGTCAGCCTTCTTAACCCTGCAGGTTATAGTGCAACTATGGCTAAGAGTTTTATGCTCGATGTGGGTATTGAGGGTAACTTCTTGAAGAATCAGCAGCGCAAGTACAACAGCACCTCTATTGATGACTATACCACCGCTGCTAATGCTAAGAATATGGTGAACTTCCGTGAGATTGCTATTCAGATGCCAGTTGCTAAGCGTTTGGGTTTCGGATTTAGCCTTATGCCTTATGGAAGTGTCGGATATAAGATGCACACCTTTGAGCAGAGCGAGGATATTTGGGGCACTGTTGGCGGTGTGATGTATAACTATCAGGGTGATGGTGATCTAACTGAGGTGAAGGCTGGCTTTGGCTGGGAGGTTTTCCGAGGCTTTTCTATCGGTATTGCAGCAAAGTACTACTGGGGAAATATCCAGCACAACTACTCTACATCAATCTATGGAGATTATGTTGGCTCAGGAAGCTTTGTTTCAACCACAGGTCTTGATGACTACGCCTTCTCAAACTTCAAATTTCAGGCAGGTTTGCAGTGGAATGTGGTCTCAACAAAGAAGCGTATGATTACCATCGGCGCTACATACGACTATGGCGGTCCACTTCGCCCGAAGCTCTCAAAGACTGTATATATTGGCGACTACTCCTCTACAATCGTAAGTCAGGAGGACTCTCGTGGTCAGATGCGCCTGCCACACGCTGTAAATGCGGGTGTTACATATCAGGATGCTAAGATTATCGCCAACGTTGACTACGCCTATAACAACTGGGGCGGTGATAACGCCTTCTTCCAGCAGGATGCCTTTAGTGGTATGAGCATTAAGTATGTAGACACACATACATATAAGGTTGGCTTTGAGTATGTTCCTAACCGTTTTGATGTTCGTAACTACCTCAAGCGTGTGAGCTACCGCATAGGTGCTCGCTATGGTGACTACTACCAGAGCTTTGAGGGTCGTAGAATCCATCAGTGGGCTGTAACTGCAGGATTTGGTTTCCCACTCCGATTTATGGGTGCAACAAGTATCAATGCAGGTATTGAGGTTGGCGGTCGTGGCGATTTGTCGTCAGTAATTATGCCAAAGTTGAATAAGCGCATCGGTCTTATCCGCCAAAATTATATAAAGGTAAACCTCGGCTTTGCGCTCTTTGGTGAGGACTACTGGTTTGTTCGTCCTAAGATTGACTAAAATATTGAAACTGAACAATTAACAACATAAAATAAAGACAAAATGAAGGTACTTAAGTTTTTTATCGTGGCAGCTATGGCTGCAGTGGCAACTTCGGCTGTTGCACAAGATTTTAGTGATCCTAAGTATGCAAAGTGGGGTAATACTCCAGAGGAGCGTAAGGAGAACATCCTTGCAAGTTCTTATCTTAAGGAGGAGGTTGCAAACCGCCACTTTAACTCAGCAGCTCGCTATCTTCAGCAGCTCCTTAAGGCTTGTCCAAATGCATCTGAGAATATCTATGCAAATGGTGTGAAGCTCTATAAGGATAAGGCTAACCGCGCTGAGACTCTGGCTGAGAAGAAGATGTATGTAGACTCTATTTTGCTCCTTTACGATATTCGTATTGAGAACTTCGGTAACCACCCTAAGCGTGGTCGTGTATACCTGCTTGAGCGTAAGGCTCGTGAGTATCTCACTTATAAGGCTGATGACCGTGAGGGTGTAGCTGAGGCATTTGAGGCAGCTATCGCAGCTCAGAAGGAGGCTGGCGTAGTTGATCCAGAGGTTGTAGCTATCTACTTCAAGAACCTTTGCGATGACTATCAGAACGACGTTGTTGATGCAATGACTGTTGTAAATGCTTATGACAACCACGCTCAGTACTTTGAGAACCTTGCTCCAGAGCAGCTTCAGTTCAAGGAGCAGTTTGAGCAGTGCTTCGGTATGAGTGGTGCAGCCTCTTGCGAGAACCTTGAGACTATCTTCTCAAAGAAGATTGCCGAGAACCCTGAGGATGCAAAGATTGTTGAGCAGGCATTCAAGCTTATGGCTCGCGCTAACTGCTCAAGCGACTTCTTCTTTACTATTGGTGAGAAGCACTATGCTAATAACAAGACCTCTGAGGTCGCTATGCTTCTTGCACAGGGCTTCCAGGATAAGCAGAACTTTGACAAGGCAAACCAGTATCTGCGTGAGGCTCTTGCTGCTGAGACTGTAGCTGCAGAGCGTGAGAAGCTCTTTGTACGTATCGGTATCCTTGACATGAGCATGAACAACTTTGCATCAGCCGTTGAGGCGTTCCGTGAGGCTCAGGCTATCAACCCAGAGAATCCACACGCTCCATTCTTCCTTGCACAGTGCTATGTAAATGGTGCGAAGGGTTGCTCAGGTCTTCAGAAGGATGCTGTATATTGGGTAGCATACGACCTTATTCAGAAGGCTCTGCCACTTCTTGAGGCTCAGGATGCAGACCGTGTAGAGGCTGCTCAGCAGCTTGCAGCGGCATATCGTGGTGCATTCCCTACAAAGGAGGAGTGCTTCTTCAACGAGCTTGCTGATGGCTCTTCTTACACAGTAAACTGCGGATTTGCACAGGGTATTTCAACCCGTGTTCGCCCACGTGTACAGTAGTATGAGAAAATTATTGCACAGATATTCGGCAATAGCACTCCTTTTATTAGGGAGTGCTTTGCTCTTTTCGTGCAAGGAGGAGAAGAAGGCAGCTGATGAATCTCTTGATGGCATTATGACCGAGAAGAGTAGTAACCTTACTATCGTGGTTACAGAGAACGGTCGTAGGTCCTATCGTTTTACTACGCCACTGCTTGAGGGCTATACTCTTGGTCGTGACCCATACAGAGAGTTTCGTAAGGGAATCAAGATTATAACCTATCAGGATGACTCGCTGACCACTGTCAATGCTACCCTTGAGTCTAACTATGCTATCTATTATGAGAATCGTAAGCTCTGGGAGGCTAAGGGTAATGTGCGCATTGTAAAGCATGATGGCACAAAGGTCTATACGCAGCAGCTCTTCTGGAACTCCACTACAAAGCGTATATACTCAAACGTAGATACCAAAATTGTCACTGCGGATGATACCCATCTTACCGAGGGCTTTGATTCTGATGAGGATCTGGTAGAGCTTAACTTCCGCCATTGGAAGGGTAAGGTGATGATGAAGGAGAGCATGATGCCTCAGGGTGATGACTCTACAGCGGTAGAGCAGACCCCGCCGCCAGTCAGCACTCCTCAAAGTAAGCCAGCACCAGCATTGACAACCAAAAAAGATACCAAACGCCCCAATTCGCCATTTAAGCGCCCGCAACAAAAGAGCCCAGAGCCTATTGCACGCAATCAGCAGGGTGATAATATACGAATTGAGTAAGTCGGGATGTTTTATGGGGATAATACTATAATATAATTAGGTAAATGACCACAACAATAGTAATCATACTGCTGATGTTGCTTCTGTCAGCATTCTTCTCAGGTATGGAGCTTGCGTTTCTGAATAAGAACCGCCTCAAGCACGAGATAGACCGCAAGCAGAGCCGCGTTTTTGACTATATTGCCGACCTCTTCTCGCGCAATCAGGGACAGTATATCACAACTATCCTTGTGGGAAACAATATCACGCTGGTTGTCTACTCAATGTGTATGTCACAACTTATTCGCGCCATTGCCTACATGCTGGGGTGGCAGGAGATATACAGCCAGGGCTCGTTTATCCTTGAGACAATAATTCCTACAATCATCGTAATCTTTGTTGCCGAGTATATTCCTAAGTCGGTTATTAGAACAAATCCTAACTTTTACTACCGTCTTTTTGCTCCGGTGATATTCCTCTTCTATATCATTCTTTACCCCGTAGCACGCTTTACAACGCTACTCTCTTATGGTCTGCTGCGACTCTTTGGTCGTACACCTGCGCAGGCAGTGCGCCATACAGAGTTTGACCGTAGCGACCTTGAGAGCCTACTTGACTCAAATAATGCCGAGGTACAGAATGACACTGAGGCAGAGATTAAGATGTTCCAAAATGCTCTTGACTTTGCCGATTTGCGCGTGCGTGACTGTATGGTGTCGCGCGTAGATATGGAGGCTGTAGATATTGACGAGACAACTATTGAGAGCCTTACTGAGCGTTTTGTAGAGAGCAAGTACTCTCGAATATTCGTCTGGAAAAATAGCGTAGATAATATTATCGGCTATGTAAACTCTAAGAGCCTCTTCACCTCTCCTAAGGGCATTGAAGATCTACTTATTGATGTAGATTTTGTCGCCGAGACTATGCCTCTGCAGGATATGCTTACGCAGTTTATCAAGCAAAAGAGTAATATCGCTGTTGTTATTGATGAGTTTGGTGGCACGGCGGGTATAATCTCGCTTGAGGATGTGCTTGAGCAGATATTTGGCGAGATTGAGGATGAGCATGATGTTGAGGATATGGTCGAAAAGCAACTTTCCGATACGGAGTATGTCCTCTCTTGTCGCCTTGAGGTCGAGTATCTTAACGAGAAGTATGGACTTAATATCGCTGAGAGTGATGAGTATGATACTCTGGCTGGATATATCATCTACCGCTATAAGGAGCTGCCGACAGCTGGTACACAGATGGAGTTTGATGGGCTTAAAATCAAGATTTTGCGCACTACACGCTCCAGAATAGAACTTGCAAAGGTTGAATGTGTGAAAAAATAACAAAAAAAGGTAGATATTTGGAATAAAATTACTATATTCGCGGGTTGTTTGGCGCAACATAATAAACTGTTTAGAATTTATTACAAAAAAATATTTTGATATGGTAAGTTTGAATACTTTGAGAACCAAATTCGGCGTACTGCTCTCAATCATTATTGCAGGCGCACTTTTGGCATTTATCTTCTCTCTTAAGACAGAGATGGGATTTTCAGGTAACGACCCAGAGGTCGGTTCTATCAACGGTGAGGATATTCACTACAGTGAGTTCCTTGCAGCTTATGACGATGTTAAGTCTCAGATGGGTGAGCTTAATACAGACCAGGCAGCTCAGCAGGCACTGTCAAACACTTGGCAGATTCTGCTCTCTGACCACGTCTTTGCTCCAAGTTTTGAGGAGCTCGGTCTTGCTGTAGGCGCAGCAGAGCACAAGGCAATGGTTCGCGGCGAGCGTGCAAGCAATGTCTTTGGTAGCGTATTTGGCAACCCTCAGACTGGTGAGTATAGCCTTGAGGCTGTAACCTCATTCCTTGAGCAGGTTGAGAGCAATCCACAGGCTCAGCAGATGTGGGCATTCCTTAGCAAGCAGGCTGATGTTGATCGCGCAATGATGAAGTTCCAGGAGCTTGTAAAGAAGGGTGCATACGCTACAGCTCTTGAGGTTGAGCGCGGCGTTAAGGCTGCTAATAATAGCTACAATGGTCGTTATGTTGTTAGCCGTTACAACACTGTGGCAGATTCACTTGTTACCGTTTCTGATAGCGAGATTAAGGCTTACTATAATGCAAACAAGAACCAGTACAAGCAGACCCCATATCGTACAATCTCTTATGTAGAGTTTGAGGTTGTTGCTACTGATGCTGATAAGGCTGCTGTTGAGGCAGAGGCTAAGGCTGCTGCAGAGCTCTTCGCTGCAGCTGCAGACCTTAAGGCTTTCTCTCGTGAGAATCGTCACGCTTCTGTTGCTCAGACCTATATCACAGCATCTCAGATGACCTCAGAGGAGAGCGCGGCAATCACTAAGGGTAAGATGTATGGTCCTGCTCTTGTTGCTGACCAGTGGCGTGCTGCTCGCGTAGTTGAGGTGCGCAATGTCCCTGAGAAGTATACACTCAGCCACATCGTTCTTAACTATACAGATGACAAGCTCGCTGATAGCCTTGTTACTGTTGCTAAGAAGGGCGACTTTGCTGCATTAGCTTCACAGTACTCTATCGCAGAGACTGCTGCTGAGGGTGGTAAGATTGGTGAGGTTGCATACTCTACACTTGCTCCAGAGTTTGCAGATGCACTTGTTGGTAAGAAGAAGGGTGATGTAGTAAAGGTTACTATGGGTAATGTTATCCAGGTACTCAAGATTGAGGGCGTGGATGCTATCCAGAAGCACTACAAGCTCGCAACACTTGAGTATCCACTCGTAGCTTCACAGGATACTCAGCGCCATGTTCACAACGCAGCAAGCCTCTTCGCTGTTGAGGCGGCTAAGAATGGCTTTGATGCTACTGTGACTGCTCAGGCTCAGTCATCACGCTCTGCAAATATTGAGCATGCATCTCGTGCCGTACGCGGTATTGACGGTCACTCTTTAGAGGTTGTATTCTGGGCTAATAAGGCTAAGATGGGCGATGTTTCTGAGCTTATCAAGCTTGACAACAACCACTATGTTGTTGCAACTCTTACTGGCATTAACGACAATGAGTATCGCACTGTTAGCGAGGTGGCTAACCAGATTAAGTCTACTCTTCTGCGCGATAAGAAGTTTGAGCAGATTGCCGCTAAGATGGCAGGTGCTACTATTGAGGAGGTCGCTACAGCCGCTGAGGGTGAGGTTAAGACCTTTGAGAATGTTAAGTACGACGCATACTACGTTCCAGGTATCGGCGTTGAGCCACGTGTACTTGGTACAATCACAAGCCTTGAGGCTGGTAAGCTCTCTGCTCCAATCAAGGGTGCAAGCGGCGTATATGTTCTTGTTACCGACACTGTAACCCCTGCAGCTGAGGCTCAGACCGTTGAGGCTGAGAAGGTTAAGCAGCAGGCAGCAGCCGAGCAGAACGCAATGCGTGCATTCTATGCAGTGCAGGAGTTGGCGGAGGTTGAGGATAATACCGTCGGCTACTTCTAGTTTTGAAGTTATAGTGTGCCACCTACGGCACATCCCTTAAATATCACCAGCGGATGTACGCTTTAGTACTATCCGCTGGTGCTCTTTTTTACGATGCGCCGTATCTGACACACTCTAACCTCAAAACGACGGTGCGAGTACTGTCCACTGCTAATTTTTGCCGAGGCGGAGCAGGGTCGTGTTGCTGAAGACAAGCTAATAGCCAATGGCTAATGGCTAACAGCTAAAAAATTGGTAATTATGCATTTATTTATAAAAGTTTTATTAACTTTGTGAATATATGTCTTACCTTAAAACTTTACGGTTATGAAAGTTAATATTGAGATGCTGGCGGCGATATACAAGTTAGGCACTGCTGTGGTATGTGCAGACGAAAATATTGACCCTGTGTGTGCTAAGCCTTTGACCGCTTTCTTCTATTCAATCAATGGCTTTAACGATGAGGCGATGCAGCGTGTGGCTGACTATGCCAATAAGAATGAGTCAATGACAGTGCAGAGGGTTGTTGAGCTGGTTTCCAACTTTGATGTTGATGCCAAGAAGAAGATTGTCAATCTCTTGGCAGATATTGTTCGCGCTGAGCAGACTATGTCAGAGAACAAGCTCAAGTTGTTTAATGGCCTCAGAAGTCTCTGTGGTCTTCCAGAGCCTGATGTGCCGTTGGCAGATAATTCGGAGGATGTTATCGCGCCGACATTCCTCGCAGCAAAGACAAATGGTCTTGCCTATCCGTTCCAGAGTGAGGCTCAAGACTGGCGAGGGCTGGATGCTGATATAGCAGAGCATATCGGTGCGGAGCGTACTGAGGTTGTACGCTTTACAGCACCTCTAAATGCGCTGTCAAAGCGTCTGGGACTTGTAGACTGCCACCTTGTCTTCCTCGTTGACCGCAATGGCTATCAGAAGGATGGAATAGGCGATAATATGACTGGAACAATTCTCTATGGCTCTGGCCACGAGATTTTAGGAAATATCGTCTTTGCCCTTGAGACCGATAAGGGATATGAGATTAAGGGATTTACCTCTGCGCGACTTATTGAGGATGCCTATATCGCGATAAATGAGGCAGTAGGAGAACTTTTAAGACTTGAGTAGTATGAGATTTATGAGACGCGACTTCTGGGCTATTATGCGCTTGGGTCAACTATTTATCAGTAAGAGTGATAACTCTCAAAATGAGGCGGCAGCTAAGAAGCTTGTTTATGGACTTGCTGATTTCCTCTCGCCAGAGGATATGGAGAATACGGTGCGTATGGCAGGTATGCTGGACTTTGAATCTTCGGTAGCGACACTCTCTATCCTTGGCAGCGAGGAGCAACAGTGGGCAAAGGAACTTATCTATAGCATCGCTACTATTGACGGCGCGATGAACGCCGAGCAGGCAAGGATGTGGGAGTATATAGAGAATAACACAGGGTTTAATCTCTAAAAAAGCCGTCTAACAAGGCTACTTTGTCGTTTGCTCGCCCTCGAAATCCTCACATACGCTTTAGTATGCTGCGGTTTCTCGTGCTTCGCATGCCTAAAATTAGCACTTGTTATACAACTTCTTGTCAAAAGAGCGTGCCAAAATACTAGGCGCGCTCTTGTATTTAATTTGTTAACGTAATAATAGTTACGATATTAAAATTCACATATTGCGATGTATCTGCGTGAGTTATTTCGTGAACATTTCTGCCATTCAAAGTCTTTGCCTCCCCAATAATACAAAACTTTGGCAAATTGTATATTCAGCGGAGTTGCTACCCAATATTCAGTGCTTTTAATGCGGCTATTTGTAAGATTTTGGGAGATTGCGTTATTAATTGTGTCAATGTTTTTGATTACATTCTCCATCTCTGATTCAGTTATTAATCTCCAATTATCTCCGAGTTTTTTACAGTTTTGATAGGCATTATCCCAACTGTCGTAGAACTTTTTATCTGTATATATCGCCTTACCGTGTTTGCCATCCTCTGAAACTTCTGATACGATGCAATCGTAGCCATGAAGATTGTAAACATCGCCTATTTTATAAGTTTTATTTTGTTGTGTGGTCGCAACTTTTGCCTCTTGCTTTGGTGGTGTGTTGGGTGCGGTGTCCATATTTTTTTGAGGTTGAACAGCGCCTGAATTAGTTGAGTTGTCATTTAGCAAGACAAATGGGCCTTCAACATTCTGCTGATACTCTTTTTTCATAATTAGATGTAACTTGTGACGAGTAGCAGGAAAACTGCCAAATGGATGTCTTGGTATTACGATATTTTGATCAAGAACCCAGCCGTTGCGAGCAAGTTTGTTAAGTACAAATGCAAGATTAGCACGCCCTAAATATTGTGTGTTATTATCGTACATAATCGTAATACGCAAATTTTGTCCGCCGCCTCTGGCGTAAACATCGCAATAAACGGTCTGTTTCTGTGCAACCACAACGAAAGATAGTAAACTAAAAAGAGTTGCAAAAAGTAATTTTCTCATAATGCTATTAAATTAATTGTTGCCCACTTGCCTCTGTGAGTGGTTAGTATATAAAGAAAGTGTGAGGCAACTCGTTTATCTCACAGCAGGCATTTGGCGTAGCCCAAGCACAAATAAACAATACCTCACACCGAATGGTATATGTAGAAAATGATATACCAAATGCGGTGTAGAGTGTTGTTGCTTATCCTAATGCTTATAAAATCGCCAAATTTTGCTGCGAAGGATTAGCGAAACACTTTCACTAATATTATGTCAGCAGTCCTCAGACTACACTACAAAGTTAGAAAATAATTTTTGAACGAACAAGAGGTTAGCGCTAAGAAAAATGGCACTGAATGGCATTCGGGCTTTCAGCCCTTAATGACATTTAATGGCAGGCGCATTTGTCATTTTGTTGCACTAAAACATAGTCCCCCTCACAGGGACCGACGCTGCGGAGCGAGAGCAGATGGCAAACTTGTTTGCGTTATGCCGAGCCGCGAGGAGGAAGACGAAGTCAAGGGGATTTAGGGGGTGGGTAACATAACAAAGGTGGTGCTTTCACCACCGCTATATTAAAAGCAACAAAGACCTCCCGAATGGAAGGTCTTTGTGATTATATGAAGATAAATTATTTCTTCTTTAATTTTTTGTAATATTATACTCTAATTTATTTCATATTTACTTTGTAAAGAAAAAGCATTAAGAACAAGAAAATAATAGCCATTATTATCAAAGCAATTGTATTACTTCTATCACGGTCTTGTTTCTCCCAGGCTGCTATTGTCTGCTCGAAGTGAGCAATCATTGGGTTTGTTGCGTCAATACTTCTTAACAAATCTATACCTGTTTTAAGATTTGATAGGGCTGCCTCTTGATATGGTTTTGCGAATGCAACAGGAACTGCCTGCCGACAAGAATTAACCAAGGCGGCTAATTGTGTCATCGTATGCACAATCTGTTTTGGGTCGTTAATGTCGTACTCTGCATAGGCTAACTCTCGATATTGTCTATCGAGTTCACGATTATGAGCTTCTTGTTCCAGCTTTCGTTGCTGACGCACTGCTGCGCGTGTAATAACTGGAGCTTTAGCTCTGTCGTCTTTGTCTTTTCCGTTGTTAACATCTCTATTTACATTGATGTTTACATCTTGACCAAATATTCCCATATTCGTAAATCTCTCTTACTTGTCAGCACTATGCAAGTTGGTTTAACAATAAAAAAGAAAGCGTTGTGCTGAAAACTTATTTTAGAAAATCGGGTTGTAGGATACCTCGCAGATAAAATAAGATGCAGTTCCACGCCCATATCCTATTGGATACGAAGCGAAGAATGTCAGCAACCTCTCTGCATTGAACTTCCTACATTCGATTTTCGAGAATATGCTTACACTTTCCGTGTTATTATGTCTGCAGTCTTCGGACTGCACTACAAAGTTAGAAAATAATTTTTGAACGAACAAACATACTTCGGTGTTCGTGCGCTCGGTGTATTATGCGTTAGCAAAGCACTGCTTATTTATATCGTGGAAAATGCCAATGCTCAACGGCTAAAAGCTAAAGTAAACAAGTCCCCCTCACAGGAGGGGGATTTAGGGGGAGGGTAACACAACAAAGGTGGTGCTTTCACCACCGCTATATTAAAAGCAACAAAGACCTCCCGAATGGAAGGTCTTTGTGATTATATGAAGAAATTGCTATTTCTTCATATAGCTTTTAATATAGTGGTGGTGGCTACCGTAGCGGTTGAAGGCTGCCTCGTCAAG
>SUZO01000016.1 GCA_015059805.1 Rikenellaceae bacterium
GGATATAACCCTGCTCGTAGAGAATTTTAGTGATGGCCTCTTTAATTTTTGAGCCAGGAGCTTCAACCACCTTGTGGTTGGCTTTCACTGCGTTTCTAATTCTCGTGAGAAAATCCGCGATTGGATCTGTCATAATTGTAAGAATTAAAAGTTAAAAATTAAAAATTAGTTAATAAAATTTGTTTTGCACCAAGTTTTACCTCGGCTCTTATCGCACCAAAAGCGCAAGCCCTCCCTCTGCCAAATGTGCCCTACAGGCACTTCTGAGCAGGATTTGGGTGCGTTTCAATGCAATTTTTGCATTTCAAATCGCGCAAAGATAGTGATTTTTTGTAAATTCTCCTAATTTTTTGAAATTTAATTGATTGAATACAACTCGGCACTATCTTTTCACGGTTGTTTGTAAGGGGTATTTTCGAGTGTTGGCTCTCTCCTTATCATCAGCACCACTGCGTCCGCGACACCTCACATATCAGCATCACTGTATACGCACCGAAGCCTTTCAGTCCATTGCCCTTTATTGCTCCCCCCCTCTTAAAGCCGATGCGGGGAGGGGCATAAAAGAGCCTCTCCCCCATCGGGATTATACTACCAGCTTGCCTTCTTTACGCCGGGGATCAGACCGGATGAAGCCATCTCACGGAACTGGATACGGCTGATACCGAACTGACGCATATAGCCCTTCGGACGACCGGTAAGCTTGCAACGGTTGTGCTGGCGGATTGGATTAGAGTTGCGTGGCAACTTTGAAAGTGCGATCCATGCCTCCTCGTGGTCAATCTCACCTGCCTTAAGCTGAGCAGCAATCTCCTCACGCTTGTGTGCATAGCGAGCTGCAAGTTTCTCGCGCTTTACCTCGCGAGCCTTCATTGATTCCTTTGCCATAGACTATTGGTTCTTTTTAGCGTTTTTGAAAGGCAGACCGAACTCACGGAGAAGAGCATAAGCCTCCTCGTCAGTCTTTGCCGTTGTTACGAATGTAATCTCCATACCGAAGATTTTGGTAATCTTGTCGATGTCAATCTCAGGGAAGATAATCTGCTCGGTGATACCGAGGGTGTAGTTACCCTGACCGTCAAAACGATCGTTGATACCCTTGAAGTCGCGGATACGAGGGAGAGCAACTGCGATAAGACGCTCCAAGAACTCGTACATACGATTCTGGCGAAGGGTTACTCTAACGCCGATAGGCATGCCCTTACGGAGCTTAAAGTTAGAGATATCCTTACGAGAACGTGTTTGAACTGCCTTCTGACCTGCGATCACGGTAAGCTCCTCCTGCGCGATGTCGATAAGCTTCTTATCGGCAACTGCCTGACCCATACCCTGGTTGATCACGATCTTCTCGAGCTTAGGACACTGCATAACGCTGCTGTATCCAAACTCCTTCATAAGTGCAGGGATAATCTGCTCCTTATACTGTGTCTTGAGTGATGGAATGTATGCCATTATTTAATCTCCTCTCCCGATTTTTTAGCAAAACGAACTAATTTACCTTCTGCATTTGCACGACGACCTACGCGAGATGGCTTACCACTCTGTGGATCGAGCACCTGCAGGTTAGAGATGTGAATCGGAGCCTCCTGCTCAACGATTCCACCCTGAGGGTTCTGTGCGTTAGGCTTTGTAGCCTTCTTGACGAGGTTTACACCCTCGACAATTGCGCGCTGCTTTGATACCTCAACCTTCAGGACTTTGCCCTGCTGACCTTTGTTATCACCAGCGATTACGCAAACGGTATCCCCTTTCTTAATATGCAATTTAACTGACATATTTCTACCTGTTTTTAATATTACAATACTTCAGGGGCAAGGGAGATAATCTTCATATACTGATCACGAAGCTCACGAGCTACAGGACCAAAGATACGAGTACCACGCATTTCACCCTGGTTGTTGAGGAGTACTACGGCGTTGTCATCGAAACGAATGTACGAACCGTTGGCACGACGAATCTCCTTCTTTGTTCTTACTACGACTGCCTTTGAAACTGCACCCTTCTTAACATCGCCTGATGGGGATGCGCTCTTAACAGCCACTACGATCTTATCGCCGATAGATGCATAGCGACGCTTTGTGCCGCCAAGCACGCGGATACAAAGAACCTCCTTTGCGCCGCTGTTATCAGCTACTACGAGTCTGCTTTCTTGCTGTATCATAACTACTTCGCTCTTTCAATGATTTGTACTAATCTCCAACGCTTCGTCTTACTCAACGGGCGGGTCTCCATAATGCGTACTGTATCACCCTCGCGTACGGTCTCGTCAAGACACTCAGCTACAAACTTGGTAGTCTTGTTTACGAACTTACCGTAGATTGGATGCTTAACCTTACGAGCGACAGCCACTACGATGGTCTTCTCCATCTTGGTGCTGACAACTACGCCGATACGCTCTTTTCTAAGATTTCTTTCCATAATCGTCTCTTACTTTTGGTGCAGAATTGTCAGCATACGAGCTATATCTCTGCGAGTTTTCTTAATGTTAGAAGGATTTTCAACCGGAGATACGGCATGTTGTACCTTCATAGCAGTGAGGTTTGCCTTCTCGGCTGCGATACGCTCCTGCAAGTCCTGTGCGGACATCTCTTTAATTTCAGCTGCTTTCATAATAAATCCTCCTTTTTACAATGCAGTTGCCTCGTCGTAGTCACGGCGAACAATAAACTTGGTAGTAATAGGCAGCTTCTGCGCGCCAAGACGCAGTGCCTCCTGAGCTACTGCCATTGGTACACCCTCTGCCTCGAAGAGAATACGACCTGGGGTTACAGGTGCTACGAATCCCTCTGGATTACCCTTACCTTTACCCATACGCACCTCGGCTGGCTTCTTTGTAATTGGCTTATCAGGGAAGATACGAATCCATATCTGACCCTCACGCTTCATATAACGGGTGATAGCCTGACGGGCTGCCTCAATCTGGCGACCGGTAATCCATGAAGACTCCAGCGCCTTGATGCCAAACGAACCGTATGCAAGTTGGTTACCTCTCTGAGCAACACCCTTCATACGACCCTTTTGCATTCTTCTAAATTTGGTCTTTTTTGGCTGTAACATAATTGTTATTTGCTTTTAAAAGGTACTACTTGTTGTTATTTCTTCTTTTCTTTGGTCCGTTACCACGACGACCACCCTGCTGCTGGTTGCCACCCTGCTGAGATGCTGCACCTGCAATCTCAAAAAGATCGCGCTTGCCATATACAGTACCGTGGCAAATCCATGTCTTGATACCCAGAACACCTACCTTGGTGATTGCCTCTGCCAAGTGGTAGTCTACGTCTGCACGGAATGTGTGAAGTGGAATACGACCATCCTTTATTGTCTCAGAGCGTGCCATCTCGGCGCCACCTACACGACCAGAGATCTGAATCTTGATACCCTCAGCGCCGTTACGCATTGCGTTACCGATTGCGGTCTTTACTGCGCGGCGGTGTGATACACGACCCTCAAGCTGACGTGCGATTGACTGACCTACGATTGTAGCGTCAATATCTGGGCGCTTAACCTCAAAGATGTTGATCTGAATCTCCTTACGGAACAGCTTCTTGAGCTCCTCCTTAAGCTTATCAACCTCTGCGCCACCCTTACCAATGATAAAGCCTGGGCGAGCAGTTGAGATAGTTACTGTTACGAGCTTGAGTGTACGCTCAATGATAATCTTCGAAATACTTGCCTTAGCCAAACGGACATTCAAGTACTTACGAATCTTTGCGTCTTCAACCAATTTCTCTGAGAAATCTTTTCCACCAAACCAGTTGGAATCCCAACCGCGAATGATGCCGAGACGGTTTGCTATTGGATTAACTTTCTGTCCCATTGTCTACTTATTTTCTTCGGTTACCATTTTATCTACTACAATCGTAACATGGTTAGAGCGCTTGCGAATGCGGTGTGCGCGACCCTGTGGAGCTGCCTGAATGCGCTTGAGCATACGACCACCGTCTACGGTAATCTGGCTTACGCAGAGGGTTACATCCTCAAGACGAACACCCTCGTTCTTTGCCTCCCAGTTTGCGATTGCCGACTTAAGCAGCTTCTCCAATCTGATAGATGCCTCCTTCTTTGAATAGCGAAGGATTCCCAGTGCCTTGTTAATCTCAACGCCACGGATGATGTCTGCTACAAGACGCATCTTACGTGGTGAGGTTGGGCAGTCACGCATAATGGCGATAGCCTTCTGCTTCTTCTCAGCCTTTAATTTCTCGGCTCTTATTGCTTTTCTTGATCCCATTGTCTACCTATTTTTTCTTGTTACCTGCGTGACCACGGAAGTTACGTGTAGGAGCAAACTCGCCGAGCTTGTGACCTACCATGTTCTCAGTTACATAAACTGGAATAAACTTATTTCCGTTGTGTACAGCGATTGTCTGACCTACGAAGTCAGGCGAAATCATACTTGCTCGTGACCAAGTCTTAATTACAGACTTCTTATTGCCTTCTGCCTGAGCGATAACTTTTGCCTCAAGCTTTGGGTCAATGAATGGTCCTTTTTTTAATGAACGGCTCATTATGTACTCTTATTTAATTATTTTTTGCGCTTTGAAATAATAAACTTAGCCGAAGTCTTCTTTGGATTACGGGTCTTCTTACCCTTAGCCAACAGACCCTTGCGTGAGCGTGGGTGACCTCCTGAAGCACGACCTTCACCACCACCCATTGGGTGATCTACTGGGTTCATTACGACACCACGGTTGTGAGGACGGCGACCGAGCCAACGCTTACGACCAGCCTTACCTGACGACTCAAGGTTGTGATCAACATTTGATACAACGCCTACAGTCGCGCGGCATGTTACGAGTACCATACGAGTCTCACCAGAAGGCAACTTAATGATGGCAAACTTGCCCTCACGTGCCAACAGCTGAGCGTATGAACCGGCAGAACGCGCCATCTGCGCACCCTGACCTGGGTAGAGTTCAATGTTGTGGATCAATGTACCGAGTGGAATCTCTGCAAGTGGAAGAGTATTTCCTACCTCTGGTGCTACGCCAGAACCGCTAATTACGGTCTGACCTACCTGAAGTCCGTTTGGAGCAAGGATATAGCTCTTCTGACCATCTGCATAGACTACAAGTGCAATACGAGCTGTACGATTTGGATCGTACTCGATTGTCTTTACAGTTGCAGCAACGCCATCCTTTACACGCTTGAAATCAACCAAACGATACATCTGCTTGTGACCACCGCCGATATAGCGTACGGTCATCTTACCGGAATTATTACGACCACCAGTGCTCTTCTTTGCCTCAAGCAAAGACTTCTCTGGCTTGGAAGTTGTTACCTCATCGAAGGTACCGATAATCTTATGTCTTGTACCGGGAGTAACCGGCTTAAACTTTCTTACTGCCATCTCTGTTAGATATTACTGTAAAAATCAATCTGATCTCCATCCTTCAAGGTAACAATTGCCTTCTTGAAGTTGTTTGCACGACCCTCGAGCAAGCCTGCCTTAGTGTAGCGGCTCTTCTGCTTTCCCATGTAACGGATAGTATTTACATCTGTTACCACTACGTTGTACATCTGCTCAACGGCGTTGCGAATCTGCAACTTGTTAGCCCTTACATCAACGATAAAACCGTAGCGATTCAACTTTTCGCCCTGAATCGTCATCTTCTCGGTTAAAATAGGCTTAATAATTACTTCCATTTTCTTTCCGAATTTTAAGCTAACATTACATTTAATACATTTTCTGCACCCTCAACCATAACTACTGCCGATGCATTCATAACCTCGTATGTGTTAAGGTTTGCTGCAAGGATAGTCTTTACATAAGGGAGATTGCGGCAAGAGAGTTGGAGGTTAACATTGGTCTCCGGCAAGACAACCAATACCTTCTTGTCTGCTACCTTGAGAGCTGAAGCAAGTGCTACTACACTCTTTGTCTTTGGAGCATCGAGGGCGATGTTCTCAACAACGGTGATTGCGCCAGCCTGTGCCTTGTAAGTAAGGGCACTACGACGAGCGAGTCGCTTAAGCTTCTTGTTGAGCTTGAAGCTGTAGTCGCGTGGTACTGGACCAAAAATACGACCACCACCTGGGAAGAGTGGGCTCTTAATGCTACCGCAACGTGCGCCGCCAGTACCCTTCTGTCTCTTCAACTTACGGGTAGAACCTGCAACCTCATTGCGCTGCTTTGACTTGTGAGTACCCTGACGCTGATCTGCGAGATACTGCTTTACATCAAGGTAGATAGCGTGGTCATTAGCCTCCACGCCGAATACTGCGTCAGAAAGAACAACGGTGCGACCTGTCTGCTGACCCTGTGCGTTCAATACTGCTAATTCCATACTACTTCTCAATTGTTAAATAAGAACCTTTTGCACCTGGAATTGAACCCTTTACAAGAATAAGGTTGTTCTCAGGTATTACCTTTAATACTTTCAAGTTAAGAACCTTAACCTGAACACCACCCATCTGACCAGGCAAACGCTTACCCTTGAAGACGCGTGATGGATAAGATGATGCACCAAGTGAACCTGGCTTACGCTGACGGTTGTGCTGACCGTGAGTCTGACCACCCACGCCGGCAAAGCCGTGACGCTTAACAACACCCTGGAAGCCTCGTCCCTTGCTGATGCCTGTTACGTCTACCCAATCCTCCTCAGAGAAGAGATCTACTGTAAGTACATCACCAAGGTTCACCTCTGGCATACCCTGAAATTCAGCCATCTTGCGTTTTGGGGTTGTGCCGGCTTTCTTGAAGTGACCTAACAAACTGTTGCTGGTGTGCTTTTCACTCTTGTCGTCATAGGCAATCTGAACTGCCTCGTAAGAGTCCTTCTCGACAGTCTTGATTTGCGTAACTACACACGGACCAGCCTCAATTACAGTGCATGGAATATTTTTTCCCTCGGCACTGTACACGGAAGTCATTCCGATTTTCTTTCCAATTAGTCCTGACATTTTTCTGTCTAATTACGGTTTGTTAATAAATAAGTGAATTTGTATTTTATACCTATATAAAATTATACGCGGTAAATCCCTTAGTGCAGCTGGTAGGTCTCTACCCGCCGCACTTGAGATATTGTTATTTAATTGCTTGTCTTTCTGACGTTTAGCACTTGATATCTACCTCAACACCTGAAGGAAGCTCAAGCTTCATCAGCGCGTCAATAGTCTTTGGTGTAGATGAGTAGATGTCAATGATACGCTTGAAAGTGCAGAGCTGGAACTGCTCACGTGCCTTCTTGTTTACGAAGGTTGAACGGTTTACAGTGAAGATCTGCTTGCGAGTTGGGAGTGGCACTGGACCGCTAACAACTGCATCTGTGCTGCGTACTGCCTTAACAATCTTCTCAGCTGACTTATCTACCAAGTTGTGGTCAAAAGACTTCAGCTTAATTCTAATTTTCTGGCTCATATTCTTTACTTTTACTCTAAATCCTTCTTTTTACCCGATTTCTCGATAATCTCCTTTGCAAGGTTTGCAGGAACCTCCTCAAAGTGAGAGAACTCCATTGATGATGTTGCACGACCTGAAGAGATGGTACGGAGAACTGTTACATAACCGAACATCTCTGACAGTGGCACCTTAGCCTTAACTACGCGAGCAGTACCCTTAGACTCCATGCCCTGGATCTGACCACGACGCTTGTTAAGGTCACCGATAATGTCACCCATGCTCTCCTCTGGAGTTACAACCTCAACTGACATAATAGGCTCCATGATTACAGAACCAGCCTTTGGAGCTGCCTGACGGAAACCGTTACGAGCACAGATCTCGAATGAGAGCTGGTCTGAGTCTACTGGGTGGAATGAACCATCCTTGAGGGTAACCTTCATAGAGTCGATAGTGTAACCTGCGAGTGCACCGTTAGCCATAGCGGACTCAAAGCCCTTCTGAACTGCTGGGATGAACTCCTTAGGTACGTTACCACCCTTAACCTCATCAACGAATGTAAGACCTGGCTTATCGTCATCTGCAGGACCAATCTCGAAGATGATATCTGCAAACTTACCACGACCACCGGTCTGCTTCTTAAATACCTCACGGTGCTGAACTGTTGCAGTAAGAGCCTCCTTGTAGTTCACCTGTGGAGCACCCTGGTTAATCTCTACACCGAACTCACGACGAAGACGGTCTACGATAATATCAAGGTGGAGCTCACCCATACCGCTGATGATTGTCTGACCGCTCTCCTCATCTGTACGAACAGTGAAGGTTGGGTCCTCCTCAGCCAGCTTAGCAAGTGCGATACCGAGCTTGTCAAGGTCCTTCTGAGTCTTAGGCTCAACAGCAAGACCGATAACAGGCTCTGGGAATGTCATCTGCTCAAGGATGATAGGTGCGTTCTCAGCGCAAAGGGTATCACCAGTGTGAATCTCCTTGAAACCTACTGCAGCGCAGATATCACCAGCAGTTACACTCTCCATAGGGTTCTGCTTGTTTGCGTGCATCTGGTAGATACGGCTGATACGCTCACGCTTACCGCTACGTGCGTTGTAAACATAAGAACCAGCATCGAGCTTACCTGAGTAAACGCGCACGAATGCCAGACGACCTACGAATGGGTCGGTTGCGATCTTAAAGGCAAGACCACAGAATGGATCGTTCTCATCTGCATTACGAACCTCAGTCTCCTCTGTCTTAGGGTTGATACCCTCAACAGCTGGAACGTCGAGTGGAGATGGAAGGAATGCCATGATGTAGTCAAGGAGCTTCTGAACGCCCTTGTTGTGGAATGACGAACCGCAGAGCATTGGTACCAGCGTCATGTTCATTGTAGCGGTACGGATAGCTGCGATAAGCTCGTCTGGAGTGATTGAGTTAGGGTCCTCAAAGAACTTCTCCATAAGAGCATCGTCAGTAGCAGCAACCTCCTCAATGAGCTTGTTACGCCACTCCTCAGCCTCAGCCTTCATGTGGTCAGGAATCTCACGAAGCTCAAAGTTATCACGAACAGTCTTGTCGTCGTAATAGTAGATCGCGTTATTATAAATAAGGTCAATAAGACCCTCAAACTTGTCCTCAACACCGATTGGAAGAACTACTGGAAGAGCAGTTGTACCAAAGTGCTCCTTAATCTGAGAGCAAACGGCGAAGAAGTCAGCACCTGTACGGTCCATCTTGTTTACATAACCGATACGAGGTACATTGTACTTATCAGCCTGACGCCAAACGGTCTCAGACTGAGGCTCAACACCACCTACAGCACAGAAAGTAGCCACTGCGCCGTCAAGTACACGGAGTGAACGCTCTACCTCAACGGTAAAGTCAACGTGTCCTGGGGTGTCGATAAGGTTGATCTGATACTGGTGATCCTTGTAGTGCCAGAATGCAGTAGTTGCAGCAGAAGTGATGGTAATACCACGCTCCTGCTCCTGAACCATCCAGTCCATAGTAGCGGCACCCTCGTGGGTCTCGCCGATCTTGTGGGTTTTACCCGTATAGAAGAGAATACGCTCGGATGTAGTAGTCTTACCAGCATCAATGTGAGCCATGATACCGATATTTCTTGTGTATTTAAGATCTCTTGCAGCCATTGTCTGTCTCTCCTATAAATTAAAATCTAAAGTGTGCAAATGCCTTGTTTGCCTCCGCCATGCGGTGCATCTCCTCCTTACGCTTGAAGGCAGCACCCATAGAGTTGTAAGCATCTACTATCTCAGCAGCAAGCTTCTCTGCCATAGTCTTACCGGAACGCTTACGTGCAAAGAGTACAAGGTTTTTCATCGAAATAGAAATCTTGCGCTCCGGACGAACCTCCATTGGTACCTGGAATGTCGCACCACCGATACGCTTAGATTTTACCTCAACCTGCGGAGTGACATTCTCAAGGGCTTGTTTCCAAACCTCAAGTGGAGATTTATCAGCATCCTTCATCTTCTTGCCCACCAACTCCAAAGCATCGTAGAAAATGGTGTAGGCAATACTCTTCTTGCCATCCAACATCAAGTTGTTCACGAAGCGGGTTACAGCCACGTCGTTGAACTTTGGATCAGGAAGTAGAGTGTGCTTCTTTGGCTTAGCTTTTCTCATTTTGTTTTCTCTTTCTTAGAATAAATTTTTAATCTCTTAAGGCTTATTTCTTAGCACCTGCCTTAGGGCGCTTTGCACCGTACTTAGAACGACGCTGACGACGACCGTCTACACCTGCTGAATCGAGTGCACCTCGAACAAGGTGATAACGAACACCTGGAAGGTCCTTAACACGACCTCCACGAACAAGCACAATTGAGTGCTCCTGCAAGTTGTGACCCTCTCCTGGGATGTAGGCGTTGACCTCCTTGCCATTGGTCAATCTTACACGTGCTACCTTACGCATAGCCGAGTTTGGCTTCTTAGGTGTGGTGGTGTACACACGAGTACAAACGCCACGACGCTGAGGGCACGCTGCCAGAGCTGGAGACTTAGACTTGTCCTCCATCTTTGCTCTGCCGTTTCTTACTAGCTGTTGAATTGTAGGCATCTAAAAAAACCTTTAATTTTGTTAAACTTGCGGGGGTTCTCGCCCCCAATTTCTATTTCGTTTTTGCCGTTAGGCGGGTGCAAAGTTAATCAAAATTTTTAATTCACACTATATATATGCCCAAAAGCGACCCCAAAATCGGGTCGTTTCGGCGCTTTTTCGGGCGTTTACCTATTCTTTTTTCTTATACTTTTTGAAATATAATAATGTTTTATTTATATGCCATTTTTTAATACTTTGATTTGCAAGGTGTTACATATTGCACATTTTAACAAAAAGCGGGGTCTGTAAATTTTTTTAATAAATTATGAGAAAGTGCAAAAAATTCTTCTCAAAGTACGATTTTTTAGGCACTTACGGAGCAAAAACGACCCTAAATCGGCGGGGTAAACGGCGTGCGTAGATTTATCGTTTTTCGATATGGTTATTAGCCGTTAGCTGTTAGCCGTTAGCCATTAGCTGGCTGACGCAGAACGGCTACGCAGAACAGAGAGTTTAGGGAAGTTGAGGGAGTTAGCGAATTTAGGGAAAATTCTCCTTAAACTCACTAATTTCCTTAATCTCCCTACTGTCTACTTTGCTAATGGCTAACAGCCAATAGCAAACTGCTCAAAGGGCAGCTCCAACTACTTCTCTACAGGGAACGAGAATCCGAGGATAAGCGGCAGCGCTTCGCGCCAGAATTTCCAGTCATGAACGCCATCCCTGACACGGAACTCAACAGCAACTTTACCACGCTTCATTTCGCTAAAAAAGTCGAGATTTGTCTGTATCAGGCTGTCATCATCTCCGCAGTCCAGCATCCAGCGCACAGTGCGCAATTTCTCTAAATCTTCCGCTGTGGCGTGGCGCAAAAACTCAACCGGAGAGGTCTCAGCTACAGACCATCTCCACTCTATCTCGTCATGAGGCGTTTGAATCAACTTATATCGGTGGTCCAGCAGACCGCTTGTAGAGTAGCAAGCGCTGAACATCTCTGGGTGTCGCTGAGCATAGACAACAGAGCCTCCACCGCCCATTGAAAGACCCGCAATGGCGCGACCCTCCTTTGTAGCTATAGTCTTGAAAGTCTTATCAATATGAGGGATAAACTCCTGGAAGAAGAAGTCCTCATACGCCCAATCTTTGACGTTGAAATATCCCATATTTTTACCACCACGACGAGCACCGATACCAGTTGCATCGGGCATGACGACAATCATCTTCACAGCCTCACCCTTAGCAATTTGCTCATCTGTAATACGGGGCTGCTCGCCACCGCCAGTGCGATTCCACGACTTGTGGTTTCCCCACGCTCCATGAAGCAGGTAGAGGACTGGATAACGCTCTGTAGAGGTGTCGTAGCCATCAGGAAGATAGACCGAATATGCCTTCTCTACACCCAAAATTTCACTCTTTACAGTCAGATGTTCAAGACGACTCTGCGCCTGCGATGTTGCACCTACAGCGAGGCACAACAGTGCTAAAACAATAAACTTTTTCATATGGTTAGGTTATTTGATAGAGACTACTGGATGCTCATTTGCGCCATAGAACATATTGAGCACGGTGCACTGCATAGGCTTGCCAATTTTGGCTGTCACAATTACAGATGACAATGGGCGCATAACAACAGGATTACCCTTTCCAATGCGGAGCGTGTAAGGTAGTGAGGTTGTGTTAGTTATCATCACTCGCTGACTCTTTTTCTTCTTGTCTACAGAGAGCTTTTTGACGGTTACTGATGCCTCAAAAAACTCCTTGAGAAGTCGCTCCTCGCCGCCGATAGTGCCAAACGAGTAGCAGAGTGTGCGGTGAGCCTCTAATGCCTCACGAATGCTCTCTAAAGTGAACTCCTTGGCGAAGATGATTGTCATATTGCGCAGATGTCCATTCCCACGATACTGCGCAGCTGTTGTGGCGTGAATATCTGTGTTTGAGGTCATAAAGAGGTTGTGCCTCTTCGCTGTTTCAAACGCTCCTGGGTAGAAGTAAGCGCCATTCATCAACTCAATGCCATCAATAAGACCCTCGGCGTATGTAGCCTTCTCAAAATCGGTCATCTCAAGCGTCGAGTGTCGCCAACCTGGGTGGTTGTGCATAATGAGCGCTCCCTGCTGGCGAGCGTTACGGATAGCCTGCATAGCATCGTAGTCGTACAACACGCTGTTGTCGGTAGTAAAGAGAGCATTGAAGTGTCCCTGCGTCTTGGCATCGCCCGTAAGCTCCACTCCAGGGATAACGAGCAGACCAAAGTTCTCTGCAATCTTTGTTGCGCTCTCAACAGCCTTTGTGGAGGCTTTACTTCGCTTGAGCTTCGCACTCTCAGGGGTTGGCTTACCCTCTGTATCTGGAACAACGCGAATAGAGAGATGCTCCGTTGCTGCGATGACATCCAAGCCGTCGCTCCACGCCTCCTCCATGCGACCCTTGATATTGACCACGCCATCTGTGAGGGTGCTATGAATATGCAAATCAGCTTTATATGGGGTGTAACCACCAACAGTTGGAAGAATAACCTCCTGACGAGATAGGCGCGTATAGCCTGTCGGAAGAAGGGTCTGAGGTTCTGTAACACTCTGATAGCGAGTTGTGTACTCCTGAGCCACACTCGTCAAAGCCACAAGCAATGCCGAGATTAAAAGTAATGCTCTTTTCATATTTTAGGTTGTTTTTAGGTTGTCGTTTTTTGCCGTATGCCCACATTTGGCATAATACAAAGATAGTTACAGATTTTCAAAATTACAAATCTGGCGGTCCAGAGCTGAGAAAATCTTGTTTTGATATGCCAATTTTCCATTAAAATTTACTATCTTTGCAAATCAGACACACGCGTATGCGATGCGCGAGCGCGTAAGGGGCTGATAGACAGAGGAAAACAACAAAGAAAAATTATACAACTATGGATTACAATTTTAGAGAGATTGAGGCAAAATGGCAAAAAGAGTGGCAGGAGCGTGACATCTACCGCGTGGAGGTAGACCCTTCACGCCCAAAGTTCTATGTTCTTGATATGTTCCCATACCCATCAGGTGCGGGACTTCATGTGGGTCACCCACTGGGATACATAGCATCAGATATCTACTCTCGCTACAAGCGTCTTTGTGGATACAATGTTCTCCACCCTATGGGATACGACGCCTTTGGTCTGCCAGCTGAGCAGTATGCGATCCAGACTGGTCAGCACCCTGCAGTAACTACCGACAAAAATATTACCCGCTACCGCGAGCAGCTTGACAAGATTGGTTTCTGCTACGACTGGAATCGCGAGGTGCGCACCTGCGACCCAGAGTACTACAAGTGGACTCAGTGGGCATTCCTCAAGATGTTTGCTCACTACTATGACCGCAAGGCGCAGAAGGCAATGCCTATAGAGAGCCTTGTTTCTCACTTTGAGGCACACGGAACAGAGGGTGTAGATGCAGCATGTAGCTCTGAGTTGAGCTTTACCGCTCAGCAGTGGGCAGAGATGAACGAGGAGCAGAAGGAGCAGACCCTGCAGAACTATCGCCTCGCCTTCCGTTCTGATACAATGGTAAACTGGTGTCCAAAATTGGGTACTGTGCTTGCTAATGACGAGGTTAAGGATGGTCTCTCTGTACGTGGTGGTCACCCTGTTGAGCAGCGCAAGATGAAGCAGTGGCTGCTTCGTGTAACGGCATACGCTCAGCGCATGCTTGATGGTCTTGATGCCCTTGAGTGGAGCGATTCACTGAAGGAGATTCAGCGCAACTGGATTGGTCGCTCAGAGGGTGCGCAGGTATTCTTTGATGCGCAGATGGCTGACGGCTCTGTTCGCAAGCTTGAGATATTTACAACCCGCCCTGATACTATCTTCGGCGTTACATTTATGGTTGTTGCGCCAGAGCACGAGTGGCTTGACGATATGACCACGCCAGAGCAGAAGGCTGCCGTTGCAGAGTATATTGAGCAGACTAAAAAGCGCTCAGAGCGTGAGCGAATTGCCGAGACTAAGCGTGTGAGCGGAGTCTTCACTGGCGCATACGCCGTAAACCCATTCACTGGCAAGCAGATTCCTATCTACGCTTCAGACTATGTGCTTGCTGGTTACGGCACTGGCGCTATTATGGCTGTTCCAGCGCATGACTCACGCGACTACGCCTTTGCACGCCACTTCGGTCTTGACATTGTTCCTGTAGTTGAGGGTGGAGACCTCTCTGTTGCCTCTTACGATGCTAAGGAGGGAAATATGATTAACTCCGACTTCCTCAATGGTACAGATGTCAAGGAGGCTATCTACAAGATGTTTGAAGAGGTTGAGCGTCGCGGTCTTGGTAAGCGACTTGTGAACTACCGTCTGCGTGATGCTATCTTCTCTCGCCAGAGATACTGGGGCGAGCCGTTCCCAATTCGTTATGAGGGCAATATTGCCCGCCCAGCAGATATGAGCGAGCTGCCAATTACCCTGCCACCTATTGAGAACTTCGGTCCAACTGAGCAGGGCGAGCCACCATTGGCACGCGTAGAGGGCTGGGAGTTTGAGCTCTCGACAATGCCAGGCTTTGCAGGCTCATCGGCATACTTCCTCCGCTATATGGACCCACACAACTCTGAGGCTCTTGTGTCAAAAGAGGCAAACGAGTACTGGAGAGATGTAGACCTCTATATCGGCGGTATTGAGCATGCAACGGGTCACCTTATGTACTCCCGCTTCTGGAATATGTTCCTCTACGACCTTGGCTATGTTTGCGAGGCTGAGCCATTCAAGAAGCTTGTAAATCAGGGTATGATTCAGGGACGCTCTAACTTCGTATACCGCGTCGTTGGTACCAATAAGTTTGTGTCTTACAACCTGCGCGAGCAGTACCAGACACAGAAGATTCACGTAGATGTGAATATCGTCAAGAATGATCTTCTTGACCTTGAGGCGTTCCGCAACTGGATGCCAGAGTTCCAGAGCGCAGAGTTTATCCTTGAGGATGGTCAGTATATCTGCGGCTGGGAGGTTGAGAAGATGTCAAAGTCTATGTTCAACGTGGTAAATCCAGACTATATCGTTGAGCAGTATGGTGCCGACACACTGCGTATGTACGAGATGTTCCTCGGACCTCTTGAGCAGGCAAAGCCTTGGGATACAAACGGTATTGACGGTGTGCATAAGTTCCTGCGCCGCTTCTGGCGCCTGTTCCACGACCGCAATGGAGAGTGGGCAGTGACCGACGAGAAGGCTACCGATAAGGAGCTTAAGACCCTGCACAAGACTATCAAGAAGATTCGTGAGGATATCGAAAACTTCTCGTTCAACACCTCTGTGGCAGCCTTTATGATCTGTGTAAACGAGCTGGGCGAGTGTCACAAGCGCGAGATTATTGAGCCATTAGCAGTGCTCCTCGCTCCATTTGCTCCACATATTACCGAGCAGCTGTGGAGTATGCTTGGTCACGAGGATACAATCTTCAACGCCGCATACCCTGTTTGCAACGAGCAGTATCTTGTTGAGAGCAGCTTTGAGTACCCAGTGATGATTAACGGCAAGCTGCGCCACAAGCAGGTCTATCCGCTCAACGCTACACCAGCCGAGCTTCAGGCGGACATCGTCACTAAGCCAGAGGTACAGCGCTGGCTTGAGGGTGCAACGCCAAAGAAGATTATCGTTGTACCTGGAAAGATTATCAACATCGTAAAGTAATCTTTAAGAGATGAAACGCGCACTGATCATACTCCTCGCTTGTGCCGTAACGCTGACTGTTACGGCACAGAAGAGGGTTGTCGTTACTGTAGAGCAGAGTGGTGCTGATGAGATTGTCCACTACTGGGATAATAGCTCTGCGCCACACTCAAATGGCATTACCGACGACGAGACGATAGACAGCAAGCTCAACATGAGCCAGACCACCTCTACCGACCTGTACATCTACAAGGCAGATAGTGCAAAGGCAACTGGTCAGGGCGTAGTTGTTGTACCTGGAGGTGGCTACTACAAGCTCTCTATGCAGTACGACGGCTTTATGATTGGACAGTACCTGCGCTCTATAGGCGTTACGGCTATCGTTGTAAAGTACCGTCTGCCAAATGGTGTGCGTGAAGTGGTTATTGAGGATACTATTGCCGCCCTACGCTATATGCGCGAGCAGGCTGGCACACTGGGCATTGACCCAGAGCAGGTAGGTATGCTCGGATGCTCAGCAGGTGGACACCTTACCGCCCTTGCTACCCACACCCTTGCCGTTGAGGAGCGACCAAAGTTCAACATCCTTATCTACCCATCTACTGGTGGCGATGTGTGGTCAAACTACCGTCTGCAGAACTGCTTTGAGCGTCTGCTGGGCAAGTGGCGCACACAGGTAGATATTGAGAACAACTCGTGCGAGAATCTTGTCACTCCAGATACTCCGCCAACACTGCTGATGCACACAGATGAGGATACCACTGTGCCATCAACAATCACAACGACCTACTACAAGGCACTCAAGCGTCACGGTGTTCGCTCGGCGCTCTACCTCTTCCCTGCGGGGGCGCACGGCTGGGCGGGTCACAACGAGTGGCACTATGCCGAGCCTGCAAAGCGCGCTATTGCCGACTGGTTAGCCATTGAGAGAAACCGCAAATAACCTAACCTATGAGACGATTTCTAACCTTAACACTTTTAGCGGGCATAATACTCTCCGCCACAGCCCAAAAGAGGGTTGTCGTATCGCTTGAGGATAGCGGTGCTGACGAGATTGTCCACTACTGGGATAACTCTACTGCGCCACACTCAAACCAGATTACGGAGGACGAGCAGATGAACAAAAAGTTTGATATGAGTCTCACTTCATCTACCGACTTCTACATCTATAAGGCAGATGCGGCAAAGGCGACTGGTCAGGGCGTGGTAATTGTACCTGGAGGTGGCTACTACAAGCTCTCAATGAAGTATGACGGCTTTATGATTGGTCAGTACCTGCGCTCTATAGGCGTAACGGCGATAGTCGTAAAGTACCGTCTACCAAATGGACACCGCGAAGTGCCATTAGAGGATGCACAGGCAGCCCTCAGATATATGCGCACCGAGGGTGCAAAGTGGGGCGTAGATCCACAGCAGGTGGGTATTCTTGGCAGCTCTGCGGGTGGATACCTTGCAGGTCACGCATCAAATGTAACTCCAGACGGCGAGAAGCCAGCCTTCTCAATCCTTATCTACTCTGTTGTGGATGGCACTAAGCGCAGCGCCCAGCGTGGCACCTTTGGACTTATGCTCGGAACTAACCGCACAGATGCCGAGCAAGAGAGCTACTCGCTACATAACCTTGTCAGCCCTACAACCCCACCAGCACTGCTGCTGCTTGCCGATGACGATGTAAGGGTAATGCCAGAGCACTCTATGGCGTACTACAAGGCACTCAAGCACTACGGCATCCCTGCCGCTATGCACGTCTTCCCATCGGGCGGTCACGGCTGGGCGGGTCACGACGAGTGGCGCTATGCCGAGCCTTGCAAGAGGGCTATAAAGGATTGGCTTCAGATTATGCAAAACCTAAAAACCAAATAACTATGAGACGATTTTTACTATTAACCCTCGCCCTGTGCGCGCTATATACAACATCTGCGCAGAACACTATTACCGTAACAGATTCTGATGCAGACGAGATTGTACACCTCTGGGACAACAGCACAGCCAAATACTCCAACAATATGGAGAAAGACGAGCTTGTCAAGAAGAAGTTCAAGGTGTACAACACCTCCTCGGCAGACCTCTATATCTTTACCCCTCCAAAGGAGAAGGCTACGGGCTACTCTGTAGTAATCTATCCGGGTGGTGGCTATGGATATTTGAGTTTTCCAAACTCATTCCCTGTATGGCTAAGCGAGAAGGGTATTACCGCCGTTGTGGTAAAGTACCGTCTGCCAAACTACGGACATATAGATGCTATGCTTGAGGATGCAGTGGGTGCTATTGACTACCTACGCGCAAATGCCGAGAAGTATAACATCGACCCGCAGAAGGTGGGTGTATGTGGTAACTCGGCAGGTGGACACCTCGCAGCGTGGATATCTAACTATCTGCCAGATAGTCAGAAGCCAGCCTTTGCAATCCTTGTCTACGGAGCTATGGAGCGCAACCGCTACTACAATACCTATACGGCAAATAGTCGCCTGGCGGGCAAAAATGTAACCACAGCAGAGGCTGAGGCGCTCTCCGTATCCAATATGGTTACGCCTACGACCCCTCCGACAATTATGTTCCTCTCGGATGATGACGATGTAGTGGCGCCATACAGCTCTACAATCTACTACAAAGCTCTCAAGCAGCATGGCGTAAAGGCATCTATGCACATCTACCCAAGTGGTGGACACGGCTGGTCTGGCAGAATGAAGTGGCAATATCGTCAGCAGTGGCTTGATGCTATTGAGGATTGGATTGAGGTTATTGATAAGAACAACAAAAAATAGATAGACTATGAAAAAATTACTAATTCTTGCTGCTGCACTGGCTTTTGCCACTACAGCAACAGCTCAATCTCTTGCAGCAGAGAGTGGCGCAGATGAGGTTATCCGTTACTGGGATAACTCTACAGCACCTCACTCAAACTGCGACAGCAAGCCAGAGAAGATTAACAGAGGCAAAAGCACCTACAAGGTCGCTCACACTACCGAGACTCTCTTCTACATCTTCAAGGCTAAGCAGAGCAAGGGACAGAGCCTAATTATCTTCCCAGGTGGCGGTTATAAGACCGTAAACCTCAACTTTGGACTTGGTCGTTGGCTTGCAGAGAACGGCATTACCACTATGGTTGTAAAGTACCGTCTGCCAAATGGACACGCCGAGGTGCCTCTTGAGGATGCAGCGGCAGCAGTTGAGTATATGCGCACCAACGCAGATAGACTGGGCATTGACCCTCAGAAGATTGGCGTTAGCGGCAGCAGCGCGGGCGGTCACCTTGCAGCGTGGTCGTCAGTGGTGCTTACTGGCAACCAGAAGCCAAACTTCGCCGTGCTCTACTACCCCGTTATTAGCGGACATATCTGGACCAATAAGCCACAGTGGAGCACCTTTGAGGAGCTGCTGGGCAAGTGGCGCACACCTGAAGAGGTCAATAACCACTCTGTAGACCTGCTGGTAGATAGCAATACCCCGCCAACACTCATCCTGCACTGCGACGATGATTTGCTGGCGCCGACATTCAACTCTACCCTCTACTACAAGGCGCTCAAGCATCACGGCGTAAAGGCATCCTACCACATCTTCCCAAGTGGCGGACATAGCTGGAAGGACTACAAGACACAGTGGCTTGAGGCTACAAAAGAGTGGGTGCTATCGTTCTAAATTGCTAACAATCAACAAATAAATTTATAATACTATGAAAAAGTTTTTTATTCTGATTGCCTCAGCAGCAATCGCCCTTAGTGCTTCAGCACAGAAGACCATCACCCTTAGCCTTGAGCAGAGCGGTGCAGATGAGATTATCACAAACTTCTGGAACAACGACAAGGCTCCGCACTCAAACTATGAGACTCGCGATGAGAAGATTAACGAGCGCCTGCACTTCTCGCAGACCTCACAGACCGACTTCTACATCTACAAGGCAGACCCTGCAAAGGCTACCGGTCAGGGTATTGTAGTTCTCCCTGGTGGTGGATATAGCAAGGTTTGTATCGCTCACGAGGGTTTCGCTATTGCAAAATTCTACCGCGACCTTGGTATCTCTTGCGTAGTTGTTAAGTACCGTCTGCCAAACCTCGGCAATAAGGTAGTACCACTTGAGGATGCACAGGCAGCACTTAAGTATATGCGTACAAAGGGTAAGAAGTGGGGCGTAGACCCAGCTCAGGTAGGTATTTGCGGTAGTAGCGCAGGTGGTCACCTTGCCGCTTACACCTCAAACTTTACCGAGGATAAGGATAAGCCAGCATTCTCTATTCTCTTCTACCCAGTTATCACTGGTACAACTTGGGCTACACACCAGAACACCTTTATGTACCTTCTTGGCAAGAACCGTACACAGAACGAGCAGCACTACTACTCACTGGAGAACCGCGTGACAACAACAACTCCTCCAACAATCCTTCTGCTCTCTGACGACGACCTTACAGTGCCACCAATCAGCTCAATCCTCTACTACGAGGCTCTGAAGGCTAATGGTGTCCCTGCAACAATGCACATCTACCCTTCTGGCGGTCACGGCTGGTGCGGTCACGACGAGTTCAAGTATGCTAAGGAGTACAAAGAGGCACTTGTAGACTTCTTGAAGATTCAGAGCAAGAAGGCAGCCGAGGCGAAGTCTAAGAAGTAACTATTGAACAAACAACAGTTTGGTGGGTTTGACTTAATTTGTAAAACCCACCATTAGTGCGAACATCATAAATTTATAAAACACACCTAATGGCAGAAAATTCAATATTGATGCGCCTTGATGGTCTGAAGATTAAATACGAGGAGCTGGGTCAGAAACTCACTGACCCAGACGTAATTGCAGACGTCAAGGCATTTGTACAGTACAACAAGGAGTACCGCGAGCTTGAGCCTATTATTGAGGCGGCAGATCGCTACCGCAAGGCTCTGGCGGACCTTGCCAATGCAAAGGATATCCTTGCAACAGAGAAGGATGAGGAGTTCCGCGAGATGGCTCGTATGGAGATCTCTGAGCTTGAGCCTATGATTTCTCAACTTGAGGAGGAGATTAAGCTGCTACTTATCCCTAAAGACCCGCAGGATGCAAAGAATGCTGTTCTTGAGATTCGTGGTGGTACTGGTGGCGACGAGGCGGCTCTATTTGCGGGCGATTTGATGCGTATGTACACCAAGTACATTGAGTCTAAGGGTTGGAAGTATGAGATTACATCCTTCTCTGACGGCGCAGTGGGCGGATACAAAGAGGTTATTATGAAGGTTACGGGCAATAACGTCTACGGCACGCTCAAGTATGAGTCTGGCGTACACCGTGTGCAGCGCGTACCTCAGACTGAGACTCAGGGTCGTGTACACACCTCGGCAGCATCTGTAGCGGTGCTTCCAGAGGCGGACGAGTTTGATGTTGAGGTATCGTGGAACGATATTCGCAAGGATATCTTCTGTGCTTCGGGTCCTGGTGGTCAGAGTGTGAACACTACATACTCGGCTATCCGTCTGACACACATCCCTACGGGTATTGTCGTTCAGTGTCAGGACCAGAAGTCGCAGATTAAGAATACCGAGAAGGCATTTGAGGAGCTTCGTACCCGAATCTTCAACCTTGAGTACCAGAAGTATCTGGACGAGATTGCCTCAAAGCGTAAGACACTTGTATCCACAGGTGACCGCTCGGCAAAGATTCGTACCTACAACTACCCACAGGGCCGAATTACCGACCACCGCATTAACTACACCATTTACAACCTCAGCGCATTTATGGATGGCGATATTCAGGACTGCATTGACCACCTGATTGTTGCCGAGAATGCCGAGAGACTTAAGGAGCAGGAGCTCGGATAGTATATGGCACGACGACTGCTATTTTTGACGATGCACATACTGCTGTGGCTTAATGCTGCAGCAGAGGGCAGTCGTGAACCTCTCTATATTGTCAATGGTGTTGTCCGCACAACCGTTTCGGATATTCCAGAGAAGAATATCGAGAAGATTGAGACCCTGCCTGCCGACGAGAGTACAGTTGCCAAGTACGGCGAGAAGGCGAATAACGGAGTGGTTATCATAACCCTCTGCTACGACCAGGCGGCAGTGTTCACAGCAGCGGATAGCTTCTCGGAGTATATCGCAACGAAGGTAAAGTGGAGCGAAAACGACCCTGCGGCGCGATTTGTTATGCGCTTTACCGTTGAGGCAGACGGAACGGTAACGGAGGGAAATATCCTCCAGTCTACCGACAAGCGGTTTGCTAAGCGTGTAAGGGCGGCATTTAGCGCTGCGCCACAGTGGAGAGCTGCCACAAAGCGCGGAGTGGCTGTTGCAAGCGAGCATCTGCTTGTAGTGCAACTACCAAAGGGCAAACCTCTTCCGCGTGAGCCGTATATCATAATGCTATGAGAGAGTCCTTTACCCTATACGAGTTACAGCGCATAATAGGCTGTGCGGTGGAGCAGTTTCTGCCCCGCCCCGTATGGGTTAGTGCCGAGATTTCGGAGCTAAAGGAAAACGCCTCAGGGCACTGTTATATGGAGCTCGTGGAGCGCGAGCAGAATAGCACCTCTGGCTCGGCAGCCAAGGCTCAAGCGAGGGCTGTGATATGGAAAAACCGTTTTCCGCACCTTGCGGCGAAGTTTGAAGCGGCTACAGGAAGGCGATTAGCTGCGGCGATGAAGGTATTAGTTGAGGTCTCTGTAACGCACCACCCACTCTATGGGCTGAGCCTGCAGATTACAGACATAGACCCCACATACACCATCGGCGAGGCGGAACGGCAGAAGCAGATAACCATTGACAAACTCAAGAGTGAGGGTGTGTGGGATATGAATCGCACTGTGGCTATTCCACTGATAGTTCAGCGCGTGGCGGTTATCTCAAGTGCTACGGCGGCAGGCTACCGCGACTTTATGCAGGAGATAGCTGCAAGTCCCTACAACATCACAACCACCCTCTTTGAGGCAGCGATGCAGGGAGAGAGTAGCGAGCAGAGTGTTGTAGATGCACTGATGGCGATAGCTGAGCGAGAGAGCGAGTTTGATGCTGTGGCGATAATTCGCGGTGGAGGTTCGGTGGCAGACCTTGAGTGTTTTAACAGCTACCTTACAGCCGTATGTGTGGCGCAATATCCGCTACCAGTCCTTACGGGCATTGGTCACGATAAGGATGTAAGTGTGGTTGATATGGTGGCAGCTATGCCACTCAAGACCCCGACGGCAGTGGCTACGTGGATATGCGACCGCGCGGCAGCATTTGATAGTCAGTTAGAGTACTACGCCATTCTGCTACGCGAAAGTTGCACCAAGGCTACGCAGGGTGCTGAGTTAAGACTTTCGCAGCAGCTTGACCTTATAAACCGCGCAGCTCAGACGGCTCTTACGCGCCAGAGGGATAAAATAGCCGCCTACGCTATGCTTATAGAGAACTTTTCGCCACAAAGGCTACTTAAGCTCGGCTTTGCAGTGGCAAGGGGCGAGAGTGGAGCGGTTATACGTAGTGTTAATGAGTGTGCTGTAGGCAGTAAAATAACAGTAGCGGTTACAGATGGAGATCTTGTAGCCGAAGTGATTGAGAGATATGGCAAAAAAGAGTAGTGTTTCATACAACGAGGCGATGGCAGAAATAGAGCAGATACTCGCCACACTTCAGCGTAGTGATTGCGACATTGAGAGCCTTGCTAACCATGTTAAGCGCGCCTCAGAGCTTATAGAGGTGTGCCGTAAGAAGCTGCGCAAGGCAGAGAGTGATGTAGAAAAATTATTTGTAGAGTGAGTTTTGTAGGTAAGTCAATCCGTTGGGTGTTAAACACCATACCACGCACAGCACTTCAGCGCGTGGCAGGGTGGGCTGTGCCCGTACTGGGAATTTTCTACGCTGGCAAGGGGCGCGAATGTACTATCTGCGGCGGTAAGAGGCGTAAGTTCCTGCCTTACGGATATGGACCAGTGCGCGAGGATGCGCTCTGCCCAAAGTGCCTCTCGCTTGAGCGTCACCGACTGCTGTGGCACTACCTTACAACTGTGGAGGCGGAGAGATTTAAGAGCCTACCGACAATACTACACATTGCCCCAGAGGTCTGCCTGATGCGTAAGTTTAGGCAGATGTACAGCAACAAGCCAGAGGGATACATTACTGCCGACCTTTGCAGTCCACTTGCCGATATGCACTTTGATGTGCAGGAGATTCCTATGGAGGATAACAGCGTGGATATTATTATCTGCAACCACATCTTTGAGCATGTAGAGAGTGATATTCGTGCACTCAAAGAGATGTACCGCATAATGCGACCTGGGGGTTTGGGCGTTATGCTTGTGCCTGTTGACTACTCACGAGAGACAACCTTTGAGGATGACACAATTACAGACCCCCGTCAGCGCGCCGAGGTATTTGGTCAGTACGACCACCGTCGCGTATATGGAAAGGATTACCCTCAACGCCTATCTGCTGCGGGCTTTGAGGCGGTAGAGATAGATTATGCAGCACAGTTTACCGAACAAGAGCGCACAAAGTACAGCTTTGGGTGCGACCACATATATATAGTTAGAAAGGGATAGATTATGAGCGATGTTTTAGTTAGATACGCCGATTTTCGCAAGACCATAGCGGGAATGTTCTCTACTGTCACTCAGACGATGGTAGATGCCGCACTGCACTATGCCAACAAGCACCTTGAGGGGCAAACACGCTACGACGGCACGCCGATGCTTGACCACGCCGTTGCTGTGGCGCGCATTGTTGCCACAGAGGTTGGGTTGGGACGTAACTCTACGGTCTCGGCAATTATCCACGATGTAGTGCGCCTTGCGGCAAAGAGTGAGGATGAGCAGAGACTTGAAGATACCCTTGCCCAGTGCAAAAAGCTCTTTGGCGAGGAGGTTGTAGGCATTGTAAGTGGTCTTGCCAATATCTCGGAGCTGAAGTTTAATACCCACAAGGAGCAGGCTTCGTCGTTCCGCGATATGATTGTCGCCTACTCTGAGGACCCGCGCGTAATTCTTATAAAACTTGCTGACCGATTGGAGGTTATGCGCTCAATTACTATCTTCCCAGAGTCAAAGCGCAAGAAGAAGAGCTGGGAGAGTATGAACCTCTATGCGCAGATTGCTCACAAGCTCGGACTGTACAACATCAAGAGCGAGCTTGAGGACCTCGCCCTCTCACAACTTGAGAGCAAGGACTACAAACATATTGTAGGCAAGCTTGCCGAGAGCGAGGCGGAGCGACTTGCATTTATAGAGCGATTTCTTGAGCCTATACGCAAGGCGCTTGATGCAGCAGGGATAAAGTACCACATCAAGAGCCGCACAAAGTCTGTCTACTCTATCTGGAACAAGATGCGAAAGCAGCAGGTTCCTTTTGAGGGTGTCTACGATATCTTCGCCCTGCGAATTATCATCGACTGTCCAAAGGAGCAGGAGAAGGCGCAGTGTTGGCTCGTCTACTCAATAGTGAGCGACTTCTACACCCCAAATACCGACCGTATGCGCGACTGGATAACCATTCCAAAGTCAAATGGCTATGAGAGTCTGCATACGACAGTCTCTGCGGGCGAAGGTAAGTGGGTAGAGATTCAGATTCGTACGGAGCGTATGGACGATGTTGCCGAGTTGGGTATTGCAGCCCACTGGCGATATAAGGGGGTTAATCAGGGTGCGCAGACATCCGAGCTGTGGCTACAGCGACTGCGCGAGCTGATGGATGAGACCAAAGAGGATATTGCCGAGCGCTTTGATGCCAAGCCAGCCTCAGGCGAGATATTTGTCTTTACGCCAAATGGAGATATCCGCAAACTGCCAGAGGGTGCGACAATTCTTGACTTTGCCTTTGATATACACACAAACCTCGGCTCTACATGCTCAGGCGGTAAGGTCAATGGTCGTGCAGTGCCTATCCGTGAGACGCTCAAGAATGGAGATATCGTAGAGATTCTCACGCAGAAGAACCAGCAGCCAAAGGCAGACTGGCTCAACTTTGTCGTCACCTCAAAGGCTCGTCAGCGTATCAAGGCATTTATTCGTGAGGAGCAGGCAAAAAATGCCAAGTTAGGTCGCGAGGAGCTTGAGCGCAAGCTGAAGAACTGGAAACTAACGAGCAAGAGCATTGACGAGGTGGTTGCCTACCTATGTAAATATTATAAGCAGCGCACAGGCACGGCGCTCTATGAACTTATAGCAACTGAGAAGATAGACCTCGCCGTAGTTAAGGATGTTATCAGCCGTTGGCTTTCGGGTGAGGCAGACGAGGAGCGCAGGGCGGCAGAGGCGGCAGCAGAGGCGGCTCGCCGACAGTCACAGAGCGCAGCTAAGCCTACAACCTCAACCGATGCGCTGATTATTGACGAGAGCATAAACAACATCGTCTACAAGCTTGCCAAGTGCTGTAATCCGATAAAGGGAGATGATATCTTCGGCTTTGTTACTATCAACGCCGGCATTACTATCCACCGCTGTGACTGCCCAAATGCAAAGCATATACGCAAGAACTACCCATACCGCATCATGGAGGCGAAGTGGCGCGAGCAGGCTCAAGGCTCGTTCCGCGTCACAATAGCAATCACTGCGCAAGACTCGGCAGGTCTTGTAAACCAGATTACCGAGGTTGTCAGCCGCGACCTGAAGCTTAATATCCGCACCATAAACATCTCCTCGCGTGGCGATGGCACGGGCGTGGGAACAATAAGCGTAGAGGTGCCTTCAACATCTGTGGTAGATATGCTCCTGCACGCAATTATGCGAATAAAGGGTGTGCAACGAGCCGTGAGAGTGAACAATTAAACCTAACAATATGAAACGAACCTTAAACCTAATCATCATGCTTCTTGTTGCCGTAACCGTGTCGGCACAAAGCAACTTCACCTCAAACCTTAAAGCAAAGCCAAAGAGAGGGGCGACTCTCTACGGCACTGTTGAGTGCGAGGGCAAACCTGTTGCAGGCGTGCCCGTATCGGATGGCTACCAGATTGTGCTGACAAATAAGAAGGGACAGTATAATATTGTCTCCGAGAAGAGAAACGGCAGTGTTTTTATCACTATCCCTCGCGGATATGAGGCTGTGACCGAAGGGAGAGATGTTGTTCCGCAGTTCTGGGCAGAGCTTACGGCAGATGCTACGACAGCTGAGCGCCACGACTTCAACCTGCGCGCAGTAGAGAACGACCGCCACGTGATAGCTGCCGTAGCCGACATCCACATTGCCAACCACCACGACGATTTGAGCAACTTCCGCGACATCTTTGTACCACAGCTCAGAGCCGAGATTGAGCAGTATCGTAAGGCTGGCATCCCAGTCTACACCCTTTGCCTTGGCGACAGCACACACGAGATTTACTGGTACGACTACCTCTATGACATCGGCGACTTCCGCCGTACACTTGCCGATATTGGTTATCCGACACAGCTCTTTAACACTATGGGTAACCACGACAACGATGGCGCAACACCGTGTGATGAGAATACCGACTGGAACGCTACGGCAAAGTACCGCAAGGCATTTGGTCCGACATACTACTCTATAAATATAGGTAAGGTGCACTATATTATGCTTGACAACATCCGCTATATCAACAAGCCTGGTGGTAAGAAGGCGAAGGGCATTGTCGGCTCACGCAACTACGAATATACAATATCGCCAGAGCAGCTGGCGTGGCTTGAGAAGGACCTTGCGCTTGTAGAGGACAAAACAACCCCGATAGTTATTGGCGTACACAGCCCAATCTACCGCTACAAGAACGGTATGAATGGCAAGATAAACATCAACCTTAAAGAGCCAAGTGCTACGGAGCTCACACGACTCCTGCAGCCATTTAGCTGCGTTCACATCGTCTCTGGTCACGCCCACCGCAACCGCGTAACCTACGGAAAGACAGACAGTTCGCAGCCAGAGTTGCAGAATATCATTGACCATAACATCGTTGCTGTATCTGGCTCACTATGGTACTCATCTGGCTTCGGAGGTCCTATGCTCGGCTCAATGGGAGAACCTGCAGGCTGTAAAATCTTTACTGTTGATAACACCGACATAAAGTGGTACTTCAAGCCTACGCAGTTCCCAGTTTCGGAGCAGTTCCGCTGCTTTGATATGAACGCTGTGCGCGACTACTTTGCAAAAAATGGCGAGGTAAAGGTCTTTCTTGACCACTTCCCTGCTCGCACAAATTTCGCAGAGTGGGAGACGGATAATAGCGTTATGATTCACGTGTGGGACTGGGCGCCAGATTGGAAGATTGAGGTTACTGAGAAGGGAAAGCCGCTGGAGGTTAAGCGTCGCAAGACCGAAAATCCGCAGATGATTGTAGGTCTTGATATTCCAAATACCCTCTGGCTGATAAAGTTTGACAAGAAGAACAACAAGCGAAAGCTCCACCCACATATGTTCCACGTTGTTGCCTCTGCGCCAGATAGCCCTATAGAGGTTACCGTAACCGACTCCTTTGGCAACAAGTACCGCCAGACTATGGAGCGACCAAAGCCATTTAGTGTTCATATGAAATAAAACCTACCCTATATGAAGAAGATTCTAACCTTAACCCTATCACTGATTTTTGCCCTTACAGCCACCGCACAGAGCAGCTTTGTATCAACTCTAACGGCAAAAGCATCAAAGGGTGCGACAGTATACGGCACTGTAGAGTGCAACGGCACACCGATTGAGGGCGTAGTTGTCTCTGACGGTGTAGAGGTTGTAAAGACCGATAAAAAAGGAGTGTACAACATCCCATCTCAAAAGAAGACGGGATATGTCTTTATCTCTATACCAAGCGGATATGAGGCTATGACCGAGGGGGCTGATGTTGTTCCGCAGCTCTGGGCAGTGCTTACTGCCGAGCCACATACAGTCGAGCGACACGACTTTAACCTTCGCAAAGTGGATAATGACAAACACGTTATCGTTGCCGTTGCCGACATCCACCTTGCAAATAAGCTCAACGATGTAGCCACATTTACAAACTCATTTATTCCGAGCCTCAAGGCGGAGATTGAGCAGTACAAGAGCGCCGGCATTCCTGTCTACACCCTCTGCATGGGCGACAGCAGCTTTGACACCTACTGGTACGACTTCCTCTACGACATTACCGACTTCCGCAAAACTCTTCAGGATGTGGCATACCCAACACAGTTCTTCAACACTATGGGTAACCACGACAATGACGGCGCGACACCATGTGATGAGAATACCGACTGGAATGCCTCGGCAAAGTATCGCAAGGCGTTTGGTCCGACATACTACTCCTTTAATATCGGTCGTGTGCACTACATTATGCTTGACGACCAGATATACCACAACGAGCCACGCCCAGATGCAAAGATGGGCAAGGGTATTGTCGGCTCACGCAACCATACAACGGCACTTACCCGCGCACAGCTTGACTGGCTTGCAAAGGATTTGGCAACTGTGACAGACAAAAATACCCCTATCGTTATCGGTGTTCACAGCCCAATTTTCCGCTATAAGGACTATATGAACGCTCCTGTAGATTGCCGCCTGCCAGCCGAGCAGCGTGACGAGTTTGTGGCTCTGTTTAAGGAGTTCCCGACAGTTCATATCCTCTCTGGACATACACACCGCAACCGTTGCTGCTATGGTCGCGACGATGCCGCTCAGCCAGACATTGCAAACTTTACAGAGCATACTGTTGCCGCCGTATCGGGTACTCGTTGGCATACATCAGCCTTTGGAGGTCCGCAGATTGCCGTTACAGGCGAGCCTGCAGGTTGTAAGATTTTTAAGATTGCCGACCGCGACATCAAGTGGTACTTCAAGGCGACTGAATTCTCTGCCGACACGCAGTTCCGCTGCTTTGATATGAACGGCGTGAGCGACTTCTACCGCAACTCTGGCGAGATGCGCGTATTCCTTGACCACTTCCCAAAGCGCACAGACTACGGCAAGGATAAGTTCCGCGACAAGGTTATGATTCACGTCTGGGACTGGGCAAATGACTGGACAATTGAGGTTACCGAGAACGGCAAGCCGCTTGAGGTTATCCGCCAAAAGGCCGAGAATCCGCAGTATGTACTCGCATACGAGATCCCAAAGCGACTGTGGATGTTCAACCTGGGCTCCGCATCGAGCCGCAAGAAGATTCGCCATCCGCACATGTTCCACGTCTCGCCATCTTCGCCAACATCTACCCTTGAGGTTACCGTTACCGACTGCTTTGGCAATAAGTACCACCAGACTATGGAGCGTCCAAAACCTTTCCACCTACATATGAAATAACCGACTATGAAACGAGCAATACTTACACTTCTTGCCCTAACTGCCAGCCTTTCGCTTGCAGCACAGAGCACCTTTGTATCTACCCTGAAGGCAAAGGCAGCAAAAGGGGCGACTATTTATGGCACTGTTGAGTGCGACGGCACACCGATAGAGGGTGTCGCCGTATCGGACGGATTTACGATTGTCAAGACCGACAAAAAGGGTGTCTACAACCTTGTATCAGAGAAGAGAAATGGCAATGTCTTTATAACCATTCCGAGTGGATATGAGGCGACTGTTGCTGAGGGTGATGTTCAGCCTCAATATTGGGCAGCCCTTACTGCTGATAAGGGGAGTGCCGAGCGTCACGACTTCTGCCTTAAAAAGGTTGATAACGACAAGCACGTTATGCTTGCCATTACAGATATCCACCTCTCTAATCAGCTTGGCGATATTGAGCAGCTCAAGACAATCGTTATGCCTCGCATAAAGGAGGAGGTAGAGAGGTATCGCCAGCAGGGCATCCCTGTCTACACGATGTGCATGGGCGACAGCAGCTTTGACCTCTTCTGGTACGACTTCCTCTTTGACATCAAGGATTTCCGCACGACAATCGGCAAAATTGGCTACCCGACACCTATCTTCCACACTATGGGCAACCACGACAATGATGGGGCGACAGAGCCAAATGCCGATACAGACTTTAACGCAACAAAGAGATACCGCGACACCTTTGGTCCGACATACTACTCCTTTAATATAGGCAAGGTGCACTATATTATGCTTGACAATCTGCGCTATCGCAACGAGAAGCGCGAGAATATGAAGCCAGGCAAGAATATGGCGGGCGCACGAAACTACGACCATATTGTCGTGGAGGAGCAGATGGAGTGGCTACGCAAAGACCTTGCGATGATTGAGGATAAAACTACCCCTATTGTTGTAGGTATGCACTGCCCAGTCTACCGAATGCTCTCTGAACACAACTCCACAGAGCTATATAGCTACTTTACAGACGAGAAGGGTGGTCGCTCACTACCCCCTGCGCTCTACTTCTCAGAGGCTTTCAAGGAGTTTAAGGATGTACATTACCTTACTGGTCACACCCACAAACTTATCACAACACACTGCAAGCAGAGCACTGCCTATCCGCAGTTAGCCAATACCATTGACCACAATGTGAGCGCTATTTGCGGTGCGTGGTGGTTTACGGCGGCACACGGAGGTCCACACCTCGCCCCAGATGGCTCGCCTGCAGGATTTACGGTCTTTCCAGTGGATGGTAAGAGTATTGAGTGGTACTTCACCTCTGCCGACTGTGGTGCAGATGTTCAGTTCCGAACTTTTGACCTCAACACTGTGCGCGACTACTACAAAGACTCTGGCGAGATGCGCGTATTTCTTGAGAACAACCCACAGCGAACAGACTTTGCAACGGTGGCAGACAACCGCGTAGCGATACACGTTTGGGATTGGGCTCCCGACTGGAAGATTTCTGTCACAGAGAACGGCAAGTCGCTGAAGGTAACCCACGAGCCAATGGAGAATCCGCAGTACACTGTTGCCTACTGCATTCCAAAGTCGGTTTGGCGTCGTGACCTTACCGCAAACAAATATAAGGCAGAGACAACGGCACACATGTTCCACGTCACAGCCTCTGCACCAGATACGACTCTTGAGATAACCGTTACTGATAGTTTCGGCAGAAGATACACCGAGACCATGGTGCGTCCAAAGGAGTTTTCAAAAAATATGAGATAACCTAAAAACAACTACATATATGAAAGATTTTGTAATCGGCTTAGACTACGGTACTGACTCGGCGCGTGCCGTACTTGTCAATGCTCACACTGGCGAGCAGATTGCCGAGGCTGTACACAACTACGCCCGCTGGTCGCGTGGTGAGTACTGCAATGCCCTTGAGAGCCGCTTCCGTCAGCACCCGCTTGACTATATTGAGGCTCTAAAGAGCGTGCTGCACGGAGTGTTAGATGGCAATAAGGATATTGCCCCTTATGTTCGCGCGATTGCTGTAGATACTACTGCCAGCACACCGTGCCTTACAGACGAGCACCTGCAGCCACTCTCGCTGAAGGAGGAGTATAAGGATAACCCCGATGCGATGTTCGTTCTGTGGAAGGACCATACGGGCGTTGCTGAGGCTGCCGCTATTGAAGAGGCTTGCCATAGTAGCGAGATTGATTATACACAGGTATCGGGCTACCACTACTCTGCCGAGTGCTTCTGGGCGAAGGTTATGCACCTGCTCGGCACAAATGCCGATATGCGCCGCGATGCTCGCTCGGTAATTGAGTGTAGCGACTTTATCACAGCGACCCTTACAGGTACTACAGACCCTAAAAAAGCTCGTATGGGACACTGCAATGCTGCACAAAAGATGTTCTGGAGCGAGGATTGGGGCGGCTTCCCACCAGAGAGTTTCTTTGAGGCTCTTGACCCTGCCCTTGTGCCTATTCTCCGTACGCTGAATGCAAATAAGTACACCTGCGACAAGCCATACGGCACTATTAGCAGTCAGTGGGCAGAGGAGTTAGGTCTAAATAGCGATGTTATTATCGGCTGCGGAAATGTAGACTCTCATCAGGGAGCTATAGGCGCAGGTGTGGCATATAAGACGGCGATGATTAACCTCGGAACATCTGGCTGCTGCATGTTCGTTATCCCAAACGAGATTCTTAAGGGTAGAATTATTGACGGTGTATTTGGTCAGGCTGATAGCTGCATCATCCCTGGTCTTGTGGGCTTTGAGGTTGGTCTATCGGCATTTGGTGATGCATACGCGTGGTTGCGCAGAACGCTTGCATACCCTACTGTAGAGATTCTTGCAAAGAGCAGCAAGATTGACCCTGCAACCCGTCAGACTCTTGTAGACGAGGTGCTTGACAACATCCTTATAAAACTTGGCGAGGATGCGGCAAAGATTACTCCGCGCCTGGATGCCCCATTTGCAACCGACTGGTTCAATGGTCGTCGCTCTCCAGATCCAAATCAGATGTTGTGGGGCTCGCTGATGGGCTTAAGACTATCTACAACAGCGCCAGAGCTATATTATGCTATTGTTGAGGCTACGGCATTAGCGATGAAGACCATCGTAGACCATCTTGCCGAGCGAGGTATTCTCTTTGATGCCTTTATCGGTGTGGGAGGCATTGCGCAGAAGGCTCCATTTGTGATGCAGATGCTCGCCGATGCCATTGGCAAGGATATCCGCGTGTCACAGACAAAGCAGTCGTGCGCCCTCGGCTCTGCAATATGTGCATCGGTCGTAGCGGGCATATACCCAACTATTGAGGCGGCACAGGCGGCACTTTGTCAGCCAATTATCCGCACTTATACACCTAATGCCGAGCGTCGCGCCCTGCTACAGAAGCGCCACGAGATGTACCGCGCAGCAGGTAAATTTACAGAGAGTTTATTATAATTTTAATACAAAATAGAGTATGAAAACTATTATGGAACCAGCACGCGAATTGAAGGTGCGTGCAGAGGTAGATGTTCTTGTTGTTGGTGCAGGTCCTGCGGGAATTATTGCAGCCGAGGCGGCAGCAAAGGATAAGAATCTAAAGGTTATGCTCATTGAGCAGCGTGGTTATATGGGCGGTAACCTAACCATTGGTCTGCCAATACTCTCATTCCTCGGCCCTAAGGGCAATCAGGTTGTTAAGGGTGCTGCGCAGAAGTTTATTGACCGTATGACAGCAAAGGGTGCTGCATCTGCGCACTACCCTTGCAAAAACCATATGTCCTTTACAATTATCGACCCAGATCAGGTTAAGACCGTTGCTTGGGAGATGATGGACGATGCGGGCGTAGAGGTACTTCTCTATGTCTTTGTTGCTGACACCATTGTTGAGAATGGTGTGGTCAAGGGCGTAATTATTGAGAGCAAGGCGGGTCGTGAGGTTATCCTTGCAAAGACCGTTATCGACTGCTCTGGCGATGGCGATGTAGCCTTCCGCGCAGGCGTTGAGTGCAACAAGGGCGACGAGAATGGCGGTATGCAGCCACCAACACTTATGTTCCTTATGCGTGGCGTAGAGACACAGAAGCTCCGCGATGCAATTTGCAACGAGCCAGAGAAGTACGATATGGATGTTATGCCTACATCGCAGTTCCGCAAGGATAAGTTCATTACCGTAGGTCTGCGCGGCAGAATTGTTGAGGCACAGCAGAAGGGTTACAAGGTTCCTGTAGCCCGCACAATCCTTATTACTGGTCTTGAGGAGGACCAGATTTGGGTAAATATGACCCGCGTATCGGGCGTAGATAGTACAGACCCAGTGAGCTACACAAAGGGCGAGCACGATGCACGAGTGCAGATGTACGAGGTTATGGCATACCTGAAGGACTTTGTGCCAGGCTTTGAGAAGGCTTGGCTGGAGCACAGCGCAGCCTTTGTAGGTATCCGCGAGAGCCGCGTTATTGTCGGTAAGTATGTTATGACAGCGCAGGATATCCTTGAGCAGAAGCCTTTTGAGGATGCTATTGCTGTTGCTGGTTACCCAGTAGATATCCACCACGCAAAGGGTGGCGACTGCACAATGCTCTTCTGCGAGGATGCATATCAGATTCCTTATGGCGTGCTTGTGCCACAGAGAATCAAGGGTCTACTGGTTGCAGGTCGCTGCTCAGCTATGGACCACGAGGCTATGGCAGCAACCCGTGTAATGAGTACCTGTATGGCTCTTGGTGAGGCGGCAGGTGTTGCAGCGCGCATTGCTGCAGCCGACGGCGTTGATGTTGGCGAAGTAGATATAACAAAGGTTCAACAGGCTCTGCTTGAGAATGGAGCATTTTTAGGATAAGATTATGAAAACATATTTTGAGCCAGCCCGCGAGGTAAAAGTTCGTGCTGAAGTTGATATCCTCGTCGTTGGTGGTGGTCCTGCAGGTATTATGGCTGCCGAGGCGGCTGCAAAGGGTGGCAAGGCAAAGGTTATGCTGCTTGAGCAGCGCGGATTTTTGGGCGGCAACCTTACGCTTGGTCTGCCAATTCTATCAATGCTTGACAAGGATGGCAACCAGATTATCAAGGGCGCTACTGGCAAGTTTGTAGAGCGTCTTCAGCAGCGCGGAATGGCTACTGGACATAAGCGTTGCAAGCTCCATATATCCCTTACAATGGTTGATCCAGAGGCTGTAAAGACCCTCTGCTGGGAGATTATGGATGAAAATGGCGTTGAGGTGCTGATGTATGTCAATGTAGTAGATACTATCGTTGAGAATGGAGCAGTTAAGGGTGTAATTATTGAGAGCAAGGCGGGTCGTGAGGCTATTCTTGCCAAGACAGTTATTGACTGCTCAGGCGATGGCGATGTAGCCTTCCGCGCGGGTGTTGAGTGCAACAAGGGCGACGAGAAGGGTCGTATGCAGCCTCCGACACTGATGTTCTCTATGCGCGGTGTTGATATTGACAAGGTGCGCGACAATGTTGTAAACCACTCTGACAAGTATGGCATGGATATTATGCCACCAGAGCAGTTCCGCACTGGCAACTTTACTATGGTTGGCTACCGCGACCAGCTGAGCGACGCCATCTCGCGCGGCTTTAACATCACTGTTGCCCGCACAATCTTTATGACCGGACTTAAGGATGACGAGCTGTGGGTAAATATGACTCGCGTATCGGGTGGTGATGCTACTGATCCTGCCAGCTACACGGCTGTAGAGCGAGAGTGCCGCCGACAGATGTACGACGTGGCTCGCTACCTTAAGGAGTACATCCCTGGCTTTGAGAATGCGTGGATAGAGACCGTGCCTCCATTTACGGGCATCCGCGAGACCCGCGTTATCGTTGGTAAGTATGTGATGACATCGGAGGACCTTCTTGAGGCTCGCCAGTTTGACGACGCCATTGCTGTAGCAAGCTACCCTATTGACCTTCACCACGAGGAGGGCGGCGACTGCACCCTTATCTACGGCAAAGGGTCTTACGACATCCCATACCGCACGCTTGTACCACAGACTATTGAGTGTCTGCTTGTTGCAGGTCGCTGCTCATCTATGGATCACGGCGCTATGGCTGCCACCCGCGTAATGTCAACTGTTATGGCTATGGGCGAGGCTGCAGGTACTGCCGCTCGCATTGCCCTTGAGAGTGGTGTACTGCCATCAGAGGTTGATGTTAAGGCTGTGCAGCAGGCTCTACTTGAGAATGGTGGCTACCTTCGTTAGAGTATGAAAAGATTTGTTATTCTTCTACTTACACTCTTTACTTTCGGTGCTCTGGAGGCGAAAAATCCTCCCGTGCACCGAGTGATGAGTGCCAATATCCGCATTACAGGGCTTGATGCGGATAAAAATACAATCCACGAGTGGGATAACCGCAAGCACTATATGATAGATGTCATCCGCAGCTATAAGCCCGATGTGATTATGATGCAGGAGGTTATCTACGACTCGTACAACTTCTGCAAGTCTAAGCTTAAGGAGTATTACGTCTTTGGCTTTGAGGGACCAGAGATGGACCCTTATACCGAAGGCTACCACCTTATCGGCAAGAATGTTATCTTCCTTCGCAAGTCACGCTATGAAATAGTCAGCGCAGGGTGTTACTGGCTCTCGGACGACCCGACAATAGCGGGCAGCATCTGCTGGGAGACTAACCGCGCCCGACATGCCAACTGGGTTCGTGTGCTTGACAAAAAGACGGGTAAGCAGATGCGACTGATAGATATCCACCTTGACCATAAGTCAAAGCTCGCCAAGGTGAATCAGGCGAAGATGATTGTCCGCGAGGCGGCTCAATATCAAGACTCCTTCCCGCAGATTATCTGTGCCGACATGAACTCTCGCAAGTACGAGGAGCAGGTAAAACACTTTACCCAAAATGGCTGGACTGACTGCTACGACGCTCTGCACAATGGCGTAGAGTTTGGACATACAGCCCACGCCTTTGAGGGTCTAAAGCGCCCACAGCGTCCGGGCAAGGGTCGTATAGATTATATCCTTACTAAGGGTAATGCCAAAGCGATAAGTTGCGATATTATCACCGACCACAAGGGAGAACAGTACCCCTCTGACCACTACTTTATGATTGCCGAGATAGTTGTTGAGTAAAAATCGGCATAAAAACAATAAGTGAGAGCTTTTGTGCTTCACTCTTTCGGCGGTGAGAGTCTATCTACCGCCGAATTTATTTATCTGCATATCTTATGGGAGTGTCTAACAAGTTTTTAGACACGCCCTTTTCGTTAGAAGTTGTATAACAAGACCCTACGGAGTGTTGTCATTTGCGAAAATTTTACTAATTTTGTGGTGTTGGAGGCGTTTGCCCTCTCAGACATATTAGATGAAAGTGTTTTCGCTTTTATCCTTATACAGAAAATCTGACAGTTTTCAACGAAACGAGGATAACGACAGCACTCATTTCTTGTATAGCTATGTGGCTATGCACGTTTTGTGCATATACCCCATACTATCCAGGTGTGGGGTCTTGTATCGTTTATTCGTTTCGGGTTTTGTCAGAGCCTCTGTATAGATAAACGGAAGTCAGCTCCACACTTTCTGTTTTGTATAAATCTACCGCATAGGAGTTGGTTCGGTAATAAATTGTATTAAAATGAAAAGACAATTTACCTATTTACTCTTAGCGATAACGCTGATTATTGCGGGGTGTAGTGAATCTTTTGATGATTCAAAGATTTGGGACAAACTCGACGACCACGAGAATCGGATTGTAAAACTTGAGGAGCTATGCAAGCAGATGAATGCCAATATATCCTCATTGCAGACTATTGTTACCGCACTACAGAACAATGACTACATTACAGACGTTACCCCTATTACTCAAAATGGCGAAACTATTGGCTATACAATCACATTTTCCAAATCTGAGTCTATTACAATCTACCACGGCAAGAATGGAGAGGATGGTAAAGATGGTCAAAATGGTAAGGATGGTTATACTCCTCAAATTGGTGTAAAAAAGGATAGCGATGGACTCTACTATTGGACCCTTGATGGGCAGTGGTTGCTTGATGCCAACGGAGATAAAATCAAGGCTCAAGGAACAGACGGCAAAGATGGCGCAGATGGTGCTCCAGGTGCTCCAGGTGCAGACGGTGAGGATGGCAAGGATGGCATAAATGGTACTGATGGCGCAAATGGCAAGGATGGCGTAACCCCGCAGCTCAAGATTGAGGATGGCTATTGGTTCGTTTCGTATGACAACGGCAGCAGATGGACTAAGCTTGGCAAGGCAACTGGCGAAGATGGCAAAGATGGCGAGAATGGAGCAAATGGTGCTGATGGAGCTGCTGGCGCTGATGGCGCTGATGGCGACTCTTTCTTCAAAGAGGTTGTGGTAGAGGGGCAGAGTGTCCGTTTTGTCTTTGCAGATGGTAGTGAGGTTGAAATTCCATTATCGGCTCAGGGTGCAGTCGGTAATCTACAGAGCATTGCTTACATACCTAAATACAGCGATGGCAAGGCGACTGTAAATGTTATCTCTGAGTCATCGCGTGTAGTGGAGATGGATTTTGAGCTATCGCCAATCAGTGCAGCAGCGGAGGTTGCTGCTAACTGGAGCACACTGGTAAATATGAAGGCGGTATATACTGCCACTCGTGCTGTTGAGTTGGTTGATATGCCAATACTCTCTTGTAAAGCGGATAGTGCTACTGGTGTGATTACTGTAGCTGCTTCAGCAGCCAATTTAAGCGAAGATTTTATTGCTGGTACTCAGTCGGCAAGTGCGCGTTTGGCAATTTCTGGCGAGAATTTCAACATTGTCTCAGATTACATTCCGTTAGTTGCGCAGGTGATTGTTCAACCTGATAACGAGATATGGTACAGTTCAACTGATGGCAAGGCTGTAACTCCAAAGGTTGCAATGGTGACACGCAGCAGTGGTAATGTTGAGAATATCTTTGACTCAACTACAAATATGTGGGTATTGCGTTATGAGTCGGCTGTGGTAGAGATTCCGCAGGATGCTTTCTCTGGCTGCAAGACCTTGGCAACAATATCGCTACCAAATAGTGTGACAAAGATTGGCAGCTCTGCTTTCAAAAATTGCACAGGCTTAACAGGTACATTTGTTATCCCTGAGTCGGTTACAGAGATTGGAGAGCAGCCATTCTATAAGTGTAATGCAATTACAAGTTTTGAGAGCTCTTTCGCATCAGAAGATGGTCGTAGCCTTATTGTGAACGACGCATTGGTCGCTGTAGCTCAAGGCAATTTGGTAGAGCATACTATTCCTGCAGGTGTCACTACGATAGAGGCTTCAGCGTATGAGAGTTGTAAGACCCTGACGGCGGTAACTATCCCTGAGGGCGTTGAATCAATAGGCAAGAATGCCTTTGGCTGGTGTAGTAATCTTCAGACAGTCACCCTTCCTAAATCGCTCACTTCAATCGGCGAGTCCGCTTTCAACGGCTGTTCTTTGCTCGCCTCAATTGATATACCAGAGGGTGTAACCGAAATTGGAGCCTCTGCCTTTGCCTCTTGTAAGAGTCTCAAATCTGTTGTTATCCCAAACAATCTTGCATCAATAAACAAGATGACCTTCTCATTCTGTAATGCGCTTGGTAGTGTGACTATTGGTTCAAATGTCACTACTATCTGTCAGCAGGCATTTTACTCTTGTGGCGCGTTGGCTGAAATCAATATTCCTGACGGAGTTAAGAGCATTGAAAAACAGGCGTTTAGAAATTGTAAGAGCCTTACAGCAGTAACTCTCGGCGCTGGTGTTGAGAGCTTCGGAGAGTCTGTATTTGAGGGGTGTGCAAAACTTGAGACGATAAGCCTTCCTGAAAACACTACTACTATGGGTAACAGAATGTTTTTTCAGTGTACCGCACTTAAGAGCATTACAATCCCTAAAAATGTCAATCTTATCCCTGAAATGGCATTCTCTGATTGTGAGTCATTAAGCTCTATAACCTTGGAGGGCAAAGATATAGAGATTGGTAGTAGTGCTTTTGAGAGCTGCGCCTTTACAGAACTCAACATCTTTGATAATGTCGCTATTATCGGCGAGAGTGCGTTTAAGTATTGTGAATCGTTGACAAGTGCTGTTATCAGCGCAAATGTTAAGAGCATTGGCGAGAGTGCATTTAACTCATCAGCCCTTGAGAGTGTAACTTTGAGTGAGGGAATAACCTCAATAGGCGATTTTGCATTTGCAAGCACACAGCTTACTGAGATTGTTATACCATCGTCTGTTATCTCTATTGGTACCTCGGCGTTCCAAACAGCACCACTAAAGAAGGTTACGCTCAATGAGGGTCTACAAACCATTGGTAATAGCGCGTTTATACAGTTTAAGGCGACAGAGATAACAATACCTTCAACAGTAACATCTATTGGTAGCTCTGCTTTCTCATATTGCACTTCATTGGTTACTATCAACTGTAAGCCTACAACCCCTCCAACAATTGGTAGCGGAGCCTTTGCAGGTAATGTGACGGGAAGAAAGCTCTATGTACCAGTCGGCTCTGGCGAGGCATATAAGAGTGCCAATGTCTGGAAAAATTATAGTTCATACATTGAGGAGAAGCAGTTTTAGCCTTTAATAAAACGCTATACAACGGTGGCGTACGTAGGATTTGTCCTACGTGCGCCGCTTTTTAATAGAGTTTGAGTTAGAAGCTAAACCTCACCTGGAGCAGGTAGGTGCGTGGGTAGGCGTAGAGGTAGTTGTTTGGGAATGGAGTGGCGGTGAAGTTCTCCCAGTGGTAGCGTTTGCGGATGCGGGAGGTTTCGTAGGCGCGGTAGATGATATCATTGCTTCCCAGCAAGTTGTTTATTGCCACAAAAATTGTAATCTTAGAGCGTGGGTGGCGGTCTATAAATCGCGGGGCAGAGGTCGTGCTATATATTCGGCGGTCAAAGCGGTTGAGATAGATTGTTTTAGAGAGCTTAAGGTCGAGGCTAAAGGCTGAGGGCAGCGACTCTTGCGCCATAAAGCTCTGGCGCTCAGCCTCTGATGTTGTATGGCTCAGAACGCTCTCGGTGCGACGAAGTAGCGACGCGGATGCATGTCGCAAAGCGTGGTATTGTCCACTCAGTGTTGCACCCCAACCCCTATTATAGTACTCAACCTGCCCATACACACTCAGCTCTGGGGTATTGCCTGTGCGGATATTCCCAACACTCTGCAGAGTATCAGTGGCAAGGAGTCGGTTATCCTTATCGGCATAGACCGTAATTATAGGTCTACCAGCGTAGCGATACCTGCCCACAGTTGCACCAAGGGCAAAATTCCAATGGGTATTAAGGTTATAGCGAGCCTCCACCTCAGCGCCCAAAGCTACGGTAGAGAGGTCGGAGGTGATGACATCCGCAAACTCGGAGGCTACATCGTAGTAGATATGCGCCACCTCTGTTTGGCGAGTATGGTAGCGAGCAAAGAGGTTGGCATAGAGCGATAAGTCGCCAAGATGCCCCTCATAACCAAGCTCTGCCGTCAAGAGTGTCGTGCTAATAGCTCTATCCACCGTGCGGTTATTATATTGACTCTGAAGGAAGAGGTCCTCACCCTCCGCAGGGGCAGATTGTGCCATTATAGCGGCAGAGAGCAGGTGGTTTTTGTCTGGATAGTATTGCAACGAGAGATTTGCTGACCAATCGGCAAAATTAAGCGCCTTAGAGCGCCCATAGGAGTTGTCTGCAAAGAGCTCCTTACGAAAATATCCTCGGCGGAAGATAGTACTATTGCCAAGTGTTGCCCAAGCGGCAAGATTTAGATTGTTGCGCATGTAATCTACTGAGGCAAAGCAGATTGTGCTAATGCTGTTAATAGCATAATCGTACCCATAGCGCTCCTTAGTGCCCACAGTGCGACCCGCTGTGTTGAGATTATTTTGCAACATATTACTCTGCGCATCGTCATCAACAAGAAAGAAGTCAATATCCTCAAACTCCGCGCCCGAAAGCAGGTCATCAACCTTTTTGAAGTTTCGCTGTCGGTCAATCTCTGCCCTAACACCATAGCTCACCTTTAGAGTCGGGGAGATGTTCTGTGAAACAGTTGCGGCAAGTTGTATATTAGCGCTGCGCGTAACGCGTTGATTTACAAGATATATAGCCGACGGCTGCAATCTATTTCGGCGGTGCAGCTCGTCAAAATTTATCTGCGTATATCTACTATCGCCACGCTGCCAAGCCTCACGCACAGCATCGGCAGTGATGTTATCTGTAAAGTAGTCGGGCATATAGCGGTAGTTGTCGGGCAGAGGTGTAGAGCCATTGAGCCAATCCAAGCCACTATAGGCACTACTGCCGACAGTTGTGGCAAGAGAGAGGTTTAGCAGGTGCTTTTCGCCAAGTTTGCGGTTATAGGAGAGTAGAGCTGTTGGAGTAAAGCTGCTTACAGTGTTTGCATTGCGAACCTTTGCACTCTGATAGCCCCACGATGGATTATAGTAGTTATCGCCCGTAAGGGCAAATGCTTGAACTGTAGAGGCTTTGCGCCGACCACGCTCCGAGGGCGAGAATAACAGAGCTGCAAAGATGTCGCTCCTCTGGTCTATACGACCACGAAGGGCTATGTTTACAGTTGCGGCATTGGTAAAGACCCCTTTTATATGTGCATCACTACCCGTACGCATGGCAATATCGCTACTGACAATCCACTTTTGAGCAATAATATTGGTTGCCGAGGCTGTAACACCCACCCGATAGCTACGCGAAGCGAGCGAAAGGGCAACATCTGTGCGCTCAACGGCAAGAGTATCAAGGGTGTAGTGAGTGTTATAAGAGCCCGTGTGCGACTCTGTAGCATGCAGACCAAGATGTCGGGCGCGGCTACGGCTCAACTTCGGCAGACGAATAGCACCAAAGTAGTCGCCACGCTCATAGTAGCCCACGCCGTGATAGTGATTAGTGACTATTGTACTCTGGTCAAAGAGAGATTTGTGGTAGTAGTTATGTTGCCAAAAGGTCTGGATATTCTGCTCCTCCTCTTGCAGCAGAGCCCTCTCTGGATTTTCATCCTCGTAGAGCTTAAAATAACGATACTGCTCATACTCTTGAGCATAAGCTAAGGGTATGAGCAGCAGCAAAGTGATAAGTATGTATAGCCTGCGAAACATGTTAATCCTCTGGAGTGTACCCAAAGATTCGCTCGGCATATTGAGACCAGCTGTCGCTCAACTTATACATATCCACAGCATCTTGTGGCACATAGAGCCTCATGCCTGTTGAGAGTGGCAACATGTCGGCACCAAAGAGTGGCGAGATACTTTTACAGTAGAACTGTTGCAATGTATGGCAACGCTCAAAGGCGTAACTATCAATCTTTGACACTGAGCTTCCAAAATATACCTTTGTAAGTGCTGTACAACCTGAAAGCAGACCCTCGCTGACCCTCTGCACACGCTCTGGAATGGTAAAACTCTTAAGCGATGAGCAACGAGCAAAGGCATACTCTCCAATACTCTGAACACCCTCGCCTAAGTCGAGAATCTTGAGCGACATACACCCCTCAAAGGCAAGGGCACCAATGCTCTGAACACTATCGGTCATAGTCACACGCACAAGCGAAATACAGCCCGAAAAGGCGTGCTCTCCCACACTTGTAACAGAGCTTGGGAAGGTGATGCTGGCGATTGCCCTGCAGTCGTAGAATGCATTTTTGCCAATAGTTGATATATCGGAATCAAATCGGATAATACCCATACCATTCTGGTAGATAGACTCCACAACCTCAGCATCTGCAATTGAGCGACCAAGCTCTAACGGCTGATTATTAACTGTAGAGTACCAAATCTCGTTGGCGGCAGGCATACTCTTAGCGCGGCGAACAACCTCTGTATGGCTATCAAAAGCCCCCTCACCAATACTCTCCACAGACTCTGGAACGGAGATGGTGCGAAGGGAGTCACAGAGCGCAAACGCCTGACTTCCAATCTTTGTAACGCTATCTGGAATAACCACCTTCTCCAGAGCAGAGCAGCCATGGCAGACGCCATTGGCAATCTCCACAACTCCGAGAGGAAAGACAACACTCTTGAGTGTTTTGCACTCAAAAAAGGCGTTCCAACCAATATCTGTTAGTGGCTTGTTAAATGTTATCACACCCCAACCCTGCTCATAGTTGTTAGATACTATTCTGGCGCTAAAGTAGCGTGCAGAGGGGTTGATAACAGCACCGTCAGTAGAGGTGTACCATATCTGATTTGCCGAAGGTAGTGTCTGAATGTTCTCCATGATTATTTCAGTTTAGCTATTAGATAGAGTAACAAATTCCAAAATCCTGACAAATATACAAATATTAGGTGAAAAAATATCGCAAAACAGATGATAAAATAACTTCACCAACAAAATGAACAACTTATAATGGGCGAAGAGATGTTGTATAGTAGCTTTTTTCATAAAAAATTTGTATTCTAACAAAATATTTCTTATCTTTGTTCAGAGTGCAGAGTGTAGCAGTGCCGATTTTCTGCCTATTTGCTTATGATTGACCGCTTTATTAAGTACATTAAGGCAGAGCGCCGATATTCAGAATTGACAGTGCGAAATTATAGGCGAGATATAGAGAGTTTTGCGACATGGTTTTGTCAGCAACGTGGGCTACAGAGTAAGGGGTTAGAGAATTTTGATGTTACAAAGGTCTGTGCAGAGGATGTTAGCGACTGGATTATCTACCGCATGGATACCGCAAAGCTACAGGCGGCGACGATGAATAGGGAGCTCTCATCAATTAAGAGCTTTTTTAAGTATCTGCGCAAGATAGGCGTTATTAAGAGCAACATTCTCAAGCGCATAGGTTCTTTGAAGGTTTCTCAGCCACTGCCAGTATTTGTACCGCAGAGCCGTATGGAGGAGATGTTGAAGGATGTGAAGGAGCAGAGTTATGAACATGACATTATCTCACAGCGCAACTCTATTATCATCTCGCTACTTTACGGTTGCGGCATACGACTTGCGGAGTTACTTAGGATAACTCTCGGAGATATATCCGACGGAGCGGTCAAGATTTATGGCAAGGGAGGCAAGGAGCGATTAGTACCACTGCTGCCAGAGTTAGAGGCGAGAATTGTCCGCTACACTACAGTCTGTAGGGAAAATGGAGCAATAATTGACGACAAAAGCCCGTTAATATTTGGCAAGGCAGGCAAAGCACTCTCGCGCACTACAGTGCAGCGCATAGTTATGCAGCAGATGAGTGCCGCAGGGGTACAGGGTCGTAAGAGTCCTCACGTTCTAAGGCACACCTTTGCCACAGACCTACTGCGCGAGGGGGCAAATATGCGCGAGATTCAAGAGCTTATGGGGCATAGCTCGCTGCGTAGCACTCAGCACTACACCCACACCTCTATCCGGCAGCTGCAGGGTGTCTATGACAAGGCACACCCGCATAGTCGGCGAAAAAATTGAGAATAGACGGGGCAAATTCGTAATGAAGCGAACCCCCTTAACATAAAATATTACAGCTATGGATGTTAATATTCAGTCGTTAAAATTCGATGCCAGCAAGCAGCTGCTCGAGTTCGTAGAGAAAAAGATGGCAAGACTTGAGCGTTTTGCAGACCGTCCGACCGGAGTAGATGTCGTATTGAAGTTAGAGAAAGATGATGAAAAGGGAAATAAAGTAGCACAGGTAACACTCCACGTTCCAGGTGGGGATATCCTCACCGAGCAGCGTGCTCGCACCTTTGAGGAGGCGGTAGACGAGGCTCTTGATGTCATCAAGCGACAAATCGAAAAGCGTAAAGACAAGTAGTTCTATAACCATTTTTTGTGTGGCTGACATCTACCCTAAGGCGTTGTCAGCCACGCCTTTTAATAGTTTATGCGTACATTCTACACCCATCCACCCTACCAAATAGGAGATTACTACAACGATGGCGAGCTTGAGGGCATCGTCTTTGAGGTCTGGGACAACGGCTATAGCGGTAAAATAGTTAGTTTAGAGCAGTCTGAACAATATCTGCAGTGGTCAACTGAAGCGGAATTTCTACGCACGTTTGTACTCTCCGATGATAAGGATTATGGCGCAAATAATATGGCTGTAATCCAGCGCATAAGTGACTGGCAGAGGCGATTTCCGGCATTTAAGTGGTGTGCCGACTTAGGCGAAAGGTGGTATCTACCAGCTAAAAATGAGCTGATGGCTATATACAGAAACATGGACAAGATTAACAGCGCGCTGGATATACCATTAGACGATAGCTGTTACTGGTCATCTACAGAGGATAACTTTATGCTCAGCTTTGGTGAGGTCTTTGCTGAGGGTGTCTGTATGAGCTTTGACTATACAGCTCACTACTTGGGTAGAAAGGACAACTTCTGCCTTGTTCGCGCTGTTGCATGCTTTGGTATTGTTCCAGAGGTGAAAGATATTATCGTTGCTGGCAAAACTCACGCCCCTTATTATGTGGGCGATTACTACAACGACGGCGAAAAAGAGGGTGTAGTTATTGCCGTCTGGGATAATGGACGCCATGGCAAGATTCTAAGCACCGTAGAGCCTACGGAGGACCTGCTCTGGGCTGTGGAGGGTGCGCCCTATGCCAATGCAACGAACAAGGATGATGGCAGGAGAAATATGACAACCATCAAAGGCATTGACAACTGGCAGAGTCTATACCCAGCCTTCAAGTGGTGCGCCGAACAGGGCGAAGGGTGGTATCTGCCATCAATAGAGGAGCTGGCACAACTTCTACTCAACACCCCTATCCTGGAGGCTGTAAATAAGACCCTTGTCCGCAAACAAGCCACCCCACTACCTGCTGCCGAAGAGGGCGGCTGGTACTGGTCCTCAACCGAGATTGACCAGACCAACGCCTGGAGTGTCCGCATGGTCAATAAGTATATCTTCCAAGACGACAAATCCTACGACTACAGCATCCGAGCCGTATCTCGCTTCTAACATCAGCAGCCTACAGTTGAGTCGGGGATACTATTAGCTAATAGCCAATGGCTTGCCTTCGGCGACCCTTCATCGCTCTGACAACAAAATTGGTGCTCTGATTTAGTGGAGTTTCTCTAAATGACATTGAATAACAAAGAATGACATTGAATAGCGCGCTCTGCGCGCAGTATTAAGGGCGTTAGCCCGCTGTCATTCATTGCCATTTGCTGTCATCATAGCGCCCAACCTTGATTGAACGTTGAGGCGCTCCCTGAACCAACTTCCCTGTTCTGCGTCAGCCAGCTAATGGCTAACAGCTAATGGCATACATTATGGCATACATTATTGTTATCTATTTGCTAAATAGGCAAAAAATCTTTATATTTGCAACGTCATTGCGGAATACGTAATGATTTGATGGCATTTAGGGCTATTGTTTAGTTGATAAAACGACCAAATTTATACAGCGAACAGACAATAGGCACATTAAATGCTCACGCCACTGGCGTGGGTTGTGCTTTTGTTCGCGTGGGTACTTGGTCGTCCCTTTCAACTAAGGCTATACCCACGTTTCTTCATTTTAGATACACAATGTTTAAGTTAATGGTTGTCATCAAATTATAGCAACTACTTGTTTAACTTAAATATCAATGTGTTATGAAAAAATCGTTTATTTTTCTCCTATTTGTTATAATAGGGTGCTTGGATGTCTATGCACAAGACATTCTACAATTAAAAGATGGTGGCAAAATTGAGGTCAAGCTATTAGAAATCAACGAAACATCTATAAAATACAAACGCTGGGACAACTTAAACGGACCATCTTATACCATTTCAATAACAAAAGTCTACTCCATCATTTATGAAAATGGAACTATGGATAAATTTGATATTGAGACAATTGCTAAATCCGATGTTACAACAAGTATTGAGCTAGCTGGAAATCAAGTATCAAACAGTATTGATAATTCTGGAAATAAAATTTCGAAGGGAATTGACAACTCAGTGTTATTAAGAAAAAATGAACTTAAGAATCAAGCGCACACACTAAAAGTATTAGGTTGGATTGCTGGAATAGCTGTTATTGGTGGTGGCGTAGCCGTAGGTCTTGTCACTGAAACCTATTGGATGGCAGGTGTATGTCCAGCTGTTGGAGGTGTTATCATTGGACTATGCGCAGGAATCGCTGACAATAAAGAAAGTGTAGCAGATAGAATACAAGTAAGTGCCGTAGATATAAATGTCAATGAGAATCTCAGCCTGAATGTATGTCATTTTAACAACCGTAGTGAGCATGCACGCGCTCTGGGTGTAGGAATGACAATGAGATTTTAGGTGTATAGCTATCCGACCAACAGCAGTCGTTGCTCTCGGTTTAATTGGCTATAGTAAAGAGATTAAGGAGGTTAGGGGAGAATTTATAAAGCTCGCTAATTCCCCACTACTGCGTAGCTGGCTAACAGCTAACTGCCAATGGCATAAAACCAAATAAGCCGTTTTTCAGTTTATTTGGTTTTATTGTATATATTGATTACCTTTGTAAATACGAACCAAATTTTGTGCGCTATGAAGAGGTATTTAATGATTGTAGGAGTGGGCATTGCCTTTATGGTTGTGTCGCTATGGGTATGGTTGTCGCGGGGTAAGAGTGCTGCGGCAGTTCGTGCGAAGTATCGTTTGGGAGGCATACTTCTCTCGCTCTTGGTGGCGGCAACAACACTTACTTCGTGCGTGAGTTGCTATTCACCTGCAGGTGAGCCGATGAATATTATCTCGCCAAAGTTTGACACATCTACGGCTGTATATTACTGTGGAGATGTGCTCAATTTTTATGAGGATACCGCCTTCTCGCACTTTAAGTATGTAATCACATCGGACAAGGGCGAGACTCTCTATACAGGTCGCACTTTTGGCAAACGAAACATTGAGGTAGTCCTTGCTGTAGGCGAATATGTGGGACCAGCAACAATAACCTTCTACGGCGCGAATGATTATCAGAGTGAGTTCGTAAAGATTGATGGCGAATTTAACTGCATTATAGATGCCAGATAGATTTCATCTGGATATGGTGGTCTTTGAGACCACAGATGCCTGCAACCAATCCTGCAAGTTCTGCTACAACCACTTCAAGAGTCAGCAGGGCTTTACTATGGCTACGCCCGACTTTTTGCTCGCTAAAAAGAGCCTTCAGACCCTACTACAACAGGCAGAGGTAAGCAGTATCAGTTTCTCTGGTGGCGAGCCGTTGCTTGTTCCACGACTCTTTGACCTTATTCTCAAGGCGCGATTTGCAGGCTCAAATGTCCACCTGCTTACAAATGGCACACTGCTCACAGACGACACGATAGGATACTGCCGTGACCTTGGCGTGGAGATGATTCAGATACCTATTCTCGCTCCAAATGCATGTCTTCACGACTATATTACGGGACTTGCTGGCTCGTGGCAAAGGGCTGTGACAGCAGCGCGGAAGATTTCTCAGTGGGATAGCAGTCGTCTTATCCCCGTATTTATCTTGAGCGCGCTAAACATATCCCAGACACTGCCAACCCTTGAACTCTACCGCGACTTGGGAGTAAGGCGCATTATGTTCAACCGCTTTAATGTTGGCGGATTAGGCATCCAGCACTGGAAAGAACTTCGCCTAACAACACAGCAGCTGCAGGATACATTTGCTGCGGTGAGTCAGTTTATGATTGAGAACGACATGGTGGCAAATAGTGGCGTCTGCTCACCCATCTGCATCCTCGACCCAAAGCGCTATCCGGGCATCCGCTTTGCCCACTGCAACACAGATATCTCGCATCGCCCAATTACGGTAAACTATCGCGGCGAAGTGCGCTACTGCAACCACTCGCCAAAGGTGCTTGGAAATATCCACTGCGAGCCTATCGCTCAGATACTTACAAAGGCTCTAAATAGCAGCTACTTTGACTCCATGCCAGACGCTTGTACGAAGTGTAACCTCTGGAGTCGTTGTCGCGGAGGCTGTCGCGCCGCCTCGGAGCAACTCTACGGAAGATTTGACCTTGCCGACCCGATACTAACTGACTAATATGGTTAGAGAGCGTACAATAGCAGCAAATGACAATAAATGACAGCGGGCTAACGCCCTTAATACTGCGCGCAGAGCGCGCTATTCAATGCCATTGAGGACTGTAAGCCCTTGTCATTAAATGTCATTCACAACAACTTAGCTCAATCAGAGCTCCCATTATATCGTCCGAGCAGAATCGGGTCACCAAAGACAAGCTAACGCAGAACAGAGAATTTAAGGAATTTAATGAATTTAGGGAAATTAGCGAAAAATCCCTAAACTCGTTAATCTCCTTAAACTCCTTAATCTCACCACTTTAGCAATGCGCCCGACTTCTAAGGTCGGGCGCAAAGATTAAAGCCTAAATAGTCGCTTCGCTCCTAAAAAGCGGAGACGGCGCGCACATAGCCGTAGCAGTACTTATTTGTGCGACTGGCGTCGCCGCCAGCCATATAGACATCCCACACGTAGGACTCGCCGAATATATCACGGCGATTATCCTCCGTTGACGACCAATAAGTAAATAACAACTTATCGGTTAATCTAGGATTTAGCTTATCTTTGCATTTATAAATTGTCAGCAGTTCTTCTTTTGACGGCAGATACCAACCCTCACCAAGGTCTGCGCACCACGCAAAGGGAGGATATTTATCTCGCCAACCAGAGATAGTCTTAACTTTTGCCATATTATATGCACCGTCAGTCTCGCTATCTGCACCTATAAGGCGTCTATATTCTGCAGCATCAGAAGCCCATTGCAAAATTTCTGACTGCATAATACTCACAATCTTACCACGGCGACCGTCGGCACTAACCTCAAAGACAACACCCTCGCGTACGCCGTCGTTATAGTAGTCGCCGACACTATACTTCTTCATTCTCGCCACTCGCTCAGCTCTTTCGCGAGCTTTGCGTTCTGCCTCCTCGCGAGCCTTGCGTTCTGCCTCTTCGCGGGCTTTACGTTCTGCCTCCTCGCGAGCTTTGCGGGCATTATATATATCACGAAGTTTGACCTCTATAAACTCACCAAACTCCAAGTCTGTTATAGTAAGCATCTGCTCAACGCGATCACTATCACACTCCATACCGACAAAAGTCAGCTTATGCTTACCCTTTTGCAGACGAATTTCTGGGAACTCCCCACAAATAGCCGTTCCTATCTGTTTACCAAAGTGTAATATGCGACAATCAAGATCGGTCTCAATAGTAACACGTGCACCAGCACTACTTTTAGGCTGTTCACGTAGTCGCTCCTTCAAGATTGGACGTATACGATACTCATCCATCTCTCTAACAGAGGACTTAAAGAGTTGCTCAAAATCTATATGCGAAAATTGATGCTGACCGAGGCTCTGCTTGACCTGCTCTGGAACATCATCAGGGAAACCATCAAACTCCTTGTTAGGATTTACTGGAACAAAATGACGTTTTTTGCTAACAGCAAACTCAATCTCCTTTCTAACCCAGTCGTCATCATTTACACATCTATCAAGTGAGTGGGCAGAGAGCATAAAGACAAATATCGGGGCCTGCTCAATAGCATCCATAATACGCTTATCAAAGACGCCATCTTTTAGCTCATCGTAGTCCAGAAAGACATTATACCCTCTCAGTTCAAGCTCCGCCTTTAGAGGGCGCACATACTCGGCTCCACCATGTCGGCGGTAGCTAATAAATATATCGTATGGTCTATTTTCGCTCATCGTTTGGATTATGATTTCACAAAGGTAATAAAAAAAATCTTGCACCGCAAGATTTTTTGGCTATTAGCCGTTAGCCATTAGCCGTCGGCTTGCCTTCGGCAACGCGACCCTGCTAACGCAGAACAGAGAATTTAAGGAAGTTAGGGAATTTAGGGAATTACAATGGCAGAAAATGGCAATGAATGGCAGCGGGCTAACGCCCTTAATACTGCGCGCAGAGCGCGCCATTCAATGCCATTGAGGGCTGAAAGCCCTTGTCATTAAATGTCATTCACAATTACTTCGCCAAATCAGAGCACCAATTTTGTCGACAAAGTCGACACCGCTGAAAAGCCAACGCTGCGATTAAGCCGAGTGCAACAGCGGTCGTACACCGAAGGTGCAAAAGGCGACAATTGAAAATGGGAGCTTGCTCACAGATTTTCAATTTCGCATTTTGGGGCATTTATGCCGCGACTGATATTGCCGAGGCGGAGCAGGGTCGGGTCACCAAAGGTGAGCCAATGGCCAAAAATTTGGTAATCTGAAAAATTTGTTCTACATTTGCAGCCGAAATCAGGCGGTTATGGGGGTTGCACTGCGGGTGCAGACTGAGTGCCGCCGTAGGTAATAACATTATAACAAACATTTTACAATGAAAACAATTGCTATCAAAGCAGCTCTTCGTGCCGATTACGGTAAGAAGGCAACCAAGGCAGTTCGCCGTGAGGGTCTTATCCCATGTGTTATTTATGGTGGTGGCGAGAATGTCGCTTTCGCTATTGATGAGAAGGCTGTAAAGCCACTTATCTACACTCCAAACTCATATATCGTTGAGCTTGACATCGACGGTAAGAAGGAGCTCGCAGTACTTCGTGATGTTCAGTATCACCCAATCCGTGAGCAGATTCTTCACATTGACTTCTACCGTGTTCAGGAGGGTAAGCCAGTATCTATCGCTGTTCCAGTACGTCTTACAGGTACTGCTGAGGGTGTTAAGATCGGTGGTAAGCTCGCTCTTTCTGCTCGTAAGCTCGTTGTTAAGGCTATGGTTGAGAACCTTCCAGATGAGCTGGTTGTTGATGTTACTCCACTCAAGGTTGGTCAGACAATCTTCGTTGGTGACCTTAAGTTTGAGGGTCTTGAGTTCGTTTCTCCTGCAAC
>SUZO01000017.1 GCA_015059805.1 Rikenellaceae bacterium
GAACCACCCATAATTGCGCAGTTTACAGCGATAAGCGGCAAGAAGATACCAAGCTGGTTATAGAGTGTAGGTGAGAACTTCTCAACAACCATCTCTACCAGCTGCACGAATGCAGCAATAACGGCAATAAAGATGATAAATGAGAGGAACGACAAATCAACACCCTCAACAAGTGCATTTGGAGCAAGCACATACTGGTTGATCAGGTAGTTGAGTGGCACGGTCATTGTCTGCACGAAAGTTACAGCAAGACCAAGACCAAGAGCTGTCTTTACACTCTTAGATACAGCGATATAGGAGCACATTCCGAAGAAGAATGCGAACACCATGTTGTCGATAAAAATCGAGCTGATAAATAAATTCAAAGTCTCCATTGTCTATCCTCCTATTTTTCCTGTAAATCCTTATTAAATGAACGGTGTGCCCAGATAATGCAACCTACGATAATCAGTGCCATTGGTGGGAAGAGCATAAGACCGCAGTTTGAGTAGAAACCGCCCTCATTGATGTACCAGCTCTCTGGAATAAGACGGAAACCAAAGAGAGTACCAGAGCCGAGAAGCTCACGGAAGAATGCGATAATCACCAAAATAGATGCATAACCAAGACCATTACCAATACCGTCAAGGAAAGAGTCCCAAGGCTTGTTCTGGAGAGCAAATGCCTCAACACGACCCATAACGATACAGTTTGTAATAATCAGACCCACATAGACAGAGAGCTGCTTTGAGACATCATATACGAATGCCTTAAGCACCTGGTCTACAAGGATTACCAACGCTGCGATAACCACAAGCTGAACGATAATACGGATACGTGAAGGTACGCCGTTACGCAGCAGGGACATCACAAGGTTAGAGAATGCTGTTACCACCATTACTGACAAGCCCATAACAATTGCAGGCTTGAGCTGTACGGTAACCGCCAAAGCTGAACAGATTCCCAGAATCTGCACGATGACAGGGTTATTGCCAGAGAGTGGCGCTGTCAAATTTTTCAAACTCTTACTTGCCATTGTTTTACTCATTTATAGTGTTAGACTCAGCCTCAGCAGGTGCTACTGCAGCAGCGCGAGCAGCATCAAAGTAAGGCTTGTAATAATTCAGGCAGTCAGAAATCATTGCCGTTACACCATCAGAGGTCTTTGTACCACCTGTAATAGCATCTACCTCGTGTGAGTTACTCTTATCTGCGCCACCCTTCTTAAGAGTTACGCCGACAATAGTATCACCCTCATAGATGGTCTTACCTGGATACATTGCCTGGTGCTTTGGAGTTGTAATCTCTGCACCAAGACCCGGGGTCTCGCCTGAGTGGTCAAGAACGATACCCTTTACGGTATTCATATCTGTATCAAGAGCGATATAGCCCCAGATTGGACCCCAAAGACCTGCTCCATAGAGAGGTACTACAACGCCTGATGTAGCAACAAAGAGTGGGAAGCGGTTAGCTGCAAAGCTACCCTTAAGGTCGTTAAGAGCATCAAAAACCTCTTTTACATCCTCTGAAACTACTGCGCCAGTCTGATCAAGGATAACTGCCTTTGTAATTACGCTATCGTAAGCTACTGTTGCAGGGTCCTCGCCCAGAGCCTTTACAATCTGTGTCTTCTTCTCGTTAAGCATATTCTCCTGCTGGCGTGGTGCAAGACCAAGAGCTGCAACAGCAAGCAGAACGGCAACGATAACCACCATTACTACCGAATAGATAATAATATAGGTATTACTGTTTGTATTGATTTTCATAGCCACTCCTCCTACTTTACAGATTTAACACGATTTGCACGACGACGAATGTTTGCCTCAACTACGCAGTAGTCTACAAGTGGAGCAAGGGCATTCATAAACAGGATTGAGAGCATCATACCCTCTGGATATGCAGGGTTTACCTGACGGATGAGGATTGCAATAGCGCCTGTCATAAAACCTACAATGTACTTACCAGTAGAGGTCTGTGCAGAGGTTACAGGGTCAGTAGCCATAAAGACAGCACCGAAAGCAAAACCACCAACAAGAAGGTGATAGTATGCTGGATAGTCAAAACAGCCAAGTGCGCTGAACAAGTAAGCTGTAGCAGCACCACCGACAAATACTGAAACCATAGTCTTCCAAGATGCGATACCTGTGAAGAGCAGAATTGCTGCACCGATAAGGATTGCAAGTGTAGAGGTCTCACCAAATGAACCTGGGATAAAGCCGAGGAATGCATCAAGTGCGCTCCACTTCATTGTACCAGTAGTTGCGAGCTGCTCAAGAGCAGTAGCACCAGTTACACCATCAACCTGCGCACCCATCATTGTCCAGTCAGAGTACCAAACCTTCTCACCTGACATCTGTGGTGTGTAAGCAAAGAATACGAATGCACGAGCAAGAACTGCAGGGTTAAATACATTCATACCAGTACCACCGAATACCTCCTTACCGAAGATAACAGCAAATGCAGTACCAAGAGCAACCATCCAAAGTGGAGTGCTTACAGGCATTACAAGTGGAATAAGCAGACCAGAAACAAGGAAACCCTCGTTAATAGCGTGACCACGAAGCTGTGCTGCTGTGAACTCGATACCCAGACCAACGATATAAGTGGTAGCAATCATCGGCAGGATACGAACAAGACCGTAGAAGAATGCTGTCCAGCCCTCAAGACCTACCTGAATACCAGTATTGTAGCAACCGAAGAGCAGTGCTGGGATAAGAGCGATGACAACCATAATCATAGTACGCTTCATATCGTTACAGTCACGAACATGCGCACCATGCTGGGTAGTCTTGTTAGGAACAAAAAGGAAAGTCTCAAATCCATCAAAAGTGGACTCAAGGAAAGCTAACTTACCCCCCTTGGAGAAAGTAGGCTTGAGTTTATCAACAATAGAACGAAGTGCCTTCATTACTCACCCTCCTTAATCATTAAGTTAATACCATTGCGGATAATCTGCTGCATCTCAGTCTTTGAAGGGTCAACGAACTCGCACAGAGCGAAGTCCTCCTCAACAACCTCATAGATACCCAGAGCCTCCATCTTATCCAAGTCGCCAGCAAGGATAGCCTTGAGCAGGTGCATTGGATATATATCCATAGGCAGATACTTCTCATAAAGACCTGTAACAACAAAAGCACGCTCCTCACCATTAAGGTTGGTATCAAGATTGTACTTACGGTTAGGGAACAGCCAAGAGAAGTATGCGCGAGATACAGAGAACTTGCTAAAGCGAGGCATTGCCCAACCCAGAAGCTCATAGTGATCGCCCTCAGGGATTACTGTAATCTGATTTGCGTAGTAGCCCAGGTAGCCCTCTGCGCCAACATTGCGACCAGTAAGAACGTTACCAGAGATGTAACGAGCATTGGCACCAGCTGCAACCTGACCCTTAAGAATTGAGTCGAGTTTCGCACCAGCAACAACCTTAACATAAGCAGGAGAGATAACCTCAGCGCCTGTAACTGCGATAGTGCGGGTCATATCAACCTTACCAGTAAGGAAGAGGCGACCGATAATAGCCACATCTGCATAGCCTACAGTCCACACCTTCTCACCCTTGTTGATTGGGTCAATGTGGTGAATCTGTACGCCCACATTACCTGCAGGGTGCTTACCCTGGAAGGCGTGCAGCTCAACACCTGCAAATGATGGCGCTGCATCCTTAGCGTTGTAGCTCAAGTGTACCTTACCCTCGGTAAGGCGAGCGAGCACCTCAAAGCCCTTCTGCAGAGCCTGCTTGTCTTCGGCAAGAGTGTAGCCGTAATCTGGAGCAAGCGGCGCAGAATCAAACGCAGATACAAAAATCGACTTAGGCATATCGGCTGGATTTGCGATAATGCCATACGGACGCTGAACGAGCAGTGTCCAAAGACCCGACTTAAGCAAAAGTTCTACAATCTGGTCACGGGTAGCAGACTTGACATCAAGGGTCTCAAACTCCTCGTACGCAATGGTAGAGTCGGCAGTAATCTCAACAGCGAGGATACGACGCTTCTCACCACGAACCACAGCAGCAACAGTACCGCTAACTGGTGAAGTGAAAACAACCGACGCGTTATTCTTGTTGAAGAACAACGGTGTACCCGCCTTAACTGCATCGCCAACCTTAACCAGCATCTTAGGAACGATACCCTCAAAGTCCAGCGGCGACACTGCATAAGTAGAAGCCAAACCTACAGCGGTAGTCTTCTTCTCTGCAGCACCCTGCAACTTGATATCCAAACCTTTGCACAGCTTAATAGTTTTTGACATTGTTAAAACTGTTTTTAATGTTTGATGTTTATTATATGTGATTAAATAGACATTTTCGCCCGCGAAGATACTACTTTTTTTTCACTTAAACGAAGTTTATCGCACTTTTTTTGCTATTTTTGCCATATGAAAGTTAATATTCACACACATAGTCCCAAAGAGGATGAGCTAACTCTCTCAACCATAGGCATCCACCCCTACGATGCAGAGATTGCCACCACTGACACTGTGCTATCCATTGAACGCAGTGCGCTGGGTGTTGATGCCATTGGCGAAATAGGTCTTGACTACAGCTGCAAGGTAGACAGAGAGAGCCAAGAGCTAATCTTCAAGGCGCAGTTAGAGGTTGCCCAGCAATATAGCAAAGGTGTGGTGCTGCACTGTGTCAAGGCATTTGAGCCGACGATGAAGATATTAGAGAAGTATCGTCTAAAGTTTGTTATCTTTCACGGCTTTATAGGCTCAAAAGAGCAAGCTCTATCTGCCACAAGTCGCGGCTATTACCTCTCCTTTGGTGAGCGGACATTTCGTTCCCCTAAGAGCATAGACGCCATGAGAGCAACGCCCATAGATAGGCTATTTTTAGAGACCGACGAGAGCCACCTAAGCATTGACGACATCTATCGCAAAGCATCGGCGCTCTTAGCTGTACCAGAGAATCTCTTAGAGTATATTACGAACCAAAATTTTAGACATATATGTGGTTAGAGCGTAGCGAGCTACTACTTGGCAAAGATGGTCTTGAGCGACTAAAGAGAGCAAACGTGCTTGTTGTTGGCGTGGGTGGCGTAGGTGCATACGCTGCCGAGATGTTAGTTCGCGCAGGAGTAGGCAGAATGACCATAGCCGACAGCGACACAGTCAGCCTAAGCAATATAAACCGACAGCTCATCGCACTGCACTCAACAGTGGGCAGACAAAAGACCGAGGTGCTTGCCGAGCGACTGAAAGATATAAATCCAGAGCTTGAACTGTGTGTCGTTCCAGAGTATATCAAGGATGAGAAGACCGACGAGATATTAGACAGTCAACACTTTGACTACATCGTTGATGCGATAGATACCCTATCGCCAAAGTTGGCACTTATCAAGGGGGCTCTTGACCGCAATATTCCTCTTGTAAGTTCTATGGGAGCAGGTGCTAAACTTGACCCTACACAGATGGAGATTTGCGACATTTCAAAGACTCACCACTGCCCTCTTGCGCACATGCTCCGCAAGCGACTACACAAGATGGGCATACGTCGCGGCTTCAAAGCTGTATTCTCTGCCGAGCCACCAGTTGAAGGGGCGATGATACTATGCGAGGAGCAGAACAAGAAGTCAAATGTCGGCACAATATCGTACCTACCTGCACTATTCGGCATCGGGTGCGCATCTGCTGTTATTAGGGATTTAACAAGCAATAAAAACGAATAAATATGGCAAAGATTGTATTTTTAGACGAGTATTCACTTGGTGGTTACGACCTGAGTGCTATTAAATCTTTAGGCGAGTACACGGGCTACGACCGCACTACAGCCTATCAGACCTTAGAGCGCTGCAAAGGAGCGACTGTTGTAATTACCAACAAGGTCTACATCTCGCGCGAAACAATGCAGCAGTTGCCAGACCTAAAGATGATTGCCATAGCTGCTACAGGCATGAACAATGTAGACCTTGAGGCGGCTGCAGAGCTTGGTATCGTGGTTAAGAACGTTTCTGGATACTCCACCTACTCTGTTGCTGAAGCCACCTTAGGGGCAGCATTATCGCTACTTCGCAACTCTTCATACTACGACAACTACTTTAAGAGTGGTTCGTATGCAGCAACAGACGATATCTTCCACTTTGGTCGTCCAATATCGCTATTAAGGGGTAAAAATTGGGGTATTATAGGTCTTGGTGCAATCGGTCATCAGGTGGCTCATCTTGCCGACGCTTTTGGTTGCAATATTGCATATTCATCCACTTCTGGAGTTGCTCGCGAGGAGCGTTATCCACATAAAGAGCTGAACGAACTGCTACAGTGGGCGGATGTGATTTCAGTTCACTCGCCACTCAATGCAAAGACCGCGGGTCTTATTGGTAAAGATGAACTTGCACAGATGAAATCAACAGCGATAATTATCAACGTTGCGCGAGGAGGCATTATTGACGAGGCAGCTCTTGCCGATGCGCTAAATAGTCACATTATAGCAGGTGCGGCATTGGATGTATTCTCAAGCGAGCCACTACATAGCTCACCGCTCTACAGCCTAAACGACCCATACACTCTACTCGCCTCACCACACACAGCATGGGCAGCAGATGATGCTGTAAAACTACTTATTGATGGCATAGCGACAAATATTAAAAACTTTTTGCTATCTTTGCGCTAATATTTTTAACACAAAATTAGTTAGTTTATGCTGAGCAGACAGGTTGCCGACAAGTTGGCAAAGTACGAAACCCCATTCTATCTCTATGACATTGAGTTGCTAAGCCAGACCCTTGAGAGTCTTATGAGCATAGCAAACAAATATAACTACAAGATTCACTACGCCATAAAGGCTAACTACGATGCGCGTCTGTTGCAGATTATTCGCAAGTATGGCGTGGGTATAGATTGCGCAAGTGGAAACGAGGTGCGTTGCGCTATTGAGGCGGGGTTTGACCCTAAGACTATTGTCTACGCCGGTGTTGGTAAGCGCGACAAGGAGATTCGCTACGCTATTGAGCAGAATATCCTTGCCATAAACTGCGAGTCTATTGAGGAGATAGACCTTGTAAATGAGCTTGCTGCTGAGGCTGGCAAGGTGGTAAATATCGCTCTACGTGTAAATCCTGACATTGACCCAAAGACTAACCACTGCATTGACACTGGTCAGGCTGATAGTAAGTTTGGAATATCATACGAGGAGATTCTCTCAAGTGTGGAGCATATTCGCTCGCTTAAAAATATTGTCGTTATCGGTATGCACATCCACATCGGCTCTCAGATTCGTGAGCTACATGTCTTTGAGAATATGTGCAACAAGGTCAATGTAATTGTTGAGAATCTGACCAAGCTCGGCTTTGAGATTGAGTTTGTAGATGTTGGTGGCGGATTGGGTGTAAATTACGACATGCCTGAGAATGAGCCAATTCCAAACTTTGCCTCTGTATTTGCTATTATCAAGCAGCACCTAAAGGTTGGCAATCGTGAGGTTCACTTTGAGTTTGGTCGCTCTATTATTGCGCAGTGTGGAGAGCTGATTACCAAGGTGTTGTACAATAAGACTACCGCTACAGGTCGCCGTCTTGTGATTGTAGATGGTAGTATGACCGAGCTTATACGCCCGGCTCTTTACGGTTCATATCACAATATTGAAAATATCACTTCAGAGGCTGAGCAGCGACTTAAGTACACAATTGTAGGCACAGCGTGTGAGTCTACAGATGTCTTTGACGAGAATGTCTCTCTACCACTGACTAAACGAGGTGATTTGCTTACAATCAAGTCGGCAGGTGCGTACGGAATGTCTATGGCATCAAGGTACAACCAGCATGACCTGCCAGGTGCTGTGTATAGCGACGAGTTGTAGGGATTTTCTCCGATTTTGAGGTATTTTTTACCGAATAACACATAAAATCAATATAAAAAAACAGATTTTTAATACAAAAGTATTGAAATTCTGTTTTTTGTTTATATCTTTATGGTGGAAAAACTAATATACATTAAGATATGAACAGATTTTTATTATTTACTATCATTATTATTTCGCTCTCAGCGTGTACAAAAGAGGTGTATGACATTGATACACCAACAGCACCGAGCGATAAGATTTTCAACTATGACGAGTCGGCGGCGCTTGGTCGCCTATTGGTGCGAATGGCGAATACTCAGGGGGATATTGCGGTTGATGGTATCAACCTTGATGTAGAGCCACTATTTCCTAATACAACAGGGAGCGACAAGCTCAGTCGTTGGATGTTGGTACAATTTAATGAGACTCTTGACCTAAAGAGTGTTGCAGAGAAGATAGCTGCACTTGAGACTGTTGAACGCGTTGAGTATGACATCAAACTCAAGCTCGTCAAATCAGAGTCGGCTCCAACACCGACATCACGCCCTGAGCCCACCCGCTCTCAAAGCATGCCTTTCAATGACCCTGAGTTGCCTTATCAGTGGCACTACTACAACGATGGCTGGCTAAGCAGTTGGGCAGATGACCCGAACAAGTGTTTGGCTGGTGCTGATATTAACCTCTTTAATGCTTGGAAATATACTACTGGAGATCGTCGCGTTATTGTAGCGGTAATGGATGACGGTGTTAATGTAAATCACAAAGATCTTAAGGCTAATATCTGGGTTAATGAGGCAGAGCTGAATGGGCAATTAGGAATAGATGACGATATGAACGGCTATGTTGATGATATTAACGGCTATAACTTTGCGCAAGGTAATGGCAAAATAACAGCAGGAGATCATGGAACACATATCGCCGGTACCATCTCGGCAGTGAATAACAACAATTACAGTGGTTGCGGCATTGCTGGTGGTACAGGCAATGACGACGGTGTACGCATTATGCCAATCCAAATTTCCTCCACCTCCTCCTACACATACTCATACTATATAGCGCAAGGTTACGCATATGCAGCCAACAATGGCGCGGTGCTTATCTGCAGTTCGTGGAGCTATGATGCGGGGGCTTTTGTATCTGATGAACATTTTGAACTGAGTGATTCAGCTGTTAAGAATGCTATTGACTACTTCCAGACAAAAGCTCGCTTAGATGGTGTTATGGAGGGCGGTGTTGCAATCTTTGCAGCAGGCGATGAAACATATCCCGCAGCCTGTTATCCGGGGGCTTACCACGAGTATATTAGCGTTACAGCTATGTCACCCGACTTTACTGCAGCACCATACACCAACTATGGTCCGGGATGTAATGTTGTAGCCCCAGGTGGTGATTATATGTATACTGTTTTCGGCATATCATCAACATCAAGTAATGACCGCGGAGGCGGCTATGAGTATCAGTTTGGTACGGCAATGGCGGCATCTCACGTTACGGGCTGTGCTGCTTTGGCTCTCTCGTATGCGCTTAAACAGGGCTACACACTGTCGCCCGACTACCTGCGTACACTTATTCAGACCTCGGTACACGATATAAATCCTTACCAGACAGGGTCGAGGTGGATTTTTGATTATGATAGTGGAGAATATTCTACGATGGAGCTTGATTTGTTTGCAAACAAACTCGGCTCAGGGTATATTGATGCACACCTGCTACTTATGCAGCTCGACTCAACACCTTGTCTATACTTTAAGAGCGGCGTGGCAGCATCACTATCGCTTGATGAGTATTTTGGCAGCGGTTCAAAGTCGCTTACATATCAGGGTTGCGAGGTAACAGACTCTGTACGCAGCGACCTTGGCATTGAGGGTGAGCCTTGCATAGAGGATGGCAAGCTATCAATTAAGTGCAACAAGCCAGGCTTAGGAAGAATCAAGGTTAGCGCCATTATTGGAGGCAACGAGGTTGGCGGTGGCGACAACATGGGCGGCATGGTCGTAGAGCGAGAGTTTGAGTTAGTAGTTCGCGGTTCGGTAGCAAGTAACGGCGGCTGGTTATAATCATATTAAAACAGATAAACAATGAAACAGAGATTATACATAGAGCCTTCAATAGAGATAATCTATATGGCAGCAGAGAGAGGTTTTTTGGTCTCAGCAGATCAAGATTGGGGACTTCCAGGCGAGAATCCAACAACGAATGATTATGGGGATTTTTAATTAGGCATAAAGATTATGAAGAAGATACTTTATATTGTTCTATTTGCAGCTCTTGCTTTGCAGGGCTGTAATACAGAGAGTGTTGATAGCATGTCAAAGCTCACAAAGAGTACCATCAGAATTGTTACCGAGATTGACGATACGCGCACCTATATAGCAGACGACAACAAGATTCATTGGGCTGAGAGTGGCGAACAACTCAATATTATATACTACTCTGACAACAACTCTTCGGAGATTAGTCAAACACCTACGCACGCTGACTATACAATAGATAGTGATGGTCGCATTATATTCTCTGCAGATATTACGACTGTAGAGGGTGTTGCAAGCCATACTCTCGGCGCCTTCTACCCCTACCAGCACGTCGCTCAGAGTTCAAGCGTGGTGCTGACTATTCCACAAGCACAGAGTCCTACAGCAGAGAGCTACGACCCTAAGAGTGACATTCTTGTCTCTAAAGAGCCTATAGTAATTGAGGGGAATGTTGAGGGTATAAAGGTTAGCCTTTCGCGTATGGTTGCCTTTGCCAAGATGACCCTTAAGGGTATTGGTGCTGGCGAGATTATTGAGAAGGTAATCTTCTCATCATCGGCAAAGCCTGCTGGTAGTGTAGAGTTTAAGGTACACGAGGCGGCAACAGTAGAGAACGCTGTGTGGTATAATGAGCATGAGGATATAGAAATTACACGCGAAAATTGGGTAGCAACAGGCGAAGATGTGGTATGGATGACCACCGTACCTACAGACCTTAGTGGCACAGACTTTACCGTAACCGTAGTTACAGATAAACACTCCTACACTAAGAGCGTAGATTTGACCAGCCGAACTCTTGATTTTAAGCGTGGAGATATTGCAACCTTCAGCGTTACTCTTGAGCCTACCTTAGACCTCTCAGGTAGCTGGAAACTAACCGAGTGGCGTGGCGTTAAGCCTTCATTTGAGGTCTACATGCAGATTGACCAGAATAATAACGTCACTATGTGGCAGCGCATCACCAGCCGCGAGTGGGAGCGTTATCAGAGTGAGGCGACCATAGAGAGCGGTGTAATCTCAGGCATCTATAGCGACGGTATTGAGTGGCGAGCGTCGTATAACGTAACGATAGATGGCGACTCTATGACGTGGACAGATACTACAGATGCCACAGATATTTCGGTGTATAGTCGCGTAGAGCTTCCTGAGGAGCTGCCTCAGAGTTCATCTACAACACAAACATCAGCTACGCGTGCCGTATCAGAGCGTTTCCTATAACCTAAACAGGATAATAAAAAGTATGGGATGGCTATCTTTCAAATAGTCATCCCATATTTTGTTTACAGATAGGCTTTAGCCGATAATAAAAATCGTAGGGCGCTTTTGAATGTCTGGCATTGTACTCTTGCGCCACTGAGCGACGGTTTGAGTGCGGATATACTCGCTCTTGGAGGTAATATCGCAAGCGATACAGAGTCGGGTATCAGGATTTAGGCTCTTGAGCATCTGCTCAAGCAGTTTAACATTGCGATAAGGCGCCTCAATAAATAGTTGCGACTGATTTTCTGTTCGGGCACGGGACTCAAGGCGCTTGATTGTCTTACTACGCTCTGGCTCTTTAATTGGCAGGTATCCATTAAAGGCAAACGACTGACCGCTCAGCCCCGATGCCATAACTGCCATAAGAATTGACGAAGGACCTACAAGTGGAACAACGCGGATATTATACTTATGACACAGCTCAACAACAGCCTGTCCAGGGTCAGCAACTGCTGGCACACCCGCCTCGGAGATAACTCCTGCACTACGACCAGCCTTGAGCGGCTCAATCATTCGGGCAATCTCTGTTGGGGAGGTTGTATGCTCGTTAAGCTCTACAAAAGTAGCCTCGTCAATAGCCTTTGCATAGCCACTCTTTGACAGAAAGCGACGCGCCGAGCGGGTATTCTCAACGATAAAGTAGTCCAGGCTATCAATTATTGTCTGATTTGCTGCTGGGGTAACATCCGCAACTGCCGTATCGTCAGAGATTGGGCAAGGAATAAGATATAGTGTCGCACTCATAGGCTACTCGTATATATAAATTCGTTTAACACGCTTAGATACAGAGGTTAAAATCTCATATGGGATAGTATCAAGAACCACAGCCATATCCTCCGCACTATTTCCAGGCTGAGTAGAGAAGATTGTAACGCTATCGCCCTCCTCAATACCCTCAATATCCGTAACATCAATCATACAGCTATCCATGCAGATTCTGCCCACCGTAGGTGCGCTCTGTCCACCAACAATCATACTCCAGCGACCACAACCCAGATGTCTATCAAGACCATCTGCATAACCGACAGGGATAGTAGCTATACGGCTCTTGCGGGTAAGCACACCTGCCCTGCCATAGCCCACTGTTTGCCCAGCCTCAAGAGTTCTAATCTGCACAATGCGCGTGCGAAGAGTAGAAACTGGCTCAAGGTTATCATTATGCTCATAGCCGTAACCATACATACCCAATCCCAATCGACACATATCAAAGTGCGCCTCTGGGAAGCGAACAATAGCTGCCGAGGCTGCTGCATGGCGAAGCACAGGGTAGCCGACATGGTCTGCTATACGGCGACTCAAGCTATCATAAAGCGCAATTTGACCCCTTGTAAACTCATCTTGTGAAGGGTCATCGGCAACACATAGGTGGGTAAAGATAGATGCCACGCGGATTGTATCCCCATAGCTATCCAATCGCTTAAGCAGTGCATCAATATCCTGCTCACAAAAGCCAAGGCGGTGCATACCAGTGTCAAGTTTTATATGTATTGGATAGCCACTTTCACTGCGAGCTGTATAGGCAAAGGCATCTAATGAACTGAGCGAGTAAATCTCTGGTTCAAGGTGAGCAGCGACCATAGTATCAAAGCTATTGTCATCGGCATTTAGCACAACTATTGGCATCTTCACACCACCTGCACGAAGCTCTGCTCCCTCATCTGCAAAGGCAACAGCGAGATAATCCACCCCCTGCTTTGCAAGCATCTGCGCCACCTCTGTATCTCCTGCGCCATAGCTTGATGCCTTAACCATTGCTACAAGCTTAGTATTTGGAGATATTTTGGTGCGGAAGTAGTTGATATTGCGCTCCATAGCTCGCAAGTTTACCTCCAAAACTGTCGTGTGGCTCTTGAGCTCTAATTTATGAGATATGCGCTCAGTACGCGACTCGCGATTTCCCTTTATAAGCACAGCTGAGCCGCCAATATCTATATTCTCAATATCTTCAAGTAGCTCCTCTGTACTATTATAGAAGCGGCTCGGCATAGTAAAAGCCGAAGCGTGTGCAGCCACTCTAACTCCTACGCCCACAAACAGCTCTACCCCACTCTGCGCCATCTTCTGCGCCACTAAGGCATATAACTGCGCATCATCAAGCTCGCTCTGCAAAATATCAGATAGTATGACGACCTTTCTTCTTAACTGAGCAACTGAACTCAGATAATCAAGAGCGATAGTCAGTGAGTCAATATCACAGCTATAGCTATCGTCTACAATCAGAGCATCATCTACACCCTGCTTAACCTCTAAGCGCATAGCTAATGGCTGCAACTGGCTAAAATCTGGCATTGCAAAGCCAAATAGGCGATAAAAGGCTGCCACAAGGCGAGCATTTCTTGAACATAGTTTATCTGCCATTGAAGGGATTGTCTCAGAGGCGCAATCTATCAACTCCTTACCTGCGCACTTACTCTCAACAATTGCTGCAAGTTGTTTATAATCAGAGTTATATATCACCCTCTCTGCATTATTAGCGAGGAGAAGTTTCTCCAGAATTTTCTGCTCAACGCTCTCAAAATTTGACTGATGGGCATCGCCGATAGATGTAAAGATTACAGTCTGAGGAGCAATCATACGCTCTAACTTCTCCATCTCCCCCACTTGAGAGATTCCCGCCTCAATAAGTGCGATCTGCGCATCATCTGGCATCATCAGCAGCGAAAGTGCCACGCCAAGCTGCGAGTTATAGCTGCGTGGCGAGCGGTACAACTTAGCACTCTGAGGCATACTATGGGCAATCCACTCCTTGACCGTCGTCTTACCATTTGAGCCGGTAATAGCAACTACATGACCGTTAAAGTGCTGGCGACGAAAAGCGGCAAGGTGTTGTAGCGCCTTGAGGGCGTTATCAACAACCACAGCACCACAACCATCTGGTAGCTCAACCTCCCTCTCAACGATATATGCAGAAACGCCACGCTCAACCATATCGTTTATATAATCGTGCGCATCGTGATTAACACCGCGCATAGCTACAAACAGAGCATTGCCAGCGAGCAGTGTGCTGCGGCTATCTGTAACAAAGGAGTCTACAGAACAATCTACTCCATAGTGCTTTCCAGAACATATCTGGGCTATCTGTGAGAGTGTAAACTGCATATAATCTACAATGAAAATGTAACAATAGTAATTCCTGAACCTCCATGGTCTGGATGGTCGTCTACAGCGCTCTGAACAGCTGGCACAGTGCGAAGGAAGCGACGAATCTCCTCCTTCAGCGCACCAGTACCCTTACCATGAAGGATAGTGACCGAACCAACACCAACCATCAGCGCATCGTCTATAAAGTCGCGCACACGCTCCAAAGCATCTACCACGCGCTCACCTCGCACGTCAATCGTACTCTTGAAGTCAAGTCTACGTTGCGAAATCTCAGTACCGATAACTGTTCGCGGAGTTTGTGGTCGTGTGGCGCGATGATACTCGGCAGAGGATATAACCTCAAGGCGCGACACTTCAACAGTCGTAAGCATTTGTCCAAAAGCCACTTGAGCCCTCTTGCCACGCATTGTCTGCACAACACCCACGCCATCATGACCGACAAGGCGCACCTTTGAGCCGACCTCAACTGGTAATTTTTTCTTCTCAACCTCCGCCTGAGGTGTATGCTCACTCTTATTAGCCTTACGCTCCTCGCGGCGCTGGCGACGACGAGCAATACGCTCCATTTCGCGGTCAATCTGTTCGTTACGCTCTACAGAGTCCACATCCTCAACACTCTCCTTAAACTCGTTAAACGACTGACGGAGGCTACGAGTCTGCTCTTTCTCTGCCTGCGCCTCACGAATGGCGCGAATAGTACCCTCAATCTGGCGATTTGCCTCGGCAATAAGCTCTTTAGCGCGAGTTTTCGCCTCATGGAGAATTGCACGACGCTCCTCACGAATAGCGGCAAGTTGCTCATGATAATTCTGCTCCAGCTCCTCAACCTTGCGGTCTGTCTGGCGAATCTTCTCGCGCTTCTGTTCCCAGTAGCGCTTATCACGGGCAATCTCGCGCAACTGCTTCTCAATATCTATATGCTCAGAGCCAACCTTCTCACGCGCTGAGGTAATAATAGTCTCTGGAAGACCAATCTTGCGGGCAATCTCAATAGCAAAAGAGCTACCTGGCTTACCTGTCTCAAGGCGGAAGAGTGGGCGGATATTCTGCACATCAAACATCATCGCGCCATTGATAACACCTTCAGTAGATGAGGCGTAGTACTTAATGTTTGAGTAGTGGGTAGTAATAACGCCAAAGCACCCGCTATCAACAAGTTTCTCAAGCACCGCCTCGGCAATAGCCGCACCGATAACTGGCTCTGTACCAGTACCAAACTCATCTATAAGCACCAGCGAGCGGCTATCTGCACCTGCAAGCATAGCCTTCATATTTATAAGGTGAGAAGAGTATGTTGAAAGGTCATTCTCTATAGACTGCTGGTCGCCAATATCAATAAAGAGCTTATTAAAGACTGGAAACTCACTACTCTGGGCTACAGTGACTGGAAAACCGCACTGGAACATATATTGCAGAATGCCAAAGGTCTTTAGGCATACAGACTTTCCACCCGCATTAGGTCCCGAAATTACAAGGATGCGGCTCTCCCTATCTAATCGTGCATCTAACGGCACAAGCTCTCGGTTATGGCGTTTAAGCGTCTGTGCAAGCAGTGGGTGGCGCGCCTTTACAAGCCACAGCTCCCCATCGCTGATAATTGGCTGCACAGCATCATTGGCGGCAGCCCAGCGAGCCTTTGCTCGTACCATATCTATCCTTGCCACATACTCAGCTGTGCGTGCCACTGCCTCAATATCTATACGGACCATATCGGCAAAAGCGGTAAGCACCTTGACCACCTCGCGGCGCTCAGCATACTCAAGCTCCTTAAGGCGATTATTAAGCTCAACAACCTCTACTGGCTCAACATAGAATGTCTTACCCGTAGCAGACTCATCGTGGATAAATCCCTGCAGCTTACGCTTATTTGCCGCCGCCACTGGGATAACTGCACGACCCTCACGGATAGATATTGCAGCATCTGAGTCCACAATACCCGCGCTCTTAGCGCTCTGAAGTACCGCCTGCAGTCGCTTTGACACCTGACCCTCCGACTGGCGTATCTCACGACGAACAGCAGCAAGCTCTGGCGAGGCACTGTCGCGCATATTGCCTCGCTCATCTATAATACGCTCTATCTCCTTAATTATATGCCACAGTGGCTCAATACCCACCGAGAGGCGATTTAGAGCGGTAAACTCTTTACCCTTGCGGATAATATCTACCACAGCAGCTGCTGCAGAGAGTGTAATACCCATGCACAACACCTTATCGCAGTCCAAGAATGTACCCTCAACACGCAAGGTTTCAACAAAGGTATCTATATCGTAAAATTCATCCTTCAGCACGCCGCAATCCATAGTAAGGATAGTCCCCATCTCTGCAGCAAGTGCCTGACGGTTAGCGATTTGACGAGCCGAAGTAGAAAAGGTCTGTTCATCCAAAAGCTCAGCCGAGCGGCGCATAGTACACAGCTCACGGCATTGATTTCGGATTATATCAAAACCTATTTTACTCTCAAAATTCTCAGGATATACCATAATCAACTAAAAAACCCGACCTACGGCAATAAAAGCACAAGGTCGGGCATAACAAAAACCACTACTCGTTCTGAGTAGCCTTTAGAGCCTTAGCTGCCTTTTTTTCAGCCTTAGCAGCCTTCTTTTCCGCCTTTGCCGTCTTCTTCTCAGTTTTGGACTCTGAAGAGCCGAAGAGTGAGAAGTGAACATAGCGCATAGGATTTTGCTTAAGGTCGTCAAGCAGTACAGAGAGGTTCTCCGATGCCTGTGCAAGGTTTGCATAGAGAGCCTTATCATTAAGCAGACTGCCTACAGTACCCTCTGAAGTGTTAAATTTCTCCAGCAGAGTACTCAAATTATCCACAGCCTCAGTGAGCTTAACGCCCATCTGTTGCTCATCAAGCGAAGCGGTAAGGTTGCCCACATTTGTAACAATGCTGTCAATCTTCTCACCATTATTCTTAAGCGTACCTGTAAACGAGTCAAGATTTGCAACAATCTCAGACTTCTCAAGCTCTGCAAGGATACCATTGAGGTTTGAAATTGCTGAAGAGATATTGGCATTATTGCTATCAACAAGGGTGTTGAGAGTTACAAGAGTGGTATTGATATTATCCATCATAACCACCAACTTCTCCTTAATATCTCCAAACTCAGTAGCTATAGCATCAAACATACCTACCTCAACGTCAGAGTTGATTGTATCACCCTTAGCAAGAGTTGTGGTTGCATGACCCAACACAATCTCAACAGCTTGACCGCCCATAAGTCCTGCGCTGAAAATCTTAGCCTTTGAGTCTGTAGGAATCTTATACTCCTTAGAAATAGCCAAAGCCACCTCTACCTTTGTTGGGTCGTCAGCCGAGATGGTCACAGATGATACCTGACCCACCTTTACACCACGAATAACCACTGAAGAGGCGTTCTGCAGCCCACTTGCATCATCATAATATGCGTAGTACAAATCGCTACGACCAAATATATCTGCCCCACTAAGGAAGCGAATACCTGCCCAAGAAGCTAAAAAAATCAATAGTGCGTAAATTCCAATCTTTACCTCTTTCTTCATATCATTTTTACTTATTAGTTACAACTTTACCATCCTTAACGGCAATAACAAATGCCTGAGGAAATGTTTTACGAATAGATGCCACTGCCGCTTGTGCACTCTTGCGGTCAGCATAGTCTCCCACACAATATTTATATGAAAAGGCACCCTCTGCCCTAACCTGACGCACCTTACCCCTATATGAGCCAAAGCGAGAGTCCTTTGTCGATACAGCACTCTTGCTCGCCATAACCTGCACAGCATAACGCACTGTAGACTTACTCTTGTCCACTGCAGGTTTTGGCTGAGGTTTTGGCTGAGGCTTAACCTCTGGTTTTGGTTGCGGTGTCGGTTGCACAGCTGGCTTCTCCTCTACAGCAGGCTTCTGCTGCACTGTAGGCTCTGCAGCAGAGTCTACAAGCATACTTTTGCGGACATACTCCACATACTCTTTAACAGCCTTATAGAGAGCTGTTACAAGCTCCTGCTGACCCTTCTGTGAGGTGATATATTTAAGTTCGGCAGCGTTAGACATAAAGCCTATCTCGGTAAGGATGCTCGGCATATCTGTAGCGTAGAGCACTCGCAGTGGTTGCTTGCGAATACCGCGATTAGTTCTACCCAAATTTGCGTAGTGCTTCTGTACTAAACGAGCCATAACCTCGCTATACTCGCCGTATGTAAATTGCAAATTCTGGATATGCGCACGAACAATAGCTGCAGTACCCTGATCAGACATATCAAGAAACTCCTCCTTATTATTAGCAAAGAGGATAGCCTCATTCTCACTGGTCTCAAGTTCGCTCTCACCCATAATCAGCGTCTCAACACCACGAATGCCCGTATTTCGGTGAGCATTGGCATGGATAGAGATAAATAGGTCGCCACCTGCATTATTTGCAATATCTGCACGAGCCTGAAGGTCTGCGCGAAGATTCTCAGAAAAGTGTTTCTCAGTTTTACGAGTATAGACCACCTTAATATCAGGCATATTCTCCTCTATCATTGCACCAAGTTTGAGAGCCATCTGAAGATTTATACTCTTCTCAGCATAGCCTCCATATCGTGCACCAGGGAAGTAACCGCCATGACCAGCATCAATAACAATCACCTTTACACCCCTCTGTGTATTTTCCGCCTGAGCAGAGTTTATACCCCAAGCAAGGCAGAAAAATAGCATAATAGTTAAAAGTCTATTCATACCTTTGGTTTCTACAGTTTTTTTCACTACCTTTACGCGCTGAAAAAACGCGTGCACGCACGCATAACAGCGTTATTTTGCGTTTTTGCCGGCTTGCCGGCAAAGGTACTAAAAATTATTGGATTTTTGAAAAAATTTAGGCTAAAATATCTCATCGCGTCACTGATTACGCTCTTTATGTTGCAATCTATGTTCGGATTTGCGCAAGACAAGCGTATCGGTAGTCAAGTCATTGCCAAATCATCATCATTGGCAAGTGACTCTATAGTCCCTACTGTTCGCACTAAGGACTCAACTGTCTCTGCTCGTTCAGCACGTTCAACGCGCCGCAACCGTGCGCTCAAAGCCGACAGTACTGCGCCCGCGCAAGCACCAGCGACAGCCCTTCCTAAGGCTGACACTACACGCCGCAAGGCGAGCAGCGGTCTTGACCAAATTGTAGAGGGTAAGAATACCGACTCTCTCTACTATGATGTTGTCAATCGCAAGGTCTACATATACAATCAGGGCGATATTAAGTATGCCGACAAGTCGCTCAAGGCAGACTTTATGCGCATTGATATGAATACCAAGGAGATTTACGCCTACGGTAAGCCAGACACTGTTGATGGCAAGGCAACAAAGACGCAGCCAGTGTTTGCAGATGGCGGTGGTAACTACACTATGGATACTATCACCTACAACTTTGACTCTGAGAAGGCGCTTATTCGTGGTGTGGCAACTCAGCAGGGTGATGGTTGGCTTGTTGGTGGCAGAATTAAGAAGCAGCCAGACAACTCAATCAACATTCAGCAGGGAAAGTACACCACTTGTGAACATACAGACCATCCGCACTTCTACCTTGCCATGACAAAGGCTAAGGTTATCCCTGGCAAGAAGATTATCACAGGACCTGCATACCTTGTTATGGAGGATGTGCCTATCTACCCTCTCTGTATCCCTGAGGGCTTCTTCCCAGTAAGTTCTGGTGCTAAGTCGGGACTGTTGATGCCGACATACGGTGAGGATGGAGCTCGTGGATTCTTCTTGCGCGGATTGGGTTACTACTTTATCATTAACAAGCACATGGACTTGGCTCTCACAGGAGGCTTCTACACCCTCGGCTCGTGGGAGGTCAATGCCTCCTCTCGCTATGTTAAGCGATACAAGTACTCTGGAAATGTAAACTTTGACTTCTCAAGCATCAAGACTGGTGACAAGGGTGAGCCTGACTATATCAAGCAGAACAACTTTAAGTTTACATGGACCCACTCTCAGGACCCTAAGGCAAACCCTGGCTCTACATTCTCTGCTTCGGTAAACCTCTCAACCAGTGGATATAGTAAGTACTCTGCAAATACGCTTAACGACATCCTTGCCACGCAGACCAACTCATCTATCTCCTACTCTAAGAGCTGGGCGGGTACTCCATTCTCCTTCTCTGTGAACATGGGTATCTCGCAGAACTCTCAGACCAGAGCTATATCGGTGAACTTCCCGAACATGGTCTTTAATGTGGCGCGAGTATATCCATTCAAGCGTAAGGAGGCTGTGGGTAAGCAGCGTTGGTACGAGAAGATCTCATTTACCTACACTGGTAAGCTGACAAACTCTGCAAATGCTGCCGAGAGTGAGATTTTCACTAAGCAGACTCTGAAGAACATGAAAAATGGTGTTGAGCACTCAATACCAGTATCCTCAAGTTTCACACTCTTTAAGTATATCAACTTCACCCCATCATTCAACTACACAGAGCGTTGGTACTTCAAGCGTCAGATGCAGCAGTGGAATCCTCAGACAAACCAGATTGACAAGCTCGACCCAGAGTATGGTTTCTACCGCATCTACAACTACAACGCCTCAGTATCTCTCAACACCACAATCTACGGAATGTGGCAGATGAAGAGCAAGACGGCAAAGGTGCAGGCTGTGCGTCACACAATCACCCCTTCTATCGGCGGTTCATACATGCCAGACTTCGGAAATCAGAAGTACGGCTTCTACAAGGCTGTGCAAGCAGACTCATTGGGTGGATATACCATCTACTCACCATATTCTGACAACGCCTATGGTGTGCCTGGTAAGGGAGCTGCAGCATCCATCAACTTCTCGCTCAAGCAGAGCCTTGAGATGAAGGTACTCAGCAAGCGCGACACCTCTGGCGTGAAGAAGATTAAGATTATTGACGACCTATCACTCAGTGGCTCGTATAACTTCCTTGCCGACTCACTTGGTCTGTCAAATATCAGCCTCTCACTCCGAACAACTATCTACGGCAACTTCGGAATCAACCTCTCGGCGACCCTTGACCCATATCAGGTGACGCCTCAGGGTGTGAGAATCAACAAACTTATGTGGGGTAAAGGTCTACCAGGACGAATTATGAACACTGGTTGGAGCTTCGGCTACACCTTTAAGTCACGAGCCGATAAGAGTCAGGCGGCAATAAACGATATTAACACCATACCGCCAGAGTACTTCAACCCATTCTCTGACCCGTATGGACTTATGGACCCTGTGCTTAGAAGGCAGTATATGGCACAAGCATACTACGACTTCTCAATTCCATGGAATCTCGGTTTCAACTATGTGATTAGTTACAGTGCCCAATACACCAACAACGGCACTACAGGATATAAGAAGAATGTAAACCAGACTATCGGATTCAATGGTAGCGTCAATTTAGGAGCTAAGACTGGTATCACCTTTACCAGTGGATTTGATATTCAAAATAAGAAGCTGACTACAACCTCTGTCTCCATCACGCGCGACCTGCACTGTTGGCAGATGTCCTTTGTGTGGATTCCATTCGGCACACACCGAAGTTGGAGCTTCAATATTGGAGTTAAGGCAGCATCTCTTGCCGATTTGAAGTACGACAAGAGCCAGAGTATGTACGACAACCTCTTCTAAGAGTTTGTTCGGTACATCTTTTGCCCCTATAATAGATAAAGATAAAAAACAATTAGAGAATATGAAAAAACAAAACACTGACAATCAAGAGGTTAAGGACAAAAACGAGACTGTAAACGCTGAGGCTGAGAATACTGAAAGCACCACCTCGGCTGACAATATGACAGAACAGGAGAGCGACCCTGCTGACAATATGTCAGAGCAAAAGCCTGCTGAGGAGCAGATTGATTGGCGCGACCAATACATTCGTCTACAGGCTGAGTTTGACAACTTCCGCAAGCGTACCCTCAGAGAGAAGATGGAGCTTATTCAGAGTGGAGGCAGCGATGTCCTGAAGTCAATACTTCCAATCCTTGACGATATGCAGCGTGCCACAGCGGCATCTGAGAAGAGCGATGACATCACTGCTCTTCGTGAGGGTGAGCGACTTGTTGTGCAGAAGTTTATTGACACACTTCGCCAGCTGCGCGTTGTAGAGATTGAGGCTCTTGATGCCCCATTTGACGAGAATCTCCATGAGGCGGTAGCGCGTTTTGCCGCGGGGGAGGATAAGAAGGGCAAGGTTATAGATGTTATTGAGCGTGGATATATGCTCGGTGACAAGGTTTTGCGTTTTGCAAAGGTTGTAGTTGGTGAGTAAAAAGATTTTCTACTATGGCAAAGAGAGATTACTATGAGGTACTTGGCATTGAGAAGGGCGCAAGTGCTGATGAGATAAAGAAGGCATACCGTAAGACAGCTCTCAAATACCACCCTGACCGTAATCCTGACGACAAGGAGGCGGAGGAGAAGTTTAAGGAGGCTGCTGAGGCTTACGATGTGCTCTCTAACCCCGATAAGCGTGCTCGCTACGACCAGTTTGGTCATGCAGGTATGGATGGCGCTGGTGCTGGCTTTGGTGGCGGCTTTGGTGGCGGTGGATTCTCTATGGAGGATATCTTCTCGCAGTTTGGAGATATTTTCGGAGGCGGCTTCGGCTTCGGTGGTGGCGGCAGGGCTCGTCAGCATACAAACAGAGGGTCGGATATTCGCATTCGTGTAAGTCTTACACTTGATGAGATTGCAAATGGAGTGACTAAGAAGCTCAAGCTCAACAAGAACATCACTTGTGATGCTTGTGGTGGCAGTGGTGCAAAGGATGCCTCTTCACGTGTAACATGCTCTAACTGTAATGGTCAGGGATATGTTATGCAGGTGCAAAATACATTCTTTGGGCGTATGCAGTCACAGAGTGTCTGTCCTGTTTGTGGTGGTCAAGGCACTGTTATTAAAGATAAGTGTACAAAGTGTGCCGGTGAGGGTTGCGTTAAGGGCAGCGAGGTTGTTGAGTTTAACATCCCTGCTGGTGTTGCTGAGGGTATGATGATTACCGTATCAGGCAAGGGAAATGCAGCTCGTCAGGGTGGCGTAAATGGAGATTTGCTCGTTGTAATTGAGGAGCAGGCAGACCCTCGCTTTATTCGTGACGGCGCAAATCTTATCCACAACCTTACTATCCCTGTAACAACAGCAATATTGGGTGGTGAGGTTGAGGTGCCAACAATTACTGGCAAGGCTAAGATTAACATTGCCCAGGGCACACAGGCGGGCAAGGTGCTTCGTCTGCGCGGTAAGGGTCTGCCAGCAATAAACAGCTATGGCAGCTATAACGGCACTGGCGACCTACTTGTTGTGGTTGATATTGCAATGCCTACTTCGCTCAATAGCGAGGAGAAGGAGCTTGTCACAAAGCTCTCGCAGCAGCCACACTTCCGCAATCCTGAGAAGAGCAACAAGCAGAACATCTTTGAGAGGATGAAGGACTTTTTTAATTAGTTAATATTAAAAATCGTAATAGTTATGGGACTCTTCTCGCCGCCAAAAAAGCGACCAAATCAGTTCAACTACATTCCGCGTTACTACGATCCAGAGAAGGAGCGCAGGGAGGCTCGTCGTCGTGAATTGCGAGGTGAGAGCAGTGGCGATAATACACCCTACACCCCTGGAAAGTATATACGCACTGTCCGCGAGGCACGCGCAGAGCGTAAGGCTCAGCAGAAGCAGTCTAACGGCACACCTCGCGCACTTATAGCCTTCGGTATTGCCATTGCAGTGATTGTTATCTACATGCTTGTTCCACGCATTGTAAATGTTATCACCCTTGCTGGTAAGCAGACCAATCCAGAGGTTCAGCAGGCAGAGTTGGAGAATGAGGTTTTCAACCCATACACCCCTATAACTATTGTACCAAACGATTACCAAGAGCAGTAAACCACTATGTCAGATCGTATAAGACTACTACCAGAGATTATCTCCAACCAAATTAAGGCTGGCGAGGTTGTTGAGTACCCGTCATCTGCAATAAAGGAGATGGTTGAGAATGCCATTGATGCAGGCGCGACAAAGGTTACTGTAAACTTTGTCAATGGTGGTCGTGACCTTATACAGGTTATTGATAATGGCTGCGGCATGTCACCAAGTGATGCCCGCATGGCTTTTGAGTGTCACGCTACAAGTAAAATTAAGGAGCTTGACGATATATACGACCTGCATACCTTTGGCTTCCGCGGCGAGGCTCTTGCCTCAATAGCCTCTATTGCTCAAGTAGAGCTAATCACACGCCAAGCGGATGCGGAGATAGGCACTAAGGTTATCATTTCGGGTGGTGAGTTTATATCTCAGACCCCCGTTGCAGCACCTATAGGCTCGCAGTTTATTGTCCGAAATATCTTCTACAACACCCCTGGACGCCGTAAGTTTATTGACGAGAGGCAGTCCCAGCTCCCTAATATGATAAAGACAGAGTTCCGTCGTGTGGCGCTCTGCCATCCAGAGGTGGCTATGGAGCTACTCTCCGACCGCTCGCCTGTATATTCATTGCCGCAGTCGTCACTCCTTGAGCGCATTATTGGTGTTGTTGGTGCATCTGCAAAGAAGAATATGCTTGAGGTGGGTGTTGAGACCTCCATTGCCAAAATTGAGGGCTATGTATGTCGCGCTTCAGCAGCCAAGGTGCGCCCAGACCAATATATGTTTGTCAATGGTAGATATTTCAAATCTCCATACCTCAATAAGGCTGTAGTTAAGGCATACGAACACCTTATACCAAATGGCTCACAGCCATCATTCTTCATCTACCTTACCGTAGACCCTGAGCGTGTTGATGTCAATGTACATGCTCAGAAGATTGAGGTTCGCTTTGCCGATACTGATGCCATCTGGCAGATTATCAACGCCGCCGTACGCGAGACCCTCGCAAAGACTGGCTCTGTGCCGATGATGGACTTTGACAATGACGAGCTGATAGATATACCAGTTGCCACTACGGGCATAAGCTACCAGATGCCAAAAGCTACCACTTGTGACAACTACAACCCCTTTGCCTCAGAGAGTAGCATTCAGGCAGGACCAACAAAGGGTGCTTTTTGCGACTTTGGGCACGACTTTGACAGTCGCACCGTTGGTCAAGACTTTGGAGTACCATCTAACGCTGCAGAGTTTGAGTTTATTGACTCCCAGCCAGCTGAGCAATATATGGAGTTGGAGTCAAGCGTAGACAATAGCGTTAGCGCTGTGCACTATATCGGCAGACGTTACGCCTCGATGATGTTGGGCGGAACACTATGCGCTATTGACCTCACACGCGCACGCGAGCGTATATTATATGATAGATACATCGCCACCTTAGCGGGTGGAAAGGGGGCTTCACAGCAGTTGCTCTTCCCACAAAATCTCACCCTTTCAGAAGCCGAATATGCCCTGCTTGAGGAGTGGCTTGTGGACTTTGTGGCATTAGGCTTTGATATTACCATGCACCCAGGTGGTGTGATTGACATCAACGGCATCCCATCGGAGCTCAATGCAGATAGTGTTGATACCACTATCTACAACCTACTGCAGACCCTCGCCCTGCCACATGAGGTAGATACTATGCGACGCGAGCAGATGGCTCTGACCCTTGCTCAGAGTCAGGCTGATAGGCGTACGCCATACTCTCAGGCAGATGCAGAGAGTATTGCCATGCAGCTTGTTGAGTGCAAAGATTTCCAATACTCCCCTACTGGCAAGGTTATTATGACATTTATCACCCTTGACGATATACAACAGAAGTTATCATAACAAAAACAAGATTATACAATGAATCCATATCTCAAAACGCCACCGGCTGTAAAAAACCTAATTATTGCCAACTGCCTGCTCTTTCTGGCGACCTACCTCATTCCACAGGTGAACGCCTTCTTAGGAGAGTTTGGACAGCTCTTTTGGGTTGGCTCGCCACACTTCCACCTCTACCAATTTGTCAGCTATATGTTCCTACATGGTAGCTTTACACATCTATTCTTCAACATGTTTGCCCTATGGATGTTTGGTCGCACATTGGAGTATGAGCTTGGCACAAAGCGTTTTCTTACCTACTACTTCGTTTGTGGTGTTGGCGCAGCTATCTTCCAGATGCTCGTTGCGTGGGTAGCCTCTGAGCACTACTTTACTATGCTCGGAGCCTCTGGAGCAACTATGGGACTGCTTATGGCTTTTGGTGTTATGCATCCAAACAACCAGATTTTCATCTTCCCTATTCCTATGCCTATCAAGGCAAAGTGGTTTGTTATCGGATACATTATTCTGGAGCTATTCCAGGGCTGGGGCGGACTTAGCGATGGCGTTGCACACTTTGCCCATGTAGGTGGTATGCTGTGGGGCTGGGCACTGCTCTACTATTGGAAGAATAAACGAGTGATTTACTTCTAAACACCCCCTTATGGCTCGCACAAACGGATATGTCTATCGTGACTATCGCAAAGGTAAGTCAGGTAACAAGAAGAGACGCTTTAGCCTCTCCTTGCTACTCTTTATCGTTGATATTATAATGGTTGTTCTGCTGCTCGCCACCGCCGTAGCAACCATCATCTGCGCCATAACCCCAAATAACGACCCAGCTCGCCTTGGTACTATCTCTACCATCGCCCTTGCTGCACCTATTATATACATAGTAACGCTCTGCGTACTCTTCTACTGGATTATGCGCTGGAAGTGGAGCTTGGCGTTTGTTACCCTAATTTTTGTCGTTGTAGGTAGCTTCTCGGCTGGTAAATACTATCGTATATACTTCAAGCAGCCTATTTCGGAGAGGTATCCCAGCCACCTAAAGGTTGTAAGTTACAATATCTGCAACCTAAATCGTAGCGATATTGTCGATTCATTAGCAAATCACGCCCCAAACATCGTCTGCCTACAGGAGTATAAGTCCGACTCAGGCTTTGTGTGGAACAATGTGGGTGCAAAGCATAAATATAAGAAAAATCGCCATATCAACACCACAGCTAAGGATGATGCCGACTTCTCGTGCGAGATTTTCACAAACCTGCCCATTATCCGTCAGGGGCTTATTGACTCTCTGCCACGTTATAACGCCATCTGGGCAGACATTCTCTACGATAAGGATACTGTTAGGGTTGTAAATCTCCACCTTAAGTCTACCACTATCACCGCGCAAGATATGGAGTTTGTTGAGGGACACAAATATGTGCTTGATAGCGCACGCAACACCAAAATTCGCAGCATCACCGACCGACTTGTTGAGAATAACATATACCGCAGCGCACAAGCTCGTAAAGTTAAGGAGTTTGTTGAAAAGTCGCGCCCGATGAAAATCATTGTCTGCGGAGATTTTAACGACACACCGCTATCATACACCTATAAGACTATAGCTGAGCAACTTACAGATACATTTATCGCCGCGGGCAATGGTTATAGATATACATTTAACGGCTTTTTCAAGCTGCTACCTATAGACTACATGCTTGTCAGTGAACAGTTTAATGTTCTGTCGTACGAGGTAGATTATACCATGAACATGTCAGACCACTATCCAGTTATTACAAGGTTAAGAATAAATAAAGATTAACAAAACAATACTATTATGATTTTAGATTCAATTAAAAATGCAGAGCTATACTACGCTCTCAACCCACGCTTCAAGGCAGCTTTTGACTTCCTTGCTCAGTGCAATCCTAAGACTATCTCTGTCGGCAGACACGACATTATTGGAGACGAGGTCTTTGTAAATGTTATGGAGGTAGACCTTAAACCTCGCTATGAGGCACTGCTTGAGGTGCATGACAAGTATATTGATATTCAGGTAATTATCGGCGGTGCGACAAAGGAGGAGTTCGGCTGGTCAGAGCGCAAGGATTGCAAAAAGGCTAAGGGAGAGTTCAATACAGAGAAGGATGTTCAGTTCTATACCGACGAGCCGCAGGTCTTCTATACCATGCGCGAGGGTCAGTTCTCTATCCTCTACCCTGAGGATGCACACGCACCTATGCTCGGCACTGGAAAGATTAAGAAGATGATTTTCAAGATTTTGAAGTAATTTTCTGTATAAATATTTTGTTTTTTCAAAAAATATCATCTACCTTTGTTAATAGCAATAACGGGAAGATGATACGATTATCCATATCCAATATCTCATTCCCTCTCCGAAAATTCGGGGGGGGGATTTTTGCACCTCTAAATCAATAAGTTACGCGATTTTAGACCCATTTTTAGGCGACAAGAACTCTTGCCGCCCAAGTTGTTGTGTATATACTGAAAATTTTCACTTTCTAATTTAACAAACATTATGAAAAACATTTTCCGAATTTTAATGGCTGTGGCAGTACTGCTGACAGCATCGTGCGCGAAGGAGGACATTAGTTCTTCTATCGGTGGCGGAGAGGTTGAGGTAACCTTCACCGCTTCTCTTCCTCAGCTTGGTACTCGTGCTGAGTATGGCACTGGCGCAAAGGTAAATACCCTTCGTTACTATGTTTATGATGGTAACGAGTATCTTTCTGAACTTAGTGGTGAGGAAGATATTGCAGTAGGTGTTCCTACTACTGTAAACTTAGTTCTGCTAAAGGGTATGACCTACAACATCGTATTCTGGGCTGACTGCGGTGAGCGTTACGCCTATAACGAGGCAACTAAGAGCGTTACTGTAGACTACGTTAATGCAAACGACGAGGAGCGCGATGCATTCTACAAGTTCGTTGCTGCTTTTGACCCTGCAACTGCTACAAGTGAGGATACTAACATCGTCCTTACGCGTCCATTTGCTCAGCTCAACGCTGCTGTAAGTCAGTCTGATATTGATGCTGTAGATGACAGCCAGGTGGACCTTACAACAAGTACTGTAGAGTTAGAGGCATACACCACTCTTAACATCGCTACTGGCGAGGTTGATGGCAAACAGGTTGTTAAGTTCACTGAGAAAGATATGCCTAAGACCGATTTCAATGGCTACACCCTTCTTTCAATGAACTACATCCTTGTTCCACAGAAGGACGACAAGATGGTATCAGATGTTGAGTTCACATTGAACGCAAAGAAGAACAGTGGTGAGTTTGCATTCACAGGTACTAAGTACTTCAGCGTACCACTTAAGCGCAACTACCGTACAAACATCCTTGGTTCTCTGCTCACTAAGCCAACAGACTTTACTGTTACTATTAACCCTGTATTTACTGAGCCAGCTGAGGTGGTAGCTACTGATGCTTTTTCACTCCAGGAGGCTATTAACAATGCTCAAGACGGCAAGCCGACACAGATTACACTCGGTGGTGACATTGACTTGAGCGGTAATATGGGTCTTTCAAGCACTCGCGCAGAGGAGGCTAAATATGGCATCGTTATTCCAGCAGAAAAGGACATTATTCTCAACCTTAAGAGCGGTGCTGTTTTGCGTCAGAGCAAGAATCAGACAGCTGCATACTCTATGATTCAGAACAATGGTACTCTTACTATCAAGGGTAACGGTACAATCTCTTACACCGACACTGGTAAGGGTGGCGAGTATGTTTCAAATACTATTCTCAACAGTGGTACTCTTACCATTGATGGTTGTACTATTGAGAATAACAGTTCTGCTGAGGTTGCAAAGAATGGTTACCCACAAGTTATTGACAACAATAAGAAACTCACAATAAACAGTGGTAAACTCGACTGCAAGAACTACGCCTCTATTCGTATCTGGTGCACAACTGATGATGACACAAAGGTTACTATCAATGGTGGTACTTTCATTGGCTCTGTAGACTTGCACAATGTAAATGGTGATGCCAATAAGGGTACACTGAACATCAAGGGCGGAGAATTCACTCACAGCACATACAATGATAAGGCTATCCGCTTGGTTAATTTTGGCAAGGCTATTGAGAATTTAGAGATTAACATCTACAATGCTGTAGTTAATGGTGCACTTGGTCTTGGCGGTGCAGATAAGAGTGTAGACCTTGCAGAGGTATTGACTGTTTACGGCGGTACTTTCGGCACTGACCCATCAGCATATATTGCTCAGGGCTACGCAGTTGTTAAGAACGAAGATGGCAGTTGGGTAGTTAAGGAGGCAGTTGCAAAGGTTGGTAATACTGAGTACGGCAAAATTGACGATGCTATTGCTGCGTGGACACACAACACCACCCTTACTCTGCTTGCAGATGTAACACTTACAGATGTTGTAACACTCAAATCTACCGAGCACCATATTCTCAACCTCGGCACTTACACAATGAAAGCTGCTACGAGTAAGAATGCTATTGAGATTACTCCGTATGGTGATGGCGCGGGTACGGCTGCAAGATCTTGTCTTACAATCAATGCAGATGCTACAAATCCTGGAAGCATTGATGCTGGTAGTAAGGCTTGTATATACTATAGGAAGACTAATGGTATTAACGACCGTATAATGGTTACAATAAATGGTGGTATATTTAATGGTACTATCAGTTCATCAAGTAACAATGGTGGACAAGCTTGCCCATATTTCGTATTCAACGGTGGTACATTTAATAAGTCAGTAAGCCTAACAAAAGCAATGCTAAAGGTAACTGGCGGAATATTCCACGGTATGTTCAGCTGTACTGGTGACTCTACTGCTTATCGTCTAATTTCGGGTGGTACATTCAAGTCTTGGACTTTTATGACAGCAGATGCTGCAAGTAAGTTTGCTGTGGGTACAGCTAAGTCGGTTTACGATGTAGGTTGCTATGTTAATAACGACGGCTACCTTGTTGTTGGTGGTCCTGTAATTACAGAATTTGGTGATAAGTTCGCGGCTAAAGCAACCAACGCTACTAAGTGGAGTTCATATTTGAAGTACAGTAGTGCAGCCGAGCATGGTCTGTATTACACAAATGCTGAGATGGCTATCACGAAGCACGGCGAGGCTAATGTTATTCTAAAGTAACGTTAAAGTTAATGGAAGAGGTCGCTCAAATTGATGGGCGACCTCTATTTTTGTCTATAAGGGTGCTAAATATTGCAATTAGTAAAATATTTTATAAAATACTTGACTAAATGGTCAGAATGTGCTACCTTTGCGCTGTATTAGGTTAGATGCTACATAATAGCAATAAAATAGTAAAGGTATGGATTGGTTAGTGAGTCTATTTACATCGAATTCTATTGCACATGCGGTACTTATTTTAGGTCTTACGATTGCTGTAGGACTGCTTTTGGGTCGCATTAAGTTTGGCTCGGTATCGTTAGGCATTACTTGGGTGCTTTTTGTGGGCATTCTGCTCTCGCACTTTGGTTTGGGCATCGACCCTCAGATTTGCCACTTTGTAAAGGAGTTTGGACTTATTCTTTTTGTCTACTCCATTGGTCTGCAGGTCGGTCCGGGATTCTTCTCTTCACTCAAGGAGGGTGGTGTGACGCTCAACTCTCTTGCGGTGCTCATTATCCTGCTTGGTTGCGCGACCTGTTACACCATACACCTTATCACTGGCGAGGACCTTACAACGATGATTGGAGTACTCTCTGGAGCGGTGACAAACACCCCAGGTCTTGGTGCAGCGCAGCAGACAATCTCTGACACTATAGCGAACAGTACAGACATTACCAACCGTCTTGCCTCGGCATACGCCGTTGCCTATCCGCTTGGTGTTGTGGGTATTATCGTCTCAATGCTCCTTATCCGCTACCTCTTCCGCATCAAGCTTGAGCGAGAGAAGGTACTTGCCGAGCGCAGCAACGCCCCAAAGACTATCCGCATAGACCTTAAGGTGTGCAACAAGGGCATTATCGGCAAGAGAATAGAGGATATTGCCCACATTACCCGCAGCAAGTTTGTCGTGGCGCGTATGATTCGTGACGGCAAGCAGCAGATTGCAGCGGGCGACACTGAACTTCGCGATGGTGACATTCTGCGCGTGGTTATCAGCAACCGCGACGTAGAGCTTGTGCAGTCGCTCATTGGCGAGAGTGTGCAGCTTGACGACAAGGAGTGGCAGACATCCTCCTCAAACCTTGAGAAGCGCCGAATTCTTGTCACTAAGTCGGGCATTAACGGCAAGCACATCTCAGACCTACATATCCGCGAGAGCTACAACGTAACTATCACTCGCGTAGTACGTGCAGGTATTGAGCTAGTGGCTACATACGAGCTGAGATTGCAGATGGGTGACGTGGTAGTTGTGGTAGGTCGCAAAAACGACCTTGATCAGGTGGCTGCAATCCTCGGAAACTCTGTTCGCCGACTTGACCACCCAAATCTATTGCCTATCTTTATTGGTATCTTCCTCGGTGTGCTGCTCGGTTCTATTCCGATTATGCTCCCTGGAGTGCCGCTGCCAGTAAAGCTCGGTCTTGCAGGCGGTCCGCTCGTTGTGGCGATACTTATGGCTCGCTATGGACCTAACTATAAGCTGGTGACCTTTACAACCAACAGCGCAAATATGATGATTCGTGAGATTGGTATCTCGCTCTTCCTCGCCGCTGTAGGTCTTGGTGCAGGTGAGGGTTTTGTGAGCGCGATTGCTGGCGGCGGATATTGGTGGATTCTCTACGGCGTGGCAATCACTATGCTTCCGCTGCTTATCACCGGTATTATTGCCCGCAAGGTCTTCAAATTGGACTACTTCTCAATTATGGGACTTATGTCTGGTGCTATGACCGACCCACCAGCACTTGCCTACGCCAACTCGGTCTCTACAAACGACCGCTCTGCAGTCGCCTACGCTACGGTCTACCCGCTGACGATGTTCCTCAGAATCTTTACAGCACAGATACTTGCACTCATAGCACTATCATAAACAAAAAACTGAAAGCGATTTGCTTTCAGTTTTTTTGTTTGGTTAAAATCCTAATTCATAGTGCAACACGCACTCGGCAACGCCATTGCCATCAGAATCAAAATGGTCACAGGCAAACATCCCCAAAGGTATCTCTTTCACCTCTGTACCTTTTCCGGTATAGAATACTTCTGGTGCAGGGCGTTTCTTGAATGTATCTATATGCTCTGCGCGTTCAATCCATAGGTCTGTCCATCCGTCTACCCCCTCCGGATAACATCTGTGAACACCTTTCCCTTTACCTGAAAGTAGTGTATAAATCTCATAATAATCACGTTTTGTCCGTTTTGATAATGCCGGTACCCAGTCGGTATCGTGATTTTTGACAAAACTAAGTCTTACATAGACCGACATCTCACCACCCTTACGGTCTTTAATAAAGAGCAATGTAGTTGTTGAAACTGCACTGACAAGGTTTGAGTCTTTGTCCTTATATGTGATACGATAGGCATAGTTATCAACTATTGGCAGGTCGTAGGCAGAGTATTCGCTATTTACAGAGTATGCAAATTTGAGTATATCTCCCAACTTCGCCCGCTTACCCATACTAAAGCCGCATTGCCAATCCTTTGGCATTTTTTGCAATTGAGCCTCGCAATTATTTGCTTTATAATACGGCAGACAATCTGATAACTTTATAAGCCCCGGAGTCCACTGCATCAACTTATCCATTTGCGCCTGTGATAGCTTCTGTGCAGAGATTGAACCACATACCAGCACAGCAAATAATATCAGCGAGAATCGTTTCATAACAAAAAACGCTTAAACAACTATACCCCTCTTCTACTTAATATTTAAGTTTGTCTTTCCAATATTTATCAACCTCAATACCGTGACTGATAAATATATCGACCAAATTATCTATATCCTGCCAACGGACTAATCCTAACCCTTTGCTAAATCGCTCACCATCGCGTGTCCATACTATAACTCTCATCATAGTTCTACTTGCCAAGTCAAACTTTACACGAGTGATATCCTTAAATAGTACCTCTTTGTACGTTCTGAGATATGGGTGTATAAATGCAATCTCTGTATCGGTGATCGTTACATAGTTACAACGTAGCAAATCCAAAATCACCAATAAGACCGGAAAAGCAGGTACCAGCCACAAAGGCCAAGTCGGATATCTATCTTCCAATGACAACATGTAGCTCAATATCGGAGCTATGATAATCGTCGGCAGAATGGCATAAAAATCTCCCGACCTAAAATAACCTCTTCTAAACGTCTTCATTTTCTACTTTTCATCTAATAATATTTGCTAAGTTAGCTATTTAATAGATAAAATGCAAATAGAGGGTTGCAATCGCTCCTCATTTATCGTCAAAAGTAGGTAGCTGTGGTGCATCGTGCAAAAAAGTAGTGGCGGATAGTACAAAACGTACAGCCGCCACTACTTTTTAAGGGATGTGCCACAGATGCGTGCTTTTGATGACAAATGCACGACAAATTAGTCTCTTGGATAAGCCGCGATAAAGATGTTACGCTTACGCAACTCCTCCTGATTACGATGCAGCTCAGTTAGAGAGATACGACCAACGACATACTTATAGTCATCTGAGATATAGTTCTCGCTAATAGAGTCAAAGTGGAGCAGTGCAAGATCCTCAGCATCGGTATAGCGATAGTAGATGCGGAAAGTGTGGTCGGTGGTATAGGTAGGCAGCTGCGAGTCCTTACGCTTCTTATACTCGTACTTATAGTTATACAGGCAAGCGGTAATATCGCTCAGTACTGCCGAGCCAGTTGGATAGCCACCAGCTCCGCGACCAAACATAAACTGCTTATCATAGAAAAGACCCTTGATAACAACGCCATTGAACTCATCCTCAACGCTATAGATATACTTATTGCGAGAGATAAGTTGCGGCATTACGCTCATAATCAGGCGATTATCAGCGAGCTTTTCAACATGAGCAACGAGCTTAAAGCGGCGTTCCTTCTCAGTGGCAAAGCGGATGTCGTTGTCGTTCATATTTGAGATTCCGTATGTAAAAATCTTCTCTGGCGCCACATAGAGACCAAAGGCGTGAACGGTAATGATAATAAGCTTAAAGAGTGAGTCCCAGCCGTCAATATCCAGTGAAGGGTTACTCTCGGCAAAGCCCAAATCCTGCGCAAGTTTAAGCGCATCTGGGTAGGACATCTTCTCATTAAAAATCTTACTGAGGATAAAGTTTGACGAGCCATTAAGGATACCCTTTACAGATGTTAGCAGGTCGTTATCGTAGTACTCCTCAAGGTTACGGATTACTGGAATAGAGCCACAAGCCGATGCGTCATAGAGCAGAGCGGTGTTATACTGCTGCTGAAGCTCCATAAGCTCCTCAATATGGTAGGCGAGCATCTTCTTATTACCCGAAACAACTGGCAGGCGCTTCATAAGGGCAGTCTTTACGATAGTATATGCAGCATCTGCATCGTCTATAAGCTCAACGATAAAGTTTACCTCTGGGTCAGAGAATATATCGTCAGGATTATCAGTAAAGTTTGCCTCAATAGAGCGAGGTTTTGTAATATCGCGCACGCAGATACGGCGAATCTCCACATTAGTCGCGCCAATACGCTTTAGAACATCATACAGACCCTTGCCAACAGTACCAAAGCCAAAGAGTCCAATCTGTAACTTCTTGCTATTCATCTTTTATAAAGTCTAAAATTATCTCATTCAAAAGTTTATGCTCCACCAAAAATCCATCGTGACCAAAGACTGAGTCTATAGTGCGATAGGTCACATCGGGGATATTCTTCACAAGTATATCGTGGTCCTCAGGTGGGAAGATAATATCCGAGGTTATAGCCACCACAAGGCTCTTTGCCTTAATACCCTTCAGCACATCCTCTACCCTACCACGCTCACGACCAAGGTTATGCGAGTCTACAGCCTGCGAGAGGCGATAGTATGAGTATGCGTTAAACCTACGGCGCAACTTCTCACCCTGATAGCGTTGATAGCTCAGCACGCGGCGGTTAAACGAGGCGTTATCAGGGTCAGAGTCCTCCTGCGAAATGTTGTACGCCATACCACCACGATAGCTCAGTAGAGCAATACTTCGTGCAACAGCCATACCAGTAAGTCCCGCCTCATCTGTTCGCTGACCGAATGTTGGGTCGCACTCTATAGCCATACGCTGCGACTCGTTAAAGCCCGATGCCCAGGCAAGGGTGCGAGGTGTAGTTGCGATAAATGCCGCCTTCTGTGCAAAATCAGGCTGCATAACTGCCCACTCAAGGCACTGAAAGCCACCAATAGAGCTACCAATAAGCAGTTTAACTTGCTTAATGCCCAAATGCTCGGCAAGCAGCTGATGAACGCGCACCATATCCCTCACAGTCACAAGCGGAAAGTCGGAGTACCACTTCTCCCCCGTTGCGGGGTTTACAGAGAGCGGACCTGTAGTGCCATAGTGTGAGCCGAGAAAGTTTGCGCAGACAGTAAAGTACTTTGCAGGGTCAAGAAAGCAACCCTCCTCCACTGTATGAGGCCACCAATCTGCAACATCCGAATTTGCCGTAAGGGCGTGGCAGACCCAGATGACATTACTCTTCGCCTCGTTCATCTGACCGTAGGTGTCGTATGCGATGTCAAGCGAAGGAAATGTAAAACCTCCCTCGGTGGTAAATGGGTGTGGATAGTGATATACTCTACTCATCTATACTCTCAAAAGCCTGTTCAAAATCGTCAATAATATCCTCAACATTCTCCAGTCCCAAAGATATGCGCAGAAGTGTTGGTGTTACACCTGCCGCTGCCAAATCCTCCTGCGAAAGCTGTTTATGGGTTGTAGATGCTGGGTGAGTGACAACGCTAATACTGTCGCCAATCATCGTCATATTACCCATCAGCTTGAGTGACTCAACAAACTTTACGGTACTCTCAAGCGTTCCATTAAGTTCTATATTCATCACAGCCGATGCTCCAAAGCGGTAGTACTTCTGGGCGTTTTTATATCCAGGGTGGTCCTCAAAACCGACATAGCTTACGCGAGCAATCCTCGGATGTTCACGGCAATACTCAGCAAGCGTGCGACAGCTCTCGACCTGATGAGCGACACGCAGTGAGAGGGTCTCAAGACCAAGCATCATAAGGTAGGAGTCAAATGGCGAAGGTGAGCAACCAAAATCACGCAGACCATCTACACGACACTTGACGATAAATGCTTGATTTCCAAATGTTTCGTATATATTAAGCCCATGATAGCCCTCTGATGGACCATCAATTTGTGGAAACTTGCCATTACCCCAGTTATAATTTCCGCCATCAACGATAATTCCGCCCATAGCCGTACCATGACCGTTAATCCACTTTGTTGCAGAATCAACGACGATATTTGCACCCCAATCAAATGGGTTACAGAGGAATCCCGCTGCACCAAAGGTGTTATCAACAACAAAAGGGAGATCGTATGCTGTAGCTAAGCGACCCAAAGCCTCAAGGTCTGCCACCTCGCAAGTAGGGTTACCCATGCTCTCAACATAAATCATCTTAGTATTGCCATCAATAAGTGCCTCAAACTCCTCTATAGAGTCCGAAGAGGCTATGCGCACCTCAATACCCAGCTTGCGCAATGAAACCCTAAACTGGTTGTATGTACCACCATAGAGGAATGGTGCTGCAACGATATTATCGCCAGCCTGAGCAAGGGCGGTAACTGTAATAAATATCGCCGCCATGCCCGAAGATACTGCAAGAGCACCAACAGCGTTATAGAGCGAGGATATACGCTGCTCGTATGCAGCCGTAGTTGGGTTATGTAGTCGGGTGTAGATATTTCCTGGCTCGCTAAGCTCAAAGAGGTTTGCTGCATAGTCGCAACTCTTGAAGTGATATGCCGCAGTTGGGTATATTGCCACACCACGTGAGCCTGTCTGATCTACACTATATCCGCCATGTATCTGACGGGTCTCAAATCTAAGGTTCTTCTTATCCCACATTGCTATATATTTTATCTGTTATCTATTTCGCTCTACTCCTTCACCGACTCCACCCACTCTATAGTCTCAATAGATAGTGTATCTGTTCTGTCGCGCCAACGTCCCTGCTCAAGCAGTCGCTGTCGGCGAAGTGTCATTGCACGCTCAATAGGGAAATTTGGTCGTGCAAGGTTACCCCTCTCAATTCGCTCCGTTGGACGGATAGTGCGAGTCATGACGCTATCACGCGTAGGGCGACGATTAGCCTCCCACTTAAAACCCTTGAGCTTAGTCTCTCTATCCTCAGGTATCTTATCTATCGGATAGAAGAAATATGTCGGATTTGTACGGTATGTAATACCCTTAAGCTGACGATTCTCAAGGTATGCAGTCATATCGCCACTCTCAATATACGCCATCATGGTAATCTGAGGCGAGTTCTCCTCCTGCATATAATATATGGTCTGCACATTACCGTTCACATCGTTACGATATAGCTCATTTTTCTCATTAAAGTAGGCAATCATCTCCTTACCCGCCACCTGATTGTAGTGCGCCGTATCTATCTCGGCAATAGTCATCGGGTGACCCTCAAACAGCGCCTTTGTAAGTCTACCAGCAGTGTTATAGATATGCATACTGTCGGCAATAATCTGATTCTCCTCATTCCATAGCACTGGATTACGATAGAGGTGAATAACCGAGTCGGTACTGCGCGAAATAAGCGAGTCGCACACCATCTGGGCATCACTGCGGAACATACGCACATTGCGAAGAGCCATAATGAGCTTAAAAGTTGAGTCTACAGCCACAGTATCTGTTGCCATAGCGGTAGTATCGACCTTCTCCTTGCGAGGGAAGTGCTTTGCAATGATAGAGTCCAACATGTGGCGCACTAATGAGTCATGTGGCACAGAGTCGGCATAGATTATAGAGTCTATCTGCCTAAATACAGAGTCGTGTACAGGCTGGATAACTATACCTCGGCGCTCAAGGCGCATAACCCTCTTGCGAAGTTTCTTGTCAGCACGCTCACGAGCCTTAGCCTTATAGATTGAGTCCTGACGCTCCAACTTCTTATAGTACGCAGTACGCTTAGCCTGACGACGCGCCGCAATAGAGTCAAGTTTAACACGAAGGCTATCGGCTTTAACCTTTTTCACAGAGTCACGGATATGCTGCTTAAGAGCCTTTGCTGCCGCCTTCTCAAGAGCCTTGCGCTGCTTAACAGTCAGCGTGTCAAGTGGACTCTTAAGGCTATCTGGAAGCAGTGAGTCTACAGCCATTGAGTCCTTAGCAAGCGAATCAACAGCCAAAGAGTCAGCTCCACCAACTACACCCATATTAGGTTCAGCCGGTGAAGGGGTTTGTGAAGGTGCTGGGCTATGTTTACCCTGCTGAGGTTGATTTTTACGATTTCTATCCTCGCCACGACCTCTGCTGCCGCTCTTTTTAGCATTCTCAAGAGCGGCAAGAGCCTGCTCGCGGCGCTGCTGGTTAGTCATCGGCTGTGCAGGTTTCTGCTGCTCATTCTCCTCAACCTGCTCGCTCTGCTCACTCTTTCCTGCTTGCTTTGCTGCCGCCTTAGCAGCCTCAGCCTCCTTAGCTACCTTAGCAAGTGAGTCTGCAAGGGCTATAGAGTCTGCACGGTGCTTAGCGATACGCTCACGCTCAAGGCGCTCAGCAACGGGGTCTTTAGTAAAGAGATACATCGAGTCTGAGCGGATAAAGAGCGAATCGCCCTGCTCGGCATCGTAGCTCACCATAGCTGGATTTTGAGTAAGGAAGGCATTTCCTGGCTCCTTCCAATACTCACCCCAATCACCAAAGGCGATAATCTTATTCTTACTGTCGTCAATCTGGATATTTTTGCGCAAAAGGGCATATCCTCGCTCGCGGTAGTAGTCAAGGCTATCACTCCACAGCTCCTGCTCCTCAGTAAGGATATATCCATTCTCAGTCAGGCGATACAAATCCTCCGAATCGCGGAATTCACCACAGTCGGCATAGAGATACTCATTCTCCTCCTGATTCCAGATATTAGTATTGCGGAAGAAGCGGGCATTATTGGTATCCATATTGTAGATTACCGAGTCGCCCTTCATCTGATACTTATCATCGCGCATCTCTACCCGCTCAACGCAGATAATATCCTTAGTATCAGCATTGTAGTAGCCCTTATCAGACTCAAGGCGATTCTTCTCATCTATAACCACGCCACCGCCTGTAAAAGTGCCTATATTGCTCTTGGTGTTGAATGTAAAGTTGTAGGTGTACATTGTTGTTGTACCATCAACAACCTTGATAATATCTGAATAGATGCGAGCCTCATTCTTCTCTCCATCGTACTCAGCCCTATCGCCATAGATAAATGTTGAACCCTTATTTATCAGCACATTGCCAAAGCACTCAAGGTGGGAGTCTGAATAACGAACAGTACTGTCACAAGTGATGACAGTACCATTATGATGAGCTGCGAAGTTACCCACAGCAATAAGTATCTTACGACCACCAATCTGTGTCTGACGACCCGCATCGGACTTCATATCTACATATTTGTCCGACTTTTCCGACCTACGCTCCTGGCTCTGCGCACTACTTTGCGGCTCTGGCAGACGAGGCATACCCGTACTACCCGCAAAGACAATGCTCGCAGTAGCCAATAAAAGTGCCGATATGGTTACTAATGTTTTACGCACTACTTCATCTCTTTTTTAACCCAACTCTTATTCAAGAAGTCGTCATAGCGGAACTCTGGGCTGATGTAGACATACATCACCTCAATCTTCTTGTTAAGCCACTGCTGAAAGACCTTCTGCTGCTTCTCCTGAAGAGCTATCTGCTCAAGGCGGAGGTAATCCTCGTCAAGAGTTGCCTTGTGTGAAGGGATAACATCAACAAGCTTTATAATCTTGCACAACTCATTTCCATTCATATCCGAAGAGCGGAAGGCTGTTGAAATATCGCCCTTCTTCATATAACGGATGGCGTTGTAGTCGTCAATGCTCTTACCACCACCAACGCCGAAGTCCTCCTTAAGGAACTTTGTCGCCGTAAGTTTTGCATCAAAAGCTGAGTAGTGCTCAAGCAGGTCGTGGTTTGTAACAATACCACCATTCTGCTTTGAGTGCTTATCATCTGAGTGTGCTAATGCTGCAGCCTCAAAAGTAAGAGAGTCCTTGCGGATAAGGTTTGCAATACTATCCAACTCAAGCATAGGGGCTACAATCTCATCTGTGGTATATGTCGGACGAAGGACAATGTGGCGGCAGTGATAGAGGTTGCCACGCTTGTCAATCATCTGGATAATGTGCAGACCAAACTGAGTCTCAACGACCTCAGATACCTGACCTGGCTTAAGCTCCTCAACAGCATCAGCAAAAGGCTTAACCCAACCATTGAGTGTTGTAGGCTCAAGCTCACCACCACGAATAGCCGCGCCATCAATAGAGTACATACGTGCAAGGGTTGCAAATTGAGCCTTACCAGTTACAATTCGCTCGCGCATATCAAGCAGGCGCTCACGAGTACGGCGCTTAGCAGCCTCCATGCCCTTTGGATATTTAGTAATGTGGGCATAGACATACTGCTCAGCAATAATTGGCAAATCCTCCTTATTGGTGTTGTTATAGAAGAGCTCAACCTCTCCAGGTACAACCTTGACCTTACCAATAACATCGTTCTGCATAGCCGAGGCGTAGGTCTGCTCCTCCACCTGACGGCGCACAAGCTCGCGGATGTGGTAGATTGGCATGTGGCTCTTGCGCTCAAGCTCAACGATAGAGCCAGCCTCGTCAGTCATACTCTGCACCTGCATCTCCACACGCTGCACAATGTCACCCATATTCACCTCTACAGAGTCAATAAGAGCCTGATTGTAGAGCAACTTCTGCATCATAAGCTGCTCCAATGCCTCACTCTTAGGGTTGCGGTCGGAGGTGTAACCCTCAGCACGACGCGACTCTACAAGCTGCTGAGCAACCTGCTCAACCTCTGAGTGCATAATAGAGGAGTTTCCAACCACGGCAACCACCTTGTCAAGCATCACAAATCTCTTCTCTGCGTAGAGTCCAGCACCCGCCAGCACAACAGCCAACGCTGTCAATAATACTTTCTTCATATCTCTTTTTTAGTTTATATTCACTGTGTCTATGTACAACTTTACCAATCCATTTTCATTAGCATTTCTACGAATACGCTCCTCATTATTGCGAATAATCTCGCCCTGACGGCGATTGGTAAGTATCCTCAAAATCTTATCTTTTGCCATAAACAGAGGCATAGGCTCCCCAGCCTTAAGCATATCTGTCACACGGAAATAGTAGTATGTAGACTGATGATGAATCTGCTGCACGCTACGCTCTGAGAGGAGTTTCTCATGATTTGCAGAACGAAGAAGCGGCAGGTGAGCTAAATACTCAGCATAATCGACCCAATCCTGATACTTCACAAGCCTAAAGTTATTCTTAAGGCATACCTGCTCCGCCTCCTCAAACTTACCAGCCTTTGGAGAGCGCAACATCTGGAGTATCCACTCACGACGGCGATACTTCTCAGGTACAGCCACCACATAACCCTTAACCACCGGCGAAGTGAGGCGGAAATCGCTCTTGTGCGCCTTGTAGTACTCCTCAACATCGCTGTCAGAGATTTGGAAATTGACATCCTTGTCAAGATAGTACTGCTCAATCTTGCGAATAAGCAACGACTGACGATACTCCTCAACCATGCGGTCAATATCTGCCTCGGAGGATGAAAATATAAGCTCCGCCTCCTGCAACTTAAGCTGACGGATTATCCACTTATCAATGTATGAATCAACATAACTCACAGAGTCTGAACCTGTAAGACCTTTAGGCACAGCTGCAGAAATCTCAGTAGCGGTAAGTGTATTTCCACCCACCTTAGCCACTGTATCGTAACCAAAGAGTGTTGATGCCTCACGACAAGAGGTCGCAAAGAAAAGCACAATAAAAAGCGATATATAACTCCAATTCTTCATATTCAACCTGCAAATATACAATTTTTCGTCGGAATACAACGTATTACTACGTAATAATATTGCAAAAAAGAGAGAAAAATAGCCTCGCAGCCACTTTTCTCTCCATTATTGACAATTTACACAGCTATACAGAGCCTATTTTTCGCTTTCGGCGGCGCCATGTCTCCACAGTCGCAACCACACAAATTACAAAACAAAATCCATACACAGAGTAGTACAGTGAGCCGCCACCAAGAATCTGATAGTATGATAAATTCTGCAGGTCAAGAGTGATTAGCGAATAGGCGATTGCGTTGTTAATAGAATGCAGAATTATGGTAGAAAATATAGAGTTTGTATGGAGGTAAATTGTACCCAAAACAAGACCCGAAACAAACGCCGTAAACATCACAGATGGCTGGAAGTGAACAATAGCAAAAAAGAGTGATGACACAACTACCGAAAACGACCTCCTATGGCGGCGTAACAGCGATTCAAGCACCAATCCTCTGAACAGCAACTCCTCAAAAACAGGCGCAAAAATAACCGCTGTAACTATTGCCCAAAAGCCCTGTCCCGACCCCTGATTTGCAGCTGGCAAAAGCAGTGAAAGAGGCTCAACGACAACCTGCACAGCTATAAGCCAAATAAGCCCACCAAGAATTACATTCGGATTAAAGCCACAAGATGAAGCGCGGGCAATTTTCCCCTTTCCATCGCGGAAATTGATGTAAAAATAGACAGAGGCAGAGGCAAGAAGCATCGAGAGAGGATAGATAATAGCGAAACTCTCTCCACGCACCACCTGGATACCTATAAACTGCTCAATATCAATAATTTCTCCACTAAGCATATCTGGCATAGGCAGACCTAACGCCACGCCAACAACCGAGACGACAATTTGAGAAAAGACCACAAGCGCCACCATAGCAACAAGGTCAAGAAATGTCGGAAAATCTCCCTTATGCGGAATTCTCTCAAAACCATGAGATTCAAGCGGATGGTCATCATGCTCATTAAAGCCTGTATGTATATTCTCGTCTGTCATAGAGTACAATTTGCCTACAAAGGTAATCAATTTTGCGGATTTGTATGGCGTTTCAATTTAATTTTATTAAATTTGCACGATATTTTGATACTCAAACCACATATATGGGAAAAGTTGTAGCATTAGCAAACCAAAAAGGTGGCGTAGGAAAGACCACCACAGCGATAAATTTAGCAGCCTCTATTGCCCTACTTGGCAAGAAGGTACTGCTCCTTGATGCCGATCCTCAGGCGAATGCCACCTCTGGATTGGGCTTTGATATTAACCTCAATGGTATCTACGAGTGCATTACTGGCGAGTGTAGTGCCGAGCAGGTTATTCTCAAGAGTGAGGATGTGAAAAATCTATGGTTACTGCCCTCAAGCATTGAGCTTGTAGCCGCCGAGACGGAGCTGCCAAATATGGAGAACAGTCACCACATTGTAAAGAATATTGTGGACTCTGTACGCGACAAGTACGACTACATATTTATTGATTGTTCCCCTTCATTAGGATTTACCACTGTGAACATTCTAACCGCTGCCGACTCAATTCTTATACCTGTGCAGTGCGAGTACCTTGCCCTTGAGGGTCTGAGCAAGTTGCTCAACACCTACAACAGAGTTAAGAGTGGGCTTAATCCGAATCTGGAGATTGAGGGTTTTGTGATGACGATGTACATGCGCAACCGTCTGAATAATCAGGTTGTATCTGAGGTTCGTGAGTACTTTGGCAATCTTGCCTACGACACAATTATCCAGCGCAATGTCCGCTTAGGTGAGGCACCATCGCATGGCAAGCCTGTTATGCTCTATGATGCATCTGCAGTGGGTGCCGTGGCATATCTAACCCTTGCAAAGGAGTTTTTGAAGAGAAATAGAAAGAAGTGATAAAAGAGATAAAAAATATGGCAAAGCAGAAAGGTTTAGGTCGCGGATTAGGCGCGATTTTCGGAAGCGAAACAATAGATATTAAGGTCAAGCCTATGTCCGAGATGGCTGAGATTAAGGTTGAGGAGTGCATCCCTAACCCTACACAGCCTCGCCGTACATTTGACGAAACTGCCCTTGAGGAGCTTGCAGATTCACTGCGCACACTTGGTCTTATACAGCCAATTACTGTGCGCAAGCAGGGTGACAAATACCTCATTATCAGCGGTGAGCGTCGTTGGCGTGCTGCTCAGCTTGCAGGTCTTGAGACTCTGCCAGCATATATCCGCAATGTAGACGATGAGAATTTGCACGCTATGGCTCTTGTTGAGAATATTCAGCGTCAGGACCTCAATGCCATTGAGATTGCCCTTGGTATGCAGCGTCTTATTGACGAGTGCGGTCTTACTCAGGATGCCCTTGCTGAGAAGGTGGGCAAGCGTCGCTCAACAATTGCAAACTATATGCGTCTGCTCCGCCTTGCCGACCCTGTGCAGCTTGCCGTTAAGGAGGGTGTAATATCAATGGGTCACGCAAAGGCTATAGCATCTGCACAGAATGAGAAGCAGCAGATTGCTGTTCTGAAGAGGATTATCAAGGCAAACCTCTCTGTTCGTCAGGCAGAGGAGTATGTTCGCACGCTCACTGAGGGCAAGAGCCGACCAGCAACAACCGTAGACGAGGAGTACCCAGAGAGCTACACTCGCCTTGTGGAGTATCTTGAGCAGTTCTTCTCGGAGAATATATCTATCAAGCGTACAAAGAGTGGCGGTGGCAAGATTACCATCGGCTTTGAGAACGATAGTGATATTGACCGTTTTATTGAGCGATTTTCTAAGCATTAGTATGGCAAAGGGTTTAACAAAAATACTCCTTACCATTGTGGCAACACTCTTTGTCACAACGCTCAGCTATGCACAGGTAAATCCATACACCAAACAGTTACGTGGTGAAAAGCGCACTGTTAGTGGAGGTATGCTCGTAAAGATTGACTCTGCAGCCATAGCTCGCCGCGACTCTATCCGTATTACAAAACTTGCCGATTCACTTCGCACACTGCCGAAGGACTCGCTTGTCGTTGTTTCAGATTCGCTACGCATGGCTCTGCCAGATTCGTTGCGCCGTGTTATCTTTGCAGACTCGATTATCGGCGACAAGCGCGACTCTCTTGCCAAGGCAGAGAAACTCCGCCGCAGAGCCGAGAAGCGCGATGGCAAGCAGCCATTTATCAGCGACTCAATGTCACTGCGCAAGGTTAGCTTCGCCTCTGCCCTACTCCCTGGCTTTGGTCAGATATACAACAAGCAGTACTGGAAGTTGCCGATACTCTACTCTACCTTAGGTACGTCAATAGGCATGTGGGTACATCAGCAGAATAAATACAAGCCACTCAAGCAGCAGTTTGAGACGATGACCGACCAAAGTCTTAAGCGAACAGAGGAGATGAACGCCCTGCAGCGAGAGATGATTAAGCACAACACTCTCAAGCAGACCTTTATGTTCACCACTCTCGCCTCGTACATCTATTTTATAGGCGATGCGGCGGTCTGCTATGCTACAAATGATGTGTCTGCTGTTGCTCGTGCTACAACGCTCTCAACAATCTGCCCTGGAGCGGGACAGGTCTACAACAAGAGCTACTGGCGCGTGCCGATAGTTATTGGAGGCTTTGCAACCACTATCTACTGTATAGACTGGAACAACCGTGGTTATCAGCGATTTAAGAAGGCATACCGTCTGCGTTTTGACTACGACGAGCATCCAGAGCTATATCCAAATGGCTCGCAGGATGAGTTTGGTGGTCGCTATGCATCGTCGTTCCTCAAGAATCTGAGAAATAGTTATCGCCGAAATCGTGACCTCTGTATCATCCTCACTGCAGGTATCTACATTCTGCAGATTGTAGATGCCCACGTAGATGCTCACCTGCGCGATTATGATATATCGGATGACCTGAGTGTAGATATTACGCCGATGATTAACTACGCCTACCAGCCAGGGCTTGGCACCACTGCCACCATGGGCATGAACTTCTGTTTTAAGTTTTAAGAAGCTGTATTTGAAAGCATTATGAAAAAGCTCACCATACTACTACTCGCTACACTCACCTTTTTCAGCTCTGTAGCGGGTCCTATTCGCTTGAATATCTTTAAGAACAAGAAAAAAACCAAGGTGCAGAACGTTGTAACCATCTACGACACTGTGCGCGTGGTTGTAACAGATACTATTCGCGTAGAGCCTAAGGCTGCTCCGAGGATAGATACACTGAGCCACACATTAACACCTACGCAGATAGACTCTCTGCTCCACCAGTGGCAGACCATGAGTACCATAGAGAGCTACGACAACTACTTTGAGCAGTTCTCTGCGGACCTCACCGAGGAGTGTAACCTTCCAAAGGACAGCCTCTACAAGATGCGTCTACAAGATATGGTATCGCCAGTACATCTGCCATATAATAGTGCCGTACGCAAGTATATTGACTACTACCTTGAGAATAAGTGGAGCCCGATGAGTCGCGTTATTGGTCTATCTAAGTTCTACTTTCCGATTTTTGAGCAGGAGCTTATCAATGCAGGTCTACCTGTAGAGCTGTGCGCACTTGCAATTATTGAGTCCAACCTCAACCCTACTATTAGCTCTCGCGCTGGCGCTGTGGGTCTGTGGCAGTTTATGCCAAGCACTGGTAAGAATTTAGGTCTTGAGATTAACTCTCTTGTAGACGAGCGTTGCGACATCATTCTCTCCACTCGCGCTGCATGCAAATTTCTCAAGCACCTCTACGACACCTTTGGAGACTGGGCGTTGGCATTAGCGGCATATAACGCTGGTCCAGGCAGAATAAGTCGCGCCCTTGCAAGGTCTGGTGGTGCAAAGAGCTACTGGGACATATACTACGACCTTAATACCGAGACAAGGGGCTACGTTCCGAAGTTTATTGCGGCATTATATGTCTACACATACCACAAACAGCACGGCATTACCCCAATAGCAACGCCCGACTGCATCGCTACAGACACGGTGACAATCAACCGCACCATGCACCTTGGGCAGGTGGCTTCTACGCTTGACATACCTCTTGAGACGCTCAAAACTCTCAACCCTCAATATAAAATTGACATCATCCCTGCTGCACGCAAACCATACTCACTACGTCTGCCAACAAACTACATTTCTCAGTTTATTGAGCATCAGGAGCAGATATACTCTAAAGACTCACTCTACCTGAAGGAGTACATCAACCCTGCAAACCTTGATAAGAAGCGTGCTGAGGGTCTTGGATATACCTATACAGTGCGCAGTGGCGACAATCTGGGAATCATCGCCAAGCGCAACCGCTGCACCGTTAAGGAGATTATGCGCTGGAATAAGCTCAAGTCTACAGTTATCCGCCCAGGTCAGAAGTTAAGAATTAACCGTCCTAAACCACGCTCATAATGTTTAGTCAAGGAGTTATCGTTGCCCCTGCAAGTGCTACGGGTGGAGCTATTGCCATTATTAGAGTGAGCGGTGAAGGCTCTATTGCGCTGTGCGACAAGGTTTTTCGTGGTCGCAAACCTCTATCCGAGGCGGCGACACATACTCTCCACTACGGCAATATTGTTGATGGCGATAGAGTTATTGACGATGTGCTTGTGTCGGTGTTTCACGCCCCACACTCATATACGGGCGAGCAGAGTGTAGAGATCTCTACACATGGCTCACGATATATCGTCTCAACGATTATCTCCCTAATTTGTCGTCAGGGTGCAAGGCTTGCCGAGCCAGGCGAGTTCTCTGCTCGCGCCTTTGCTGCAGGTCGCATAGACCTCTCACAGGCAGAGGCTGTGGCGGATATTATCGCTGCCGACTCTCAAGCGGCACATATCATCGCCTCAACGCAGATGCGAGGGGGATACTCTGACACGCTTAACAATTTGAGAGGTAAACTTATAGAGCTGACATCGCTACTTGAGTTGGAGCTTGATTTTGGCGAGGAGGATGTAGTATTTGCCGACCGCAGCCGCCTACAGCAGATGCTCAGAGCGACAATAGATGTTGTCAGCCAGCTCAAAAACTCGTTCCACACGGGCAATGCTATCCGCAATGGCGTTGGCGTGGCGATTATCGGCGCGCCAAATGTGGGTAAGAGTACCCTGCTCAACCGCCTTGTGGGCGAGCAGAGGGCGATGGTTTCGGATATCGCGGGTACTACGCGAGATACTATTGAGGAGAGCGTAGTTATTGACGGCATACGCTTCCGATTTATTGACACGGCGGGCATACGCACGACAGACGACACCCTTGAAAGAATGGGTATTGAGCGCACAATAGCGGCAGTCAAAAAGGCGCAAATTGTTGTAAGTATTGCCGAGCCAACGGGAGGCTTTGAGAGAGTAGAACTCACTGAAAACCAAACCCTTATCCGCGTAGTAAACAAGGCTGATACTACCCAAGAGCGTAACTTTACGGATGCAATTTATATCTCTGCACGCGAGAATACGGGCATTGACACCCTGCAAAACGCTCTACGCAAAACTGTCGATACTACGGCAGCCTACCGCGGCGAGGCTGTAGTTTCTAATCTTCGCCACTACGAGGCTCTTAATGCCGCCTACACAGCACTCACATCGGCTCAAACAGCCCTTGCAAACAACATCTCAACAGAACTACTTACCGAGGATATCCGCGTGGCTATCAACCACATAGGCGAGATTACAGGTAGCATTACCTCGGACACGATACTCCAGTCAATTTTCTCCTCGTTTTGCATCGGAAAATAGCTTTTAATATGAACAAAACATTTTTATTTTTCACTCTTTGCTGTTTGGTATTCGTTCAGTGCGCACCCAAGTTTCATAGTGTGAAGCGCGAACAAGAGTACATAAAGGCTGATAGCATTTTATGGGCTGAGTATGAAATTAAGGGCGAAAGATTAGCCGAATTATACGCTGAAAAAGAGGACTCTTTATACATAAAGGCAGTAGAATTAGAGACCTACGCAGATAGAAGAAATAAGGAACTTGCTCTTGAGTATTCAGCCACACCAAGTGGACTGAGACGCTGTTTTATGCTTAGATTAGATATTGAGAAGGATACCCTGAAAGATATTTTGTCTAATCTACCTCGCGACCTTCGCAGATCACAGTGTGCAGAGGCAATCAAAGAGCATATTGCAACACAACAGATTGAAGCAGGTATGAAATTCGTTCCGATTGATGTTGTAGATGCTGATGGAAACAAATTTGTTTGGGATGAACACAGCAATAAAAACATACTGCTTATCTACGGCGGTTTGGGATGTATGGGGCGTTCTGGTCGTAGAGAACTTGCAGCCCTGCGCGAGGAGTATGCAAAGGACAACCTTGCAATAGTTGTCTATTATTCTGTTAGCACTCTTGAGGAGCTGAAAGAATTTCGCAATCAATATTCCGATGACTATATATTTATATCTGAATTGATGCCAGATTACTCACCATTTAAGATAAAGTATGGCGTACAGTCCACTCCAACCTGCTTTGTTATAGACAAAAGTGGAACAGTTGTACTCAAAACCGTAGGATTTGATACAGAACAAGTAAAAATCTGCATCGGAAAATAGCATCTAACTATGAAAAGAGTTCTGATACTGACAGTTATCGCGCTGCTTGTTTCTTGCAACAGCAGCAGCGACTTTAGATTAACTGGTACAATCGCAAATGCCGAAGATGGCGAGATGATATGCCTATCTTACCCCGCCAAGCGTGGGGATATATGGTACAAGCAGTGTGACACAGCATACCTTAACAATGGAAAGTTTCAATTCCAAGGTTGTGTTGATGGAGTTGTGCCAGCAGAGATAACTTTTCGTAATTTGGATTGTGCGCAGTTATATTTAGAGCCATCAAGACTCAAGTTTAGTGCCGAGCGCAGTACATTGTATGACTACACTTTGTCGGGACTAAGCATAGGCGATGACCTTAAGCAGTATCGTCAAGCTTTTGCCGAGTATGATAAGGCGGTGTATGAGAAAAATCACGAGGTGCTGCTCAAGAACAGTGAATGGTTAGCGGCGACAGAGGCGGGTTTAGATAGCGCATATGACCTTTTAGCTCAGTTTTATGCAATGGTTGCTGAGCATCGCGCAATGAACAATAGATGGCAGAAAATGGCTATTGAGTTCGTAAAAGCTCATCCTAACAATGCCCTTGTGCCAAATATCATTGATAGGCTAATTAGTTTGGGATGCGACGAACAGACAATAGAGCCTCTTATAAATGCGCTCACTGTAGACCAACAGCGAAGTACTCTTGGTTCTCTTATGGCTGTGCGCCACGAGATATATAAACTTAATGGCGGAAAGGTTGGCAGCAAAGCCCTTGATTTTACCCTCAGCACAATAAATGGAGGCAGTGTAACGCTCTCGGAGTACTATCAAAAGGGGTATGTCCTACTTGACTTTTGGGCAAGTTGGTGCGTTCCGTGCATTTACGAGATACCAAAACTGCGAGAGATTCATAAACTCTATGGCGACAAGTTGCAGATACTAAGCATATCTGCTGACGAGGATATTGTAGAGTGGCACGAAGCAGTATCACAGCACGACCTTACGCAGTGGCAACAGCTTATAGCACAAAGAGCGAGCGATGCTGACAACTACTACTTTCCAGAGCAGGTGGACATTACGTTAGCATACGACATAGAGCTAATCCCCTGCTTCATCCTCATTGACAGCAACGGCAACATTGTCGGCAGATGGTCGCACATAACCCCTGAAACAAAAGCAGAGATAGCCCAAATAATACAACAATGAAATACATCAAGCCGATAATTTGCATAGTTATTCTATTGTTCAGTGTTAATGTGAATGCTCAGCGACTGACTTTTTCATCAGAGTTGGGGTATTTCAACAACGATAAAAATCTATCCGAAATAAGTAAAGTATGGCAGAGTTATATCAATGCCATTGATACTAATGCAGACACATCACATTTCTGGATAAATGGAGAGTCTGACATCCATTTAGGTCTGCACAAAGATGGTCTATTAAACACGTACAACATCCGCAAACTTACCGATACAATATACGAGATAAACACAATAGCCTACTATCCCAATAGCGCGATAAAAGGTGGTCTGATTAACTCAATTTACAAAGTCTGCGCAATACATATTGGCAACAATTGGCGTTTGATGAACTATTTTAATGCTATAAAAAGCAGGTGTGCACAATTTCACAAAGGGTGCGTTGAGTTTTACATTGGTAGTGGTGCAGCTGTTGATTACAAGGCGATGAGAAAGTCCACAAAATTCGCCAACACGTTTGTTCGTGATTATAATTTAATAAACAACCCAATTGTATATATTACAGGCAGTAGCATAGATGAGTGTGCGAGTATGATTGGACTTACATACACGCCTATACGCTCACATAAAAGATACGCAGGTCGTACTATTAACAACATTGTCCTTTCTACTAGATTAGACCACATCCACGAGATTGTACACGCAATTATGCTCCCTCTATACCCTAACGCACCTCTGT
>SUZO01000018.1 GCA_015059805.1 Rikenellaceae bacterium
TCCGTGATGTTTACAGTCCTATTTTGGTCTACCTCAAGCGCGACGCTATTGACCGCGGCGAGGTTACAATGGATGAGGTAATGTATGACGCATCGGACGAGTCTATAGCCCTTGTAGAGGAGTTCCTTAAGAGGGCTAAACGCAATGTAGCAGGTTGGGAGGCGGACTTTGGCAAGGAGATGATGACCAAAGAGAAGGCGTACATAAACCTCACTTGGAGCGGTGATGCTGTTTGGGCTATTGAGGAGGCTGCAGATGTGGGCGTAACACTTGACTACTACGTTCCCGATGAGGGTAGCAATGTCTGGTTTGACGGCTGGGTAATACCGAAGTATGCTAAGAACATTAAGGCTGCGCGCTACTTTATCAACTATATGTGCCGCGCAGACGTAGCTCTGAAGAATATGGATGCCATCGGCTATGTCAGCGCTGTGGCAACTCCAGAGGTCCTTGAGGCAAAGATTGACGACAGCCTTGAAAATGGTGTAGATGCAAGCTACTTCTTTGGCGAAGGTGCAGAGAATGTAAAGATTGACGCGGTGCTATATCCAGACCGCAAGGTTATTGAGCGCTGCGCAATGATGCACGACTCTGGCGCTCGTACTGAGCAGATGCTTGAGATGTGGGCACGAGTCAAGGGCGAGGTCGTAAAGCCATGGGTACTTATCGTTATCGGTATTACTCTGCTCGGCATGCTTGTCCTCGGCATCCGCCGCAAAGTTCGCCAATACCAACACAGCTCAGCCTACCGTCGTAGACGTCGCAAGAGATAGTATAAAGCAAAAATAAAGCAGTGGTTGCCCACTGCTTTATTTTTGCTTTATACTTTACAATAGAAATAATATCATACTCTGGGCAATTACCACACGCAGGAACATCACAAGTGGATAGACCGTAGCATAACTAATGGCTGGCATATCAGAGCCTGCAACGTTATTTGCGTATGTCAGAGCAATAGGATTTGTCATACTACCCGCAAGAGTTCCCATAAGGGTATAGTAATCCATCTTGTAGACCTTGCGGGCAAAAACACCAACAAGAATCAATGGAACAATGGCGATAATGAGCGCATAAAGCATCCAGATATATCCACCTGAAACAAGCGCGTCAATAAATCCCTCTCCCGAAGCTAATCCTACAGAGGCAAGGAACATTGCAAGACCGACCTCTCTAAGCATAAGGTTTGCGCTGACGGTTGTATAAGTGATTAAGTGCCAGTGTGTTCCAAAGCGACCAATAAGAATTGCCATAAGCATTGGACCAGCGGCAAGACCAAGCTTAATTTGTGGCGATTCAACAAGCGGAATAGAGCCGACAAACACACCGAGTGCAATGCCGAGGAATATAGTAAATATATGCGGCTGATGAAGTTTCTTGAGTGAATTTCCGAGTAGTTCTGCCACCTGTTCTATCGCGCTCTCAGAGCCTACGACCATAACCTTATCACCAAGTTGAAGTTCCATACCCTGATACGGAATAAGGTCTACACCAGCGCGGTTTACACGGGTAATATTGATTCCATACTTTGTTCTAAGGCGCAAATCTGAGAACTTTTTGCCATTTATCTCAGCGCGTGTAACGACAATGCGACGAGAGACAAGTTTACCCTCAAATTCTCCCCACTCCTGCTCTAACATATCAACCTCACGACCAAGAAAGGCGAGTATCGCCTCTTTATCCTCCATTGCACTGACTATAAAGAGCTTATCGCCGCTATATACCCTACTCTCCGAATCGGCAATAAATGCCTTATTGCCATCATGTGATATGCGCGAGATAACAAACTGACGAGCAATTATATTACGTATTTCGCTCACCTTCTTGCCATCAATTTGACCATTTAGCACCTCAAGAGAGAATTTTGCCGCAAACTTATTCTCGTTACTCAGTGCACGAAGTGCCTCATTCTCAACATCTAAGTTAATTTTCAACAACGGCTTAAGAATCAGAAAGGCGATAATTACCGCCACCACACCAAATGGATATGCAATAGCGAAACTCATAGGGATAGTGCTATCCTCAGTGCCCATTATATCTAAATAAGCCTGCTGCGTAGCACCCATCGCCGGTGTATTTACCGCCGCACCATCCATAACACCTACCATTGTCTGTAGAGGAGTACCTGTTACCTGACCAATTATAAGCGTCACAATCACACCCAGCGCCATAACAAGCACAGCAAGCCACATCTGCTTTAGTCCACCAGCGCGCAACGAGGAGAAGAATCCTGGACCAATCTGCAGACCGATTGAAAAGACAAAGAGCGTCAGACCAAAGTCACGGGCAAAGTTGAGCATATCGCTATCCACACGCATACCAAAATAACTCAACGCAATACCCGCAAAGAGAATCCAAGTTGAGCCGAGCGAGATACCGCCAATCTTAACCTTACTCAACGCCGTACCGATAGCAATCGCCACCGCAAAAACAAATATCGAGTGCGCAATGCCCCCACCAAAGAGCATACTTTCAATAAATTCCATAATCACCAATAATTTACCGACAAAGGTATGAAATATATTTTGAATTGTGCCATTTTTCAAAATTTTGACAGCATAACCACAAAAAAATGGAGAGCAAAGTAAAAAAATCGACAAAAGTTTATATATTTGCTACACAAAAACACTATTTTGATATTATGAGAGTATTCTACCTCTTTGTACATGCAGTTGCAAACTTCGTCACATGTACAATCAGATGAGTAGGCTAATCGTAGTGCTGAATAAATAATATTAACAAATTACAAAGGAGAGTAATTATGAAAACAAGGTATCAAAAACCAACTCTCAAAATGATCGAGGTGGTTTTAGAGTGCGGCTTTGCTGTTAGTGCGCCCAATTGGGTAGAAGGTGGTCCTGGTGGCGACTTTGATATAAATGATTATGATAATGAACTCTAATAATGGTATAACTATGAAGCGTATAGTAATTTCAATGTTAGCGGCTACAGCGCTGTTAGTAGGTTGCAGCAAGGAGGAGGAGATAAACAAGATAGACTCCACAATAAAGATTAAGGCTGAAATGGGGTTTGATGATATAACACGTACTACGATTGTAAAGGACGAGGATGGCAACTATTTGGCGCGTTGGACCGAAGATGACGAACTAAATGTTGGACTGTTTTGTGTAGACGATAGAGATATATGTGTGATGGATGCGTCTGGTATTACACTTATTGACGGAGGTAAGAAGGCTACTTTCGATTTCATATTGGATAGTAGCATAGATACAGATAACCTAATCTTTGTTGCTATAAATAGTCACGCTTCCTTTGGATATAACGCCACTACACTTTTGTATAATTTGATAAACGAACAGATTCAAGATTGGCTGGGTTACTATGACCCACGTGCGGACTTAATCGTGTCTAAGACGATTCACACAGAGCGACCTACTGATAATGTGAACCTGAATTTTACGATGACGCGCCTAAATGCCATTTTGGAGCTATCGTTTAAGAATTTAGAGCTTGACAATGGAGACCATGTTCAATCTGTGACCTTTGCCAGCGAGCAGCCACTTGCTGGCATAATATCTTTAAGTTTGAGTGACCTGGATGGTGTAACATATCCTATACCTTATACGCTGATGGATGATGGTATCAATAGTATTACACTTACTGGAGTATATAAAGCTCCATACTATATCTCCACGCTACCCGCAACGCTTAAGGCTGGCGAGGAGTACACAATTACTGTTGAAACACAAATGGCAACCTATACAAAGAGTAGCACGCTCCCCTCTGATTTGGAGCTCAAAATGGGTGATATTACTCGCGTAACGGCAAATATGGCAACAGCGACCAAAGTAGTAAAGTAGAGCGAGGCATAGTATTCTCCTCTAACGAATAAGAGAGTGGCAATGTTGGGCAGTGATAAAATTAGGAACAAAATAGCGTTTATGTTAGCAGATATCCATTTTTTCGTTATCTTTGCACAACAAAACTATTAAGACTATGAGTAAGGTTACTATTGAGCGTGCCCACCGTATGGACGGAACGGGCGAATATTACTTCTCGCGTCGTCTGCGTGAGATTGCAGAGATTGAGGCGGCAACAGGTCGTCAGATTATCAAGCTCGCAATGGGAAGTCCCGACCTTCCACCTGCACCAGCAGTAATTGAGCGTCTCTACAAGGAGGCACAGCGCCCAGATGTTCACAAGTATATGTCTTTCAAGGGTGAGCCTATTCTTCGCAAGGCATTTGCAGATTGGTATCAGAAGTGGTATGGTGTAGAGCTTGATTACAACTCTGAGGTGTTGCCACTCATAGGCTCAAAGGAGGGTATTATGCACATCTGCCAGACCTTTATCAACCCTGGCGACAAGGTGCTTGTACCAAACCCTGGCTATGCTGCATACAAGGCTGCAGTCAGCATGACTGGCGGCGTGATGCTCCCTTATTCGCTCAACAAAGCAAACGACTTTATGCCTGACTTTGAGGCTATTGAGGCTGCGGGCGTAGAGGGTGTGAAGATTATGTTTGCCAACTTCCCAGGTATGCCTACAGGCAAGACTCCAACCCGCGAGTTGTTCGAGAAGATTATTGCCTTTGGCGCAAAGCACAACATACTGATTATCCACGACAACCCATACAGTTTTATCCGCAACGCCGACAAGCCGATGAGTATCCTCTCTATTCCTGGTGCAAAGGATGTGGCTATGGAGATGAACTCGCTCAGTAAGGGTCACTCTATGGCAGGCTGGCGTGTAGGTGTTATTATGGGTAAGAAGGAGTGGATTGACTCTATCCTCACATTCAAGAGTAATATGGACTCTGGTATGTTCTACCCTATTCAGGCGGCAGCTGAGACAGCTCTCTCACTTGGCGAGGAGTGGTTTACAGAGCTAAATGCTATCTACCGCGAGCGTGAGAAGGAGGGTATGGCACTTCTTGATGCGCTTGGATGTCACTATCAGCCTAACCAGGCTGGACTCTTTATCTGGGCAGAGATTCCAGAGGATTATGAGGGCGACTGCTACGACTTCTCTGACGAGGTTATGGACAAGTGCGATGTATTCCTTACCCCAGGTGGCATCTTCGGCACAGAGGGTAAGCGATATGTACGAATAACTCTCTGCTGCCCAGCAGAACTGCTTCGTCGCGCAACAGAGAATGTAAAAGCTCGCTTTGTTAAATAATATTTAACAAGTTAAAACACAAAGCACAATCTCAATTTGGTAGATTGTGCTTTTTTTATTATCTTTGGAAGTTTATAGAGAGTAACAAACAACCAAAAACCTAAAACAATGAAAGGTATTGTATTGGCAGGAGGCAGCGGAACACGCCTCTACCCTATCACAAAGGGTGTAAGTAAGCAGTTATTGCCTATTTACGACAAACCAATGATTTACTATCCAATTTCAGTACTTATGCTTGCGGGTATTAGGGAGATACTTATTATCTCTACGCCTAACGACCTACCAGGTTTCCGCCGCCTTCTTGGCGATGGGTCTGACTACGGCGTTAGTTTTGAGTATGCAGAGCAACCCTCTCCAGATGGACTTGCGCAGGCATTTATTATTGGCGAGCAGTTTATTGGCGACGATTGTGCTTGCCTTGTTTTAGGTGACAACATCTTCTACGGGCAGGGATTTACAGGCATGCTCCGCAAGGCTGTTCAGAGTGCTGAGGTGGATAGCAAAGCGACTATTTTTGGTTATCAAGTTCCTGACCCAGAGCGTTTTGGTGTAGCTGAGATTGACAGTGAGGGTAATGTTATCAGCATTGAGGAGAAGCCTGCGCACCCAAAGAGCAACTATGCCGTTGTAGGTCTCTACTTCTACCCTAACAAGGTTGTTGAGGTGGCAAAAAACATTAAGCCATCAGCTCGTGGAGAGCTTGAGATTACCTCTGTAAATGACCGTTTCCGCGAGGATGGTGAGCTAAAATTACAGGTCTTTGGTCGCGGTTTTGCGTGGCTTGACACTGGCACGCAAGAGAGTCTTTTTGATGCATCACGCTTTGTTGAGGTGGTAGAGAGTCGTCAGGGAGTGCAGATTGCATGCCTTGAGGAGATTGCTTGGCGAAAGGGTTGGATTTCTGATAATGATATGCTCCGTCTTGCCGAGCCAATGAAGCGCAACGCATACGGACAGTACATGATTAACCTTGTAAAGAACAAATAATGGAGGTTATAAAGACAGATATTGAAGGAGTAGTAATCATTGAACCAAAGATTTTTGGTGACGCTCGTGGTTACTTTTATGAGAGCTTTAACGCCGCAGAATTTGAGGCAAAGACGGGCATTAAGACCACCTTTGTGCAAGACAACCAGAGCAAATCGTGCTATGGCGTTCTTCGCGGTCTGCATTTTCAGAAACCACCATACGCTCAGTCTAAGCTCGTGCGCGTAGTGGAGGGTGCAGTAGTTGATGTAGCTGTAGATATTCGTCGTGGTTCACCAACCTTCGGCAAATATGTGGCTGTAGAGCTTACAGCAGAGAACCATCGCCAGCTCTTTATACCTCGAGGTTTTGCTCATGGGTTTATTGTTAAAAGTCCGATTGCAATTTTCCAGTACAAGTGCGACAACCTCTATGCGCCACAGTCAGAGGGTGCTATTGCGTGGAATGACCCTACAATCGGCATAGACTGGGGTATTCCTGAGGAGGATATACTACTCTCGGAGAAGGATAAGTGCCACAAGAGCCTCGCTCAGGCTGACTATTTATTTGATTATAACGAAAATCTCTATTAGTATGAATGTTTTAGTTACAGGAGCAAATGGACAGCTAGGCAGAGAAATGCAGCGTGTTGGTTCACTATCTCCAAATAATTATATTTTTACAGACTTAGCCGAGTTGGATATAACCGATAAGAGTGCAGTGGAAGATTTTGTTACAAAAAACAACATCTCTGTTATAATCAACTGCGCAGCATATACAAATGTTGATAGAGCTGAGGATGATGAGCAGATAGCTGAGCTTATAAACGCTACTGCCGTAGCTAATCTTGCTGTGGCTGCAAAAAATAACAACGCAACACTATTTCACATCTCCACAGACTATGTTTTTGGTACAGATGGCAACACCCCTCGTACAGAGGATATGGAGGTAAACCCACTGGGTGCGTATGGTAGAACTAAGCTACACGGCGAGCAGGCTATTGCTCAGATTGGATGCAAGGCTCTGATTTTCCGCACCGCATGGTTATATTCAGAGTTTGGCAACAATTTCCTCAAGACTATGCTCCGCCTAACTGCTGAGCGTAGTGAGTTAAATGTAGTTTTTGACCAGGTTGGCACACCTACATACGCTGCTGACCTTGCGGTGCTGATATTTTCAATTATTGAGTACGGAATTTATGAGGGTAATGAAGGCATCTACCACTTCTCTAACGAGGGTGTTTGCAGCTGGTACGACTTTGCCCGCGAAATTGCAGTTGCTGCGGGAAATACTCAGTGTCAGATAAATCCTTGTCACTCTTCAGAGTTTCCATCAAAGGTCCGTAGACCTGCATATTCAGTACTTGACAAGAGCAAGGTTAAGCGCACCTTTGGCGTAGATATTCCACACTGGAGGGAATCTATGCTCCATTGTTTAACAAGAGTAAAGAAGTAATATGAAAAGTATAATTATAACAGGCGGTGCGGGTTTTATCGGTAGCCACGTTGTTCGCCTCTTTGTAAATAAATACCCAAACTACAGAGTTATCAACCTGGATAAACTGACATACGCGGGTAACCTTGCAAATCTTAAGGATATAGAAGATAAGCCAAACTACACCTTTGTCAAGGCTGACATCTGCGACTTTGACACCGTGCTGTCACTTATGCAGCAGTACGAGGTAGATGGCATTATCCACCTTGCAGCAGAGAGTCATGTAGACCGCAGTATCAAAGACCCATTTACCTTTGCAAAGACAAATGTTATAGGTACGCTATCACTGCTTCAGGCGGCTCGCATATACTGGGAGTCACTACCAGAGAGATATGAGGGTAAGCGATTCTACCACATCTCTACCGACGAGGTCTATGGAGCACTTGAGATGACTCATCCAGAGGGCATTAAGCCTCCATTCTCTACTTCTGCATCGTCAGAACATCATCTTGCCTACGGCACAGACTTCTTCTACGAGACAAATAAGTACAATCCACACTCGCCATACTCCGCTTCAAAGGCATCTTCAGACCACTTTGTGCGCGCATTCCACGATACATACGGCATGCCTACCATTGTTACCAACTGCTCAAACAACTATGGTCCATATCAGTTTCCTGAGAAGCTCATTCCACTCTTTATCAACAACATTCGCCATCGCAAACCACTGCCAGTATATGGCAAGGGGGAGAATGTACGCGACTGGCTCTATGTTGTAGACCACGCAAGGGCTATTGACACTATTTTCCACAACGGCAAGGTCAGCCAGACCTACAACATTGGTGGCTTTAACGAGTGGAAGAATATTGACCTTATCCGCGTGCTTATTCGTACTGTAGACCGAGCACTTGGCAATCCAGAGGGGGCGAGTGAGGGTTTGATAACATACGTAACCGACCGCGCAGGTCATGATTTACGTTATGCTATTGACTCAACAAAGCTACAGAAAGAGCTCGGATGGGAGCCATCACTACAGTTTGAAGAGGGTATTGAAAAGACCGTTGCCTGGTATCTTGACAACCAGGAGTGGATGGACAATATCACCTCTGGAGAGTATGAAAACTACTACAACGAGATGTACGCAAATCGTTAAATTACCACCACACCTAACCGAACTTACTAATGAAGATAATTTCCGCTCTTATCTCCAAAATAAAAGATAGCCAAATTGCCAAAGACTCATCATGGGCAGTTATTGGCAGCGCTGTCAGTAAGTGTGCAGCAATGATTGTCGGCATTATCATTGCTCGACTATTAGGTGTAGATGCGTTTGGAGAGTACGGCATGGTCAAGAGTACCTTGTTCTACATAGCCGTATTCTCCACCTTTGGTCTTGGTAGCACTGCCAACAGATATATGGCGCAGTGCCAAGCTAATGATTACAGTTCAATCTATAACATAATACACAACTCTATCGCCATTACACTTATCACAAGTTCTATTATGGCGGTACTACTCTTTACATGCGCAGGATTTATAGCCGACGAGCCGCATCTTGTACTTATTCTGCGCTACACCTCATTTATCGTTATCTTTAATGCGATAAATACCACCCAGCTTGGTCTACTTTCAGGACTTAAGCTATTTAAGGCTATTGCCATAAACAACACCATTTCAGGTATAGCCACACTCATACTCGGCGTTACATTAACATTCTACTTTAGCCTCTCTGGTGCAGTAGCGGCACTCTTTGCATCAACAATGCTACAGTGTATTCTCAACCAGCTTTCACTACACCAACATCTTAAGACAATCCGCCAGAGTAGTTCGGATAATATTACAAATCGCCCTGCAACTACTATTGGTCACCTCTTTAGATTTTCTCTGCCTATCGCAATGCAGGAGAGCGTCTATGTCAGTGCAAGTTGGATTAGAATTATGTTGATAACCTCGCTTGCCGGTTACGATGAGCTTGGTCTGTACACAGCAACAAACCAATGCCACCAGATTATCATCTTTATCCCAAATGTGCTTCGTAACGTCATACTATCTCACCTGTCAAGTTCGCTGAATGATAATGCTCGCCATAAGCAGACATTCTCAACGATGATTAAGATAAATCTCGTCTCAACGATGCTTCCAGCATTTGCCATTGCACTCTTCTCGCCGATTATTGAGCAGATATATGGAGATTCGTTTGTTGGTCTTGCCGGCGTGATTGTCATCACCGCCATTTCAAGCATCTTTGAGAGTATTTGTGACATATATGTGCAGGAGTTTATCTCAAGGGGACATAACTGGATTACACTTTTAGGATATATCGTTAGAAATTATGGTTCACTACTTATCGCGCTGCCACTTCTACTCAAGTATGGCAACCAGAATGGAGCGTTGATGGCATTTGTGGCAATTATGATTTCTCAGATAATATATTGCATCATGTTACACATGCTATACAAGTACAAGATACAAAGTAAACAGTAGCAAATGAACGGAACACTTTTCTGTATATTCACGTTGTTGTACATGCTGTTCGGAGTATTATTCTACGAGCTGCGTGTCTTGACATTTATAGATGAAGTTGTTACCCTACTTATTGCTCTTTACGCATTTTTCAAGATACTCACACGCCAAATACCTTTCAATAAGCCATTTATTATCTGGTTAGTTGTATCATTTTTCTATCTGATATACTCCTTTGTTATTGAGTCTAATGAGCCAGAGGCTATAGTGAGTGACTTTATCATGCAATCTAAGCCATACCTGGTATTCTTTGGACTTCTGTGCATAAAACCGCGCTTGGAGAATCTCCATTTTAATCTACTACAAGGAGTCTGCTGGCTGAGTATATTTTTGCTTGTGGCAATATACATCCACCATCCCGATGACCGCGAAGTTGTCACCTACGGTGTTATGCTTACCGGCGAGGCACTCTCTGCTGTTGCAATTCTTATAGGTGCGCTATATTACCTCTGTTGCGATAGAGATTCTACTGCAACAAAGCTAACCACAATCCTAATTATGAGCGCAGGATTGCTATCCCCAACATCAAAATTTGGAGCAACATTTGTGGCTGCAATTCTGATACTCTTCTTTGTTGGCAAGCCTATTAAAATAAATCTTAAGTACCTGATAATGGGCAGTGTAATGCTTGCTGCGATGTTTTTTGTTGTAAAAGACGAGTTTATCTTCTACTTTGTCAGAGATTATCAGTACAACGCACGTCCAATGCTCTATATAAAGATGTGGGAGATACTCTCCGACTATATACCTTTTGGTAGCGGATTTGCCACATACGCCAATCCAGCATCTATGATTTGGTACTCTCCACTATACTCAAAGTATAATCTTGACTCAATATGGGGACTGGGCGAAAATAGCGATATGAACTTTGCTGCCGATACATACTACCCTATTTTAGCTCAGTTTGGATATGTAGGCATCGCGCTATTTATCTGGTTCTTCTACTACATTTTCAAGAAAATCAACAGCTGTTACAACCTCACTGCCGATATTAAGCGCTACAAGACGGCGCTGATAATTGTCTGTTATATCCTTATTCAGGCAACATCTAATGCCCTTGCTAACGAAAGATGTGTGGTTGCGATGTCAATACTTGTGCTTGCGCTATACAAATTTAGACCAACAACAAGGCTCACACCTCTCAATAGTTTCGGACTTGACTTTGCAAGGAGCGTTGATAGTGATATAAATAATACAACAACAGATGAAAGTACTGTTAATAAATAACTTCCACTACCTACGAGGTGGTTCTGAGGCTGTATATTTCAATATGGCTGATATGCTTACGCGTGCAGGTCATAGTGTTATCTTTTTCAGTTGCAAAGATGCACGCAATAGTAGTTATGGCGCAAACGACCACTTTGTTGATTCAAATATGGCTATCAATCCAGTTCTTGGGGCTATGCGATATATCTACAACGGCAGCGCCAAGAGAGCATTAGAGAGGTTGATTAAAGCCGAGAAGCCAGACATAGCGCACCTGCACCTATTCTGGGGAGGACTTTCATCGTCAATACTTGGTGTACTAAAGAGGTACAACATCCCTATTGTCCACACTGCACATGATTTTCGCATGGTATGCCCCGCCTACACATTCCGCAGAGGTGACGGTGCAGTATGCGAGGCGTGCATTGATGGCAAGTATATCCACAGCCTGAAGAATCGCTGCTCGCAGAACCGAATAGCACATAGTGCACTGATGAGTGCCGAGGCATATTTCCGCAAGTGGTTCATACGCCCAGCAGAGTTGATTGACGGATATATCTTTGTCAGCCACTTTAGCTATCAGCAGCACCTGAAGGCACTACCAGGCATCAAGGACAAGCAGTGCGTTGTTGCTCACAATGCCATTGCGCCACTGCCGCCAAACCATATAAGCACTTCAAAAGGCGATTACTATCTCTACTTTGGTCGTCTAAGTCAGGAAAAGGGGCTGCAGACACTTATACAAGCCTTTACCGTTCTTAACCATCTACAGCTAAAAATTGTCGGAGAGGGTGAGATTAAGGAGCAACTTATGTCGATGGTTTCAACGCCAAATATAGAGTTCTGTGGCTATCAAAGTGGTGAGCAGTTACGACAGACAATACGCGATTGCAAGGCTATTGTTGTGCCGTCAGAGTGGTACGAAAACAACCCTATGACAATCATTGAGGCGCAAAGTGCTGGCATTCCAACTATTGGCGCACGTATTGGCGGCATTCCAGAGATTGTAGAGTCGGGTGTTACTGGTTATCTGTTCACGCCAAAGTCTGTAGATGAACTTACAGCTGCCATTGAGGCTGTTGAGGCACTTAATGAGGAGCAATATAGAGCTATGAGCCTCAGGTGTCGCGAGGTGGCTGCCGAGAAGTTTACCGAAGGGGCTCTCTATCCAAAGATTATTAACCTTTACAATACACTATTATGTCACTCAAGCAACAAGGAATAAATCTCGATTTATCACATATTCGCGCGGTAATTTTCTTTGCCCTTGCACGTATTCCGATGCCACGAACATGGCGTACGCTGTTTATTCGTGCCGCGGGGGTGAACCTTACGGGCAAAAAGTACTTTATCGCCCGCGACGTGCAGTTTGATTCTATGCATCCAGGCAATATAACCATCCACAACGATGCGCATATCACCTCTGGGGTGCGTCTGCTGACACACCGCCTTGACACCACAAACCCCGACCGCGATGATATACACTTTATTGAGGGGCATATTACCATCGGCGAGCATGCCTTTATCGGTAGCGGTACGATAATCACTGGCGAGGTTAGTATCGGTCGCAGCGCCATTATCGGTGCAGGCAGCGTGGTAACAAAGTCTGTGGGGGATAATGAAATCTGGGCAGGCAATCCTGCAAAGTTTATCAAAATGAGAGCTTAAGCAATGGCAAAAATAACCTCAATAACAAAGCAACGACTCTTTGCACTGCTTCGCCTTGCACTTATCGGAGGGGACTACTCACGACCTCTCTTTGACCGCATGAGCGACAGTAAGTGGCAAGATCTATATAATGCCGCCCTTGAGCAGGGTGTGCTCGCCTTTGCATACGATGGCATTCGTAAGTTAGACGAGCAGTACCAACCAGAACTGGAGATTAAAGTACAGTGGGCATATAACGTCAGCCATATTGAGAAAATTAGCGCCAAACAGCTCAGCTCGGCAAATAAACTTATCAATTTCCTTGCTAAGAAGGATATTAAAACAATGATTCTCAAGGGGTTGTCTTTTGCATCAATATATCCAGAACCTACACACCGCCAGTCGGGGGATATTGACATATACCTTATGGGTGAGTATGCAAAGGGCAATGAGGAGGTTAAAAAAATGGGTATAGATGTTCGTTACGACTACTTTGTACACTCAGAGTTTGTTGTTGAGGGTATAAATGTTGAGAATCACCTCTATTTTGTCAATCCTTTTGTCAATCGCTGTGGCGAGTATGTTCAGAAGGCTCTGCTTACGATGGTTGATAACCATAGCAACCACCCTATCGTCACTGGGGCGCTAATCCCTTCGGCAGAGTTCTCGGCACTCTTCTTGGCGCGTCACTCCTGCTGGCACTACGCCCGCGAGTGCATTAAGCTGAGGGATATTTGCGACTGGGGTATGCTGCTAAACCACTATAGGGATAGTTTGGACTGCCAAACGCTGCTCACTCACCTTGAGAATAGCGGTCTTACACGCTACGCATCTATTCTCACAACTATCGCTGAACAGATTTTGGGCGTTAAGTTGCCGCTTGAGTTCCCAGATAGATATGCTGAACTTTCGGAGCGAGTGCTGGATGATATTCTGAGCTACGATGATGAGCCGAAGCACACTCAGATGGGATTTTTGCGCGCCTTTATGCTCAAGACCCGCAACCGATTTGCTCGCAAATGGTGCTATGATAAAGTAGTACCAGATAGCTACTGGGGCAATATCTGGTACTCAATCAAGGGCTATATCACAAACCCGCGCGCAATAAAAAAGGTCAAGCTATAATAAGGTATGTTCTATAAATTAGGGCAAAAGTAATTCTGTTTTTGTGTAAATTCTGTTTCGGTCGCTTTTTGGTCTATTTTGGTATATTACTCGCCTTTTCTCGGTTACAATAGGCTATTGCGCCCTCAAAAAGCCGAGCAATCTGCTCAAAATATACTCAAAAATCGTCTCGACCTAATTTATAGAACCTACCTTAACAATCTTCTCACCGCGGGAATCTTCATCACTGGCAGAATTATTACCGCTGGGAGAATTTTGCACGCCGTTACGGCAATCTTTGTAAATAGTCCTGGAACGAGCGTTCTACGACCACGACGCATAGCGCGTAGAGCCTTGCGGGCAATCTTTTCGGGCGTGGTCATAATGCCAAAAGCACGAAGATACTTGCGAGCGCGACTGCTCAAGTTATATAGTGGCGTATCTACCGCACCAGGGAAAACAGTTGTCACCGTGACGTTATGCTCGCGCAACTCATACCACAGCGACTGTGCAAAACTTTTGAGGGCAACCTTTGTAGAGCCATAGAGCGACATTGTCGGATATGGAGTCCACGCGGTCATTGAGCTGACAATAAGTATTCTGCCACTGCGGCGAGAGATCATATCGCGGGCAAAGAGTCTGCAGAGCTTCATCGGCGTTGTAAAGTGGAGCGCAGTGATAAAGTCTATGTAGCTCTCTGTAGTATTCAGGAATTTACCAAAGTGCAGCACGCCCGCATTGGAGATAAGGGTATCAACCTCGCCAACAGTCTGTGCAAAGGCATACACGCGCTCTGCCGCATCGGCAGCAGAGAGGTCAATGTCTAAAATTCTAACATCTACGCCATACTGCTCTGCTATGCTCCTTGAGACGCTCTGCAGGGCTTGTAGCTGATTGCTCACAAGAATCAGATTCTCGCCACGCGCGGCACTCTGACGGGCAAACTGCTCGCCAATGCCCGAACTTGAGCCAGTAATTAGTGTGTAGCTCATCACTTCTTAAATATAAAGTATACCGCCGCCACAAGACAGAGGAATCCCACAAGATGATTCCACTTGAGCGCCTCGTTCTTCATAACAAGCAAGACAATAACCGTAAAAACAGTGAGCGAGACCACCTCCTGAATAACCTTAAGCTCCCAAATTGAGAATGGACCGCCATACTCGGCACTGCCTAAACGGTTCGCCGGCACCATAAAGCAGTACTCAAATAGCGCGACTAACCAGCTAATGCCAATTACCGCTATAATGCCAATCCTCTCAAATCGGCTCTTAAACATCACCTGCCCATACCACGCAAGTGTCATAAATAGATTTGAACAAACCAGAAGCGCAATCGCCCCCAAACCTCTTGATAACATATTGTTTGTATTTTTTTAACCGTTGGCAGTTCGCCATTAGCCATTAGCTATAAGTGGTGTCGGCAAAGCCGACAAATATTCATCCGCCAAGCGGATAACTTAAAATCTAAAGACTTAAATTAAAAAACCTAAATAGTCGCTTCGCTCCTAAAAAGTCGTCACGGCGCGCACATAGTAGTCGAGGTACTTACTGCTGCGGTAGGTGCCACTGCCCAGATTGACACTACACGCGCGGAACTGACCGTTTGCAAGTTGATCATCATATTCCGTTGACGACCAATAGTAAATAGACGACAACTTATTGGTTAGATTAGTGTTAAGCTTATCTTTGTTATTATATATGGTAAGCAGTTCCTCTTTTGCAGGTAGATACCACCCATCACCAAGGTCTGCACACCACTTAAAGGCTGGGTACTTTGTCTCCCAACCAGAGATAGCTTTAACCTTTGCTGTATTATACGCGCCATCAGTCTCACTATCAGCTCCAATAAGGCGTTTTTGTTCCGTCTCGTCAGACGACCACTGAAGCGTACCAGTAGACTGCATCATACTTACAATCTTGCCGCTTGTGCCGTCTGCGCTAACCTCAAATACCACGCCCTCCTTCGTACCGTCGTTGTAGTAGTCACCGACAGCATAAGGGTCGGAGGTTATTCCTGGGGTCGGCTCAGACGTTGCAGTGGTGCTAACACAACGCACTGACTGCCCGAGACAACGATTGACGTAGTTCATAGGGGAAACTTTGCTATCATAGAAGCACAAGTAGTACGCACGCTCGCCGTCGCTCGCATGAGGAGAAGCAGACCAATAGTAGCCTATAGAGCCGACATTACCCAACGCACCACCACTGGTATCGCGACATCCGACAATGGGATACCAAGCTGATAATTTTCCGTCAGACAGAGTCCAGAGGCAACCATAATATGTTGAATACCAAGTAATACCAGCCGTTGTTGAACTTGATGTTCCCAACGCTGTTGCCCAGAAACCATTCTTTCCACCATCTGGTACACGATAGCCTACTGGACAAGGGTCGTACATACTCTTTGTTGACTCGGTCCAACGCTTTGCATAATTACTATCTTCTGCACCATCGCCAGTGCACCATTCATAATTTTGCCGAACAAATGTCATCGGGTTTGCCGTCACATAATCAACAGTCTGCTGAGTAGTTACACTACTCCAAGTGCCTGTTGATACTGCGAGTGTACTACTTGAAACGGAACTACTACCCAAGAATGGGTCTTTTCTTCCCCACTGATACATAAGGCCAAGAGCACCAACACTGCCAGGGGTAGCAGAAGTTGCACCGAGGTTGCGGTCCATCATTGTGCCAGCATTGTTGGCATAAACATGGTCATTCCAGCCCTCTTTGCTTAGCCATATATGCCAAGACCAGAGGACAGTATCGTTTGAGTCACGCACAGCGATAGATGCATTACCACTATTAAAGGTTGTAGGCGTAGCAAAATAGACATAGCCATCCTTGTATGTAGCTGAGGCAATCAAATCTCCCTCGTTTGGAGTTGTGCTTGTTCCGAAGCTCTCCCACAGCACAGTTGCACTACTTGCAGAGCCAACACTCTGAGTTGAATTACCCTTAACAACCTTAAACTTATACTTACCAGCCGCCTTAACAAGGTAGCAGTTCGCCGTTCCCGCTGCCGAAAGGTCTATATAAGAGGAGGAGTCAAAATCTGGCTCAGGCTCTGGCTTTGGAGTATCTCCAAACGTTGCCGCGGCGCGGACATTGTAGGGGTTGAACTTATTGCCGTAGTCGGTGGTGCCATTGTTCATACGGACAAACCACGCGCTGAACCGACCAGTTGCAGATTGATAATCATCTTCCGTTGACGACCAATAGTAACTAGACAACTTATCAGTTAGATTAGTGTCAAGCTTATCTTTATTATTACACATGGTAATCAGCTCCTCTTTTGCAGGTAGATACCACCCATCACCAAGGTCTGCGCACCACTTAAAGGCTGGGTACTTTGTCTCCCAACCAGAGATAGCTTTAACCTTTGCTGTATTATACGCGCCATCTGTCTCACTATCTGCTCCGATAAGGCGTTCTTGTTCCGTCACATCAGACGACCATTGAAGCGTATCAGTAGACTGCATCATACCTACAATCTTGCCACTATTGCCGTTATCCCAAACCTCAAACACAACTCCCTCCTTTGTACCGTCATTGTAGTAGTCACCGACAGCATAAGGAGCGGAGGTAAAAGTGCTTGGGTCGGCAACAATTGCATCGGCGTATGTACTCCAACCCGATGCACTCTTATAGGCGCTAACAGAAGATGCTGGAACGTAGATTTTGAAATCTGTAGTAACACCTTCAAACAAATCCTTACCACATTGTGGAGGGGTTACAGCACTGCAATAGATATTTTTTAACTTACTGCAATTCATAAAAGTAGCATCACCAATCTTTGTTAGATTTTTGGATAAAATAGCACTTGTTAGCGATGTACAATTAAAAAAGCTACCACCAACTATCTCTGTAACACTATCTGGAATAGTAATATCTTGCAATGATGTACAGTAACTGAAAGAGCCATCGCCAATTGACACAACAGAATTTGGAATAGTAAACTTTTTAATGTTTTTGTATCCATTAAAGGCAGAAAAGCCAATTTTTTCAACTGCGTTAGGAATTGAATATTCTGTTAATCCACCCAATGCGGCGCATATAACTGTTTTATTAACGACAATAAGTTTTTTATCACTTGATGCGTATTTACCATCAAAAGTGGTCAGTTTTTCTCCAGAGAAGGCATTACCACCAATCTCTATCACACTATCAGGGATAGTCACACTTTCCACAAGATCACAAGAAGCAAATGCATTGTCATCAATTCTTAACAGTCCGCTTGGTAAAGCAATGGCTGTCAATTTATTACAATCATAAAAAGCACCAGACTTTATATAGGTGACTGTTTCTGGAATGGTAACACTTTCTAATCCACTACACAGAGAAAACGCCCCATAGCCGATTGTCTTCAAGCCATTCGGCAACACGACACTCTTAAGATTGGCACAATTGGCAAATGGTTCTTCACCCTCGTCTTCTCCTACTGTAGTCAGAGGTCCACTAAAAGTAATTACTCCCTTACCATTGCTGTAAGTATTTGAGGTAATTGACACATTAAAGTATCCTGTTCCCGCAGGTGTAACTACTTTTCCATCTGTTGATGTGTACCAAATCTCATTATTCGCAGGCATTGACTCTGGGTCAGGCTTTGGATTTTCAGTGGTGCTAACACAACGCACTGAGTAGCCAAAGCCACGTTGGATACTATTTGCAGTAGTGATATTGCTATCACCTTCACCAAATGATAATAAGTACGAATATGATGGGTCACTCGGATAAGGAGAAGCTGACCAATAGTCGCCGTAATAACCGACAAGTCTTAATGATCCTATACTCAAATCGCGATAACCTGTTGCAGGATACCACGCCGTAGTACCGTCAGGCAGTGACCAATTTCTTCCCTTATTCGTTGAGTCCCAAGTAGATCCTGTATGAGCAGTTGCCCAGAAGCCAGTCTCACCTCCATCTGGCACACGATAACCTACAGGGCATGGGTCGTGCATAGTTTTTACAGAGTCATTCCATCGTCTTGCATAGTCTAAAACATCTTCAGTTGAACACCACTCACCAGGTCCACCAATGAATGTCATCGGATTTTCAATTGTATAGTCAATAGATTGCTTAACTGTAACTATATTCCAAGCACCCGTTGATTCAGCAATGGTTGTACCACTTGTTGCACCACTACCCAAGAATGGGTCTTTGCGACCCCACTGGTACAAAAGACCAAGCGATCCTACACTGCCAGGGGTAGCAGAGGTAGCACCAAGGTTGCGGTCCATCATTGTGCCAGCATTATTTGGATACACATCATCTTTCCAGCCCTCTTTGCTTAGCCAGATATGCCAAGACCAGAGAATTTTTGCGTTTGAGTCACGCACAGCAATAGATGCATTACCACTCTTAAAGGTTGTAGGGGTAGCAAAATAGACATAGCCATCCTTGTATGTAGCTGAGGCAATCAAATCGCCAACATTCGGAGTATTACTTGTTCCGAAGCTCTCCCACAGCACAGTTGCACTACTTGCAGCACCAACGCTCTGCGTTGAATTACCCTTTACAGCCTTAAGCTTATACTTTCCAGCAGCCTTAACAAGGTAGCAGTTTGCCGTACCCTCTGCCGAAAGGTCTATATAAGAGGAGGAGTCAAAATCTGGCTCTGGCTTTGGCGTAGGAGTTGGTGTAGGGGTTTGAATATCCTCAAAAACGATAGTTTGCGTGCAGCCAAGAGTGAAAATGGCTGTGAGCAAGAGGAGTATATTTTTAACTTTTTTCATAGTTGCGAGGATTTAGAAGGTAAAGCCGAGAGATAGTTTAGCACCGAGGCACATATCTGACTTGATGTCTAACTGTTTGTCGGTGTAGGACTCTTCCCACGGTAGCATCTGAGCTGAAGCACCTAAACTGAAGTAGAATTTGCCGAGATTTACGCCGAAGCTAAGGTCGCCAAACGCGCCATTAGTGTGGTATTTATACTCAACGCCGTTATGTGTAAAGTTATCCGAGCCAAAGAGTTTACCTCCCGCAGAGAGTGCAAAGAATGTTCTGCTGCGAGAGCCCATATACGCGCGTGCGTGTATATATATAGGTACATTAAATCCCCCAGCGGAGAGTGCGGGCAATTTACTATTATCAATATTATCAAAATTATACTCTGCGCCTACACCCAAACCGACAAACATAGTCCTATTTGCCCTAACTCCGCCAATGTAGCTAACAGCGATATGGTTTACAGTAGAATATGGAACAAAGTGCATAGAGTAGCCCGCATCAATACCCTGCTCATAGTGCGGCTTAACCTTTGCTGGAGCTGGTTTTGGACTCTTAGCAACTTTAGGCTTAGCAGCAGGAGTCTTAGCAGGTTTTGCTGGAGCTGCAGGTTTAGCGGTTGGGGTCTTGACAGGCTTTGCTGGGGTTGTAGCTGGAGTGCGCTGAACGTTACTCTTAAGTGGAATAGTTACATACTGCATCTGATCCTTTACAATAGTAACGCGCTGAGAGGCGACATCATATCCACTCTTCTTGACAGTGATTGTATGCTCGCCGATAAGCAGATTTTTGATTGTTGCTGGAGTCTGCTGACCCGTAGCCACGTCATCAATAAAGATTTCGCCCTTTTGTGGTGTAGAAGATACATCCACAGAGCCGCAGATAGGTGTAGGTGCTTTCAGCTCAACTGTCATCGGCTCAGCCGCTACAACTTCAAAGAATTGCGGAGTGGATGAGTGCAATGCCTTACGAGCTTCAACCTCGTATATTCCAAGCTCCAGCTCTGTAGTATAGACACCTTTAGCTACAAGTACATCATTGAGCCAAATTTGGGTATCTGAATCTGAAGCCTTGATGGTCACCGGTGCAAAGTTTGCCACAAGCACTGGGGTAATATTTACACTCTGACCATCGGCAATATTAACCCTTGTCTGATATGGTTTATGGCGCGGTTTTACTATTCTTATATTGTGCTCACCCTTTGGTAGCTGAACAGTGGTTAAGTTATTACTCTCCACGCGGCTATTATCAACATATACAACCGCATCATCAAGCGCTACCCCGTTGATATTCAGAAATCCAAATGCTGGAGTTAGAGCTACTGACACTTCAACCTTCTTATCGCGCACAATTATCTGAGCCGTATGTGAATTGTAGTTTGGAGCGGTAACGGTATATTGATAAGTTCCAGGTTTGAGTCGCTTATCAACAATACCCTCGCTACCCTTTGTCACCTGCAAAAATGCGCCGTCAATCTCCACCATAGCGTCAATATCTACTGGTGTAATCTCAAAAACCACATGCTGAGGTGCCGCTGAAACGACATCTAAAGTCTGGCGGAAGAAGATTGAGTTTTTATTCACATCAATAGGTTGCTCGCTCGATGCAGCGCCATAAACGACTCTAAGAGTATGCTCTCCAATAATCACGTCAGAGACTGTACAACTCATATTGTCGCCCGTCTGCCCCTTAAATATATCATCCAAATAGACATCCGCACCAGCAACGTTACTATTAACAACAATGCTGTAGGTCTGATTAAGGACGGCGTGCATCTCATACTCGCGGTTAGGCTCAAGGTTAAGCGTCACCTCGTTACTCTCTCCAAAGTCGGGGCTCACAACATAGAAACGAGTGTTTGGCTTAGCCGTCATCTCAAGAATTAACACGTTGTCAAAATAGGGAGCTACCTTCTGTTTAGTAAGGTCTGTATTTGAGACATGTTTAACTTCAAGAGCTTCAACCTGCGCCCTATTCATTCGATCAAACTTAATCTTCACTCGTGCACACGCTTGACGCGAGTGATCCAAGCCTATAGGATCAACATTTGCGCCAGTAAGTGCATCAGTCTGCACCGCACGAAAAGTACTTTCGTCAATGATAATTGAATGCTCAACCTGCGCAAGAGCAGTGGTTGTGATAAAACAAGATAGTAGTATTGCAAATAGTTTCTTCATATCAACAGCAAAAGGTCGGTTTCCCGACCTCAATTATTGTAATATCTGCCAGAGTTTATCTTTAAGTTGTTGGATGCCAAGACCTGTAACCGATGAGATAAAGAGGCACTCTATATCCTTTGGAAGCTCTGCCTTCATCTGTTCCATAAGTTCCTCGTCAAGCATATCACACTTAGTAACAGCAAGAATACGCTGTTTATCAAGTAGTTCGGGGTTATACTGCGTAAGCTCGCCCAATAGAATATCATACGCCTGAGCAATATTATCGCTATCGGCAGCAACCATAAACAGCAGCACTGAGTTTCGCTCAATATGTCTTAAAAATCGTGTACCGATACCCTTACCTTCGTGCGCGCCTTCAATAATTCCTGGGATGTCAGCCATAACAAATGAGTGACCATTACGAACCTCTACAATACCGAGGTTAGGCTCAAGGGTTGTAAAGGCGTAATCTGCAATCTTTGGTTTAGCGGCTGAAACAACCGAGAGAAGCGTACTCTTGCCCGCATTTGGGAAGCCCACAAGACCCACATCGGCAAGTACTTTAAGCTCAAGGATAAATGCACCCTCGTCGCCCTCCTCACCTGGCTGAGCATAACGTGGTGCCTGGTTTGTCGCAGTCTTAAAGTGCCAGTTGCCTAATCCACCACGACCACCCTTAAGCAGGACAAGCTCCTCGCCATCCTCAGTAACCTCGCCAACATACTGCAGCTCAGTCTCACCATCCTCGGTCTCAACAATACGACGAGCAATAGTACCCAACGGCACAGGGATAACGATATCCTTAGCATCCTTGCCGCTTGAGCGCGCGCCAGAACCACACTGACCATCCTCAGCAAACTGGTGGCGCTGATACTTAAGGTGGATAAGGGTCCAATATTGACGCTCTCCCTTGAGGATAATGCTGCCGCCCTTACCGCCATCACCACCATCTGGGCCTCCGAAGGCTACGAACTTCTCACGGCGGAAGTGTGCCGAGCCAGCTCCTCCATGACCAGAGCGAGCGAATATCTTTACATAGTCTACAAAATTAGAGCCTGCCATAATTACATTCTTTGTGGCACCTCAATGCCGAGTAACAACATAGCTGTACGGATAGTGCGTGCCACCTGTTGAGCCAACTTTAGGCGCATACGCTTTGTAGTCTCACACTGCTCACGAAGGATAGAGTGGTCGTGGTAGTAGCCATTAAAGAGTTTACAGAGCTCGTATGTATATGCCGCAATAACTGACGGAGCAAACGCCTCAGCAGCAGCCTTGACAGTCTGTGGATAGTCGCACAGAGTCTTGATAATTTCAATCTCCTCTGGGAGTAATGTTGCATTCTCAACCACTGCAGAGTAGTCTATACCCTGCTCCTCAGCCTTGCGGAGCACAGAGCATATACGCGCGTGGGTGTACTGGATAAATGGTCCAGTATTACCGTTAAAGTCAATACTCTCGCGCGGGTCAAAGAGCATAGTCTTCTTAGGGTCTACCTTGAGGATAAAGTACTTGAGCGCACCAAGACCAATCATGCTGCAAATCTTATCAGCCTCCTCGTCAGTGCAACCATCAAGTTTACCAAGCTCTGCCGACATTTCGCGTGCTGTAGCAACCATCTTCTCTACAAGGTCGTCTGCATCTACTACAGTTCCCTCACGAGACTTCATCTTACCCTCTGGAAGCTCTACCATACCGTATGAGAGGTGGTAGATATCGTCGCTCCACTCATATCCGAGCTTCTTAAGCACGAGCTTAAGCACCTGGAAGTGGTAGTTCTGCTCGTTACCTACAACATAAGTGATACCGTCAAGGTTATTCTGCTCAAAACGCTGAAGGGCTGTACCCAAATCCTGTGTCATATAGACCGATGTACCATCGCCACGAAGAAGAAGCTTCTGGTCAAGACCGTCTGCAGTAAGGTCAATCCAAACTGAGCCATCCTCCTTGCGGAAGAAGATACCCTTCTCAAGACCCTCAGCAACAATGCTCTTACCGAGCAGATAAGTCTGGCTCTCATAGTAGACCTTATCAAAATCAACGCCCAAGGTCTTATAAGTTACATCAAAGCCCTCGTAAACCCAGCCGTTCATCATCTCCCAAAGTGCACGAACATCCTCGTCCTTTGCCTCCCACTTACGCAGCATATCCTGCGCCTCAAGAAGAATTGGAGCAGATTTCTTTGCCTCCTCAAGGCTCATACCACCCTCTACAAGTTCATTAACCTCAGCCTTATAGTGCTTATCAAACTCTACATAGTAATCGCCCACAAGGTGGTCACCCTTAATGCCAGTACTCTCTGGTGTGGCGCCATTGCCATAACGCTGCCAAGCAACCATAGACTTGCAGATGTGAATACCACGGTCATTGACAAGATTTGCCTTGATAACTTTGTGTCCACTTGCTGCAAGAATCTGCGAAACAGAGTAGCCGAGCAGGTTGTTACGGATATGACCAAGGTGGAGCGGTTTATTTGTATTCGGTGAAGAGTACTCAACCATAATAGTCTTACCTGTAGGCTCTGCCTGACCATAATTCTCAGTAGAGGCAATCTGATCAAAGCGATTTTTCCAGAACTCAGCCTTGAGCGAGATATTCAAAAAGCCCTTGATAACATTATATCCGCCAATCTCAGAGCGCTGTTCAACAAGCTTTGCTCCAATCTCATTGGCTGTAGCCTCAGGAGCCTTACGAGAGAGCTTAAGAAGCGGGAAAGTTACAACTGTATAGTCACCCTCAAACTCCTTACGAGTCTTTTGAATCTGGATATGCTGTGTAGTGACATTGTCACCATAAAGTTGCTGTGCTACAGCAAGTACTAATTCTGAAATGTAATTGTCAATATTCATAATGAGAAATTTTTAATTTGCAAAGATAATAGAATTTCAAACAACTAATTGTTAATCTCTCTTAACGCCCTTATAAATTATGAATGCGAGCGCCAAAACGACCACTGCAATAATGCAATAACCAATCTCATGGCTATACTTAGTCACTGTTGCGATAAGCATATCCTCTGGCACTACAGACTCAAGATAATAACCCAAAGCAGCAAGTACGCTATTCCACAATCCTGCGCCAACGGCTGTGTAGAGTGCGAACTTCGCAATATTCATCTTGGCAAGACCTGCAGGAATAGAGATTAACTGTCGCACAGCAGGTACAAGGCGACCTACAAGTGTTGCAGCAACACCATAGCGAACAAAGAACTGCTCTGCCTTGACAACCTTCTGCTCATCAAGCAGACACATGTGCCCTAAACGGCTATTAGCAAACTTATAGACAATAGGCTTTCCGAGCCAAAGTGCCAGAAAGTAGTTTATAAACGCACCTATTAGTGCTCCAACAGTTGCAAAAAAAACAACCAACCAGACATTAAGCTCACCAGTTGCTGCCGCCTTATACGCTGCGGGAGGCACAACGACCTCACTCGGAAATGGAATAAACGAACTCTCTATAGCCATCAGCAATGTGATAGTCCAGTAGTTCAAATTCTCCAAACACCACTCTATAAATCCTAAAGACTCCATAATCAATATTTTTTCCGCCGCAAAGGTAGTGAATATTTCCGATTTTTACTACTTTTGTTCTATGAACAAAACTAACAATGAAAAAAGATTGCTCTCGCTTGATGTTTTGCGAGGTTTTGATATGCTCTTTATCATGGGTCTGTCGGGTCTAATTGTGAACCTTGCGGCTCTTGCTCCCGACTGTGCTATAGCTGAGTGGTTCGCTGTTCAGATGAAGCACGTGGCGTGGGATGGCTTTGCACACCATGATACCATCTTCCCACTCTTTCTATTTATTGCTGGTGTAAGTTTTCCATTCTCACTATCTAAGCAGAGAGAGGCAGGGATGAACAACAAAGAGATAGTAGCGAAAATTATCCGCCGAGCAGCTATCCTTATCCTCTTAGGTGTGCTATATAATGGCTTTTTTAAGATGCAGTTTAGTACGTTACGTTTTCCGAGCGTACTGGGTCGAATAGGCATTGCATGGGCAGGTGCAGCACTGCTTACTCTATATCTCAAGCCTAAAGCAAGGGCGATTATCTGCGCTATAATCCTAATTGGCTACTCACTTCTACTCACCATACCTGCACCTGACACATTGGGAGTAGAGGTGTGGAGCAAAGAGGGTAATATTGCAGGATATATAGACCGTCTAATAATGCCAAACCATATCCTCTGGCACGGGGTGATGGACCCAGAGGGGTTACTTAGCAACATACCAGCAGTGGTGACAGCCATGCTCGGAGTATTTACTGGAGAGTACCTACAAAATAGTAGCCACAGCGGCAAGCGTAAAGCTGCCACTATGGCTATTAGTGCTGTTATTCTGTTAGTTACAGCGCTTGCATGGAGCTATCTCCAACCGATAAACAAGACCCTTTGGAGTAGTGCCTTTGTCCTTGCAGCGGGCGCATACTCGCTATTTATGCTTAGCCTATTCTACTACATCATTGATGTACAAGGTCATAGACGCTGGTGTTACTTTTTCAAGGTTATAGGTGTAAACTCAATAACTATATACTTAGCCCAACGATTTATCAATTTTGGCGACATATCTCGCTACTTCACTGCCGGACTCGCCTCACATCTTCCTGACGGTTGGGGCGCAGTAGTAATCTCTATCGGCTACATTAGCGCCTGCTGGCTACTTCTCTACTTCCTTGATCGCAAGGGTGTCTATCTAAAGGTCTAACTGCTACAAGGCAAGTATTTGAGAGGCATGATTCTTAGTGTCTACCTTCTCAATGATGTCGGTAAGCACACCCTGCTCATCAAAGATAAATGTACGGCGCAAAACGCCCATATACTTGCGTCCATACATACTCTTCTCACCCCAAGCGCCGAAATCTTGAAGCATCTGAGTAGTTGTATCGGCAAGAAGTGTAAAAGGTAAGTCGTACTTGTCAATAAACTTGCGGTGTGATGCAGCACTATCCTTGCTTACACCCACAACGTTATAACCACGCTCTGTAAGTTCTGCATAGTTATCTCTCAAGCTACAAGCCTCGGCAGTACAGCCACTTGTATTGTCCTTAGGATAGAAATAGATAATTGTCTTACGACCCAGAAGTTGCTCAGAAGTTACAAGCTCACCATTCTGATTTACGACCTCAAAATGAGGCATTTTATCTCCTACTTTTAGCATAATATTAGAATATAAAGCACCTCCCAAAAGTGAGAGGTGCTGAAACGATGTGAAATACAACTATTTCTTCTGCTCCTTGAGAAGGTCACGAATCTCTGTAAGCAGAAGCTCCTCCTTTGTTGGAGCTGGCGGTGCTGCTGGAGCAGGCTTCTTCTCCTCCTTCTTCATCAGCTTGTTCATAACCTTCACCATCATAAATACGCAGAATGCGAGGATAGTAAAGTCTACGACCTGCTGAATAAATGCACCGTAGTTCCAAGTTACTGCAGGAGCAATCTCTGCGCCATTCTCAATAACTGCCTTCTTAATAACCAGCTTGAGGTTAGTGAAATCTACACCACCAACGAGGATACCAATAGGAGGCATAATGATATCATTAACCAAAGAGGTTACGATCTTACCGAATGCACCACCGATGATAACACCGACAGCCATATCCATCACATTACCCTTAAGGGCAAATGCCTTAAATTCCTTCAAAAATCCCATAGTCGTTTGGTTTTTATTGTTTACAAAATTATCCAATAATCATAATCACTGCATCTGTTGCGATATTCTCGCCCTCAGCAACAAGTATCTGCTGAACAGTACCAGCATAGTCAGATGTAATGGAGTTCTCCATCTTCATTGCCTCAAGAGTTGCGACCTGCTGACCTACAGCCACAGAGTCACCAACCTTTACATTGAGAGCAATCACACGACCTGGCAGTGGAGCGGTAACCTTATTGCCAGCAACGGCAGCCTTAGGAGCAGCTGGAGCAGCAGCAGGAGCAGCCTCACCAATCTCAAGGATAATAGCATCAGTAGCTACATTGTCACCTACAGCAACAAGAATCTGCTTTACAACACCGCCAAAGTCTGCTGTAATTGAGTTCTCCATCTTCATTGCCTCAAGAAGAACCACCTCCTGACCAGGAGCAACGGTATCACCAACCTTTACCTTGATGTCAATAACCTTACCTGGCAGTGGAGCCACAACGGTCTTGCCAGTAATAGGCTGCTTAACATCTGCAACAGGAGCATCCTTCTCAACTGCTGGTGCTGACGCAGCAACAGTTGCCTCGTAAGCCTTCTTCTTAAGATTTGTAAGATATGGCTTCGCAACAAGTGGGAAGAGCTCAAGGAGCAACTCCTCCTTCTCATTCTCAGCGAGCAGTACACCACCTGCCTCAGCAAGCTGCGGATTTGGCTGACGCTGATACTTAGAGATGTCGTATGCAGTCTCCTCACGAACACCACAAATCTGAAGACGGAACTCTGGGTCAATAGCCACTGGAGTCTTACCATACTCACCCTTTACAAGGTTTACAAACTGATTGTTCTTTGTAGTATACATTGCACGACCAGCCTTCTCATCAAGGGCGCAGTTTACAGCCTGTGCGCCGACAATCTGAGATGTTGGAGTAACGAGCGGTGGAAGACCAGCCGAAAGACGAACTGTTGGGATAAGCTCCATAGCACGAGGAAGGATATCCTCAGCCTTGAGAGCCTGAAGCTGTGCAACCATATTTGAGTACATACCACCAGGAATCTCTGCCTCCTGAACGAGCTTATTTGGTGCTGGGAAGCCGAAGTAAGCCTCAATAGCCTGTGCTGCAGCGAGAAGAGTTGCGAAGTCCTCACTCTGAGCAGCCTTAACTGCGCGGTTAAGTTCTGCCTCAACCTCAGCAGGTACAGCATCTGTAAGTGGATTGAAAGCCTTTGGCGCTGGCTTATCCTTGCCAAATACTGATACATTAAGCTCTGAGCGGATACTCTGCAGCTCAGCGTTAATCTTTGCTACAGCCTCCATATTTACGCCAAGCTCAACACCCATCTTCTGGCAGAAGAGGTAGACAAGTTCAAGGGCTGGAGCACCAGTGCCACCACCAAACCACCAGCAGTTGGTATCAACAACATCTACACCAGCAGCAATAGCAGCATATACAGATGCAAGACCATAACCTGGAGTACAGTGTGTATGGAAATCAATAGGAATAGATACAGCAGCCTTAAGCTTCTTAATCAGCGCACTTACACGCTGTGGAGGGATAAGACCTGACATATCCTTGATGGTAATCATATCTGCACCAAGAGCCGCAAGCTCTTTAGCCTTGCCTACGAAATAGTCGTCAGTAAATACAAGCTCTGGATTCTTCTTACCACGAAGCTTATCCCAGAAGCTGAGCTTAGGATATTTAGGGTCTACAGTATAACAAACTGCGCAGTCTGCAATACCGCCATACTTCTTGACATACTTAATAGTAGACTTGACGTTGTTCACATCGTTAAGGCAGTCAAAGATACGCATAATACCCAGACCGCTCTCAATAGAGTTACGACAGAAACCCTCAATAATCTCGTCAGTATATGGAGCATAACCAAAGAGGTTACGACCACGAGAGAGAGCCGTAAGCTTAGAGACGTCACCAACAGCCGCCTTAATACTCTCCAGACGAGTCCAAGGGTTCTCACTCAGATAACGCATTACAGAGTCAGGCACTGCACCGCCCCAAACCTCCATAGCGAAGAAGTGAGCATCTTTGTAAAATGGCAAGCAGCGCTCAACCTGAGCCTGTGTCATACGGGTTGCAAAAGAGGACTGCTGTCCATCTCGTAAAGTCAAATCCCTGATTTTCAATACTTTAGCCATAGTTTTAGGTTTTATTAGTTATGTTAAAATTCTCTTACGTTGTTAATCAACTAACAAAGATAGCAAATTTTATGTATTTATCAACATTTTCAACAAAAAAAGTGACATTTTTTCTCAAAACGCCACTTTTTTATCTCACTTACAAAAGAATTAGTCGTGATATGTATTTATCGCCAATCGCTTAACAATAAGCACAAAACCACCTGTAAGAATAAGATTAAGAACAAGTGTTAAAACTGATATTAGCAGTGCAGCACCACCAATATTGTAACCGAGGGCGATAAAAATCACTCCAGCACCGACCTCGCCACGTGTAAACATTCCTATCGAAAGGGCAAGACGCTCCTTTATTGAATGGTTACGATAGAAGAGCATTGGAACGAGTTTTCCAACATTAGAGAGCACAGACACAGCAAGCACATGTAGTGCAATAACTCCCCACGACGGCATAGGCTGCGAAGCCATTATACTCTGTCCAGCGCTATTAACACTCGCGCTAATCTGAGGCATGCTCATACCTACAAGCAGCATAAAGAACAGCGATATAGCCGTTGTAATTCTCTCGTCGTTCTTTGACTCACAATGCTCACGCTTAATAACCATACCAAGCACAAAGGCTGGAAGTAGCACCTCAATATGCAGTGCATCATCATGTCCAAAAAAATGCTCTGTGACAACATATATCACATGCGTAAGACCAAAGACCAAAACGGCATAAATCATAATTGCCCACCACTCCTGGCGCATCTTGAAACAGGACATCTTCTTCCAACCAAAGTAGAGCAGTCCTACAACAACAAAGAGTATTACACCCATCTGCCAGTGCAGACCAATCATTACAATCTGCAGTGGAATCATCAGCAGAATAGTATCAAGGTCATCAAATATTGCGAGCACCTGAATCTTGCGATATATCCAGCGCTGTTGCAGTCCTAAAGCGGCAAGCATAGAGAAGAGAATACCCGCCGATGTTGGCGCAGCAAAACGGCTCAAGAGTAGAGTCTCCTTCCACGCTGCACCACTACCCCAAAACTCTGGTGGCAACAAGAAGAAGATATAATATACGGCAATAAGCAACCACGGAGCTGCAGCAGCAAGCATTGCTACACAATAATCTTTGACATAGCTGCCTACATTGCTCTTATCAAGCTCAAACTCACGACCTACATTTATCATAATAAATGCAAGGCAGCATCCGAGCAACATATAGACAGCATCCGACAGACCCGCATAACTATCACCCATAACCCCAGGAAGGGTCTGCGAGAGAACAAGTCCCACGATAAGCATCAACGAAAACGAGAGTACTTTCTTCATCAAAATAGGTTTTTAGAAATACAAAGATAGCAATTGATTTCAATATTCCAAAACTTCATGTTATTTACACAAAAAAGGTTGCACTTTTCAATGCAACCGTTTAGCACACTTTATATTACAAGGCTACTCCACCACAAACGGAAGTGTTGCCACAATATTAGCCGAACTGTTACCTATAAGGATTTCGTACTCGCCAGCGTTTGCATGCCAAGAGTGGCTCTTGTCACACCAGAATGAGCACATCTTCTTATCAACCTCAAAGGTAACAACACTCTTCTTTCCTGGCTCAAGAACAACCTTCTTAGCAGCCTTAAGCTCCTTAAGTGGGCGAAGAACTGTCGGATTCTTCTCGGCGATATAGAGCTGAACAACCTCTGCACCGGCAACATTACCTGTATTCTTAAGCTCTACAGCCACCTTAAGCGGTTTTTCATCAGTCAGAGCCTTAACCTTACCCTTTGCTAAAATTGTCGCCTTATCAAGGGTGAATGTAGTATAGCTAAGTCCATAGCCGAATGGGAAGAGAGGCTCAATACCCTTCTTCTCATACCAGCGGTAGCCAACAAGCACAGACTCATCGTAGTGAACATCATAGGTCCAAGTCTGGAATGCCTTTTCGTTTGGATTACCTACAGCCTTTGCAAGGTCAAATCCCTCAGGTACAGTATTTACAGCTGGAGAGTCCTTGAAGCTACGCTCAATAGTCATTGGCAGCTTACCAGATGGATTTACCTTACCGATGATAATATCGCGGATAGCCTTCTGACCATTCTGACCAGGATACCAACCATAGAGAATTGCAGCGCTCTTATCAGCCCAAGCAGTCATATCAATAGCAGAACCAGAGTGCACCAAAACAATTGTATTTGGATTGTTCTCAACAGCTAAGCGTACAAGAGCCTCATCTCTCTTCTTCATAGCAAATGGGCGCTCTGCATGCTCCTCGTCAAAAGTACCAGTTACACAAAGAACTACACTTGCACTCTTAAGCTGAGCTGCTGTTGGTTTCTCAACAAACTCAACATTATTTCCGAAGCTCTCGGTCATAACATCCTTAAGAGTAATATGGTCGTAACCAGTTACGCGAGCAGCACCGCCACCGTGAGGTACAGCATCAAGCCACTTACCAACTACAAGCACCTTTGAAGTGGTTGCAAGGGGCAAAATACCATTATTCTTAAGCAATACCGCACCCTCAGCAGCTGTCTGATAACTAACCTCAAGGTGAGCAGGGAGTTTCGCCTCCAAAGACTTGTCATACTGCTTGCCACTATTGTAGCGGTCATAGAGACCCCAACGGATACAAGTAGCGATAGTTGGGCGAATCATATTCTCAATATCCTTCTCAGTAACAACACCCTCGGCAACAAGGTCTGCAGGCTTCTTCTTGATATAGAAGGCATCATCGCCAGGCATATCAAGGTTCTGACCTGAGAGGATAACCTTTTTCCAATCATAAATTGAGTTCCAGTCGGACATTACCATACCCTTAAAGCCAAGAGTACCACGCAGAAGGTCTGTAATAACATACTTGCTCTGACCAGTCCACTCTCCATTAAGCTGATTGTAGGCTGTCATCACTGTCGCCACGTCAGCATCAATAGCCGCCTTGAAAGCTGGTGTATAAATCTCCATAATCGCACGCTCGTCAACAATAGAGTTTGAACGACGACGATAAAACTCTGTCTGATTACAGAGGAAGTGCTTTGCACAGGCAAGAGTACCAGTGCTCTGCATACCAGAGACATAGTCATAGATGATTGAAGCTGCAAGGTATGGGTCCTCGCCAAGATACTCAAAGTTACGACCACACTGCGCATTACGGTAGATATTCATACCTGGACCGAGGATAACACCCGTACCTGCCATACGAGCCTCCTCGCCAACAGCGTGACCATAAGCACGAGCAAGTTCTGGATTAAAAGTGGCCGCAAGCATAATAAAGGCAGGGAACTGCGTTGTACGCTCTGCGAGGATAATCTCGCTCGCATCGTGCATATGCTGCTTATTCTTCACACCCATAGAAGCATCGGTAGTATAGATGTAAGGTAAACCCTTCTCAGGCACACCTGGGAAGAAGAAACGGTTGTGACCTTGAGTCATAGAGAGCTTCTCCTCAAGGGTTAGCGTTTTGATAATCTCATTTGCCTTTGCCTCAGCCTCCTCATAGCTCATAACAGGCTGAGCTACAACAACTGTAGAGACAAGCAGGGCAGAGAGTGATAAAAGTAGTTTTTTCATACAATTTATATTTAGTTAGGTTAAAAAAATCTCACAAATAAAGACGTGTCCAACAAAATTATGTCCCCAAAAACTCTGTTTCTGAAAGTTAATCCTTGGAAGACAAAAATAGCAATAAATTTTCAATTTATCGCATTGTATTAAAAATTTTCGTAATTTAGCACCCCGAAAAAATAAACAAATGTAGATATGAAATTTCTTTTACAGACCGACGATGCAACAAAAGTTGTTGAAAATCTGATACTTCCTGACAGTGTTCAGAAGGCTCAGCTCACCGAGACAGTTACTAAGATATTTTCAACCGACTACAATGCTCTACTGAATAACCTTATTGAGCAAGCATTATGGATTGGACTAAAAATTGTCCTTGCACTTGCAATTTACTATGTCGGAAAGTGGGTAACACGTTGGATAATACGTATTTTAGACCGCTCATTTGAGCGCCGAAATGTAGACCTATCACTGCGAAACTTCTTGCGCAGCATGATTAAGGTTGTCATGACCATACTGGTTATCCTTGCTGCAATTCAGACACTTGGCGTAAATACCTCCTCATTCCTTGCAATTTTTGCCTCTGCAGGTCTTGCTGTTGGTATGGCTCTTAGCGGAACATTGCAAAATTTCGCGGGTGGTGTTATCCTTCTACTGCTCCGACCTTATCGTATTGGCGACTTTATTACAGCACAGGGGCAGAGTGGAACTGTGAAGTCTATCGGACTCTTCTCTACTCAGTTGAGTACTCCAGACAACCGAATCATCTATGTTCCAAATAGTGCCATTTCATCCTCAATAGTAGACAACTACTCTCAGCCAACTACCCGTCGTGTTGATTGGAAAGTATCTATCTCTTATGGCGATGATATAGATGTTGCTCGCAAGGAGATTCTTGCAATGCTTACTCAAGATAAGCGCGTATTAAACGACCCTGCCCCTATTGTAGTACTTGCAGAACTTGGAAATAGCGCTGTAATACTCTCTGTTCGTGCATGGGCTTCGAATGCAGACTACTGGGATCTATTCTGGGGCATCAATGAGCGCATATACAAAGAGCTACCACAAAAGGGAATCCACTTCCCATACCCTCAAATGGATATTCATGTTAAACAAAACTAATATTATAAAAATAGTATGGAATTAAAAGACATTTTAGCGATTTCGGGTCAGCCAGGACTCTATCGCTACATCGCACAGTCACGCAATGGTTTTATCGTTGAGTCACTGCTTGATGGCAAGCGCAGCAATGCTACTGCATCTTCAAAGGTTAGCGCACTCTCTGAGATTTCAATGTACACCGAGGGTGAGGATATTCCACTTGCAGAGGTATTTACAAAGATGTACGCATACACAGAGGGCAAGCAAGCTCTGTCGCACAAGGAGTCAAACGAGGCTCTTAAGGAGTTCTTCGGCGCAGTTATTACCGACTACGACCGCGAGCGCGTTCACGTATCAGACATCAAGAAGGCTGTAAACTGGTTCAACCTCCTCGTTGCAGCTGGTATGACCGAGTTCCGCCTCCCAGAGGATAACGAGGAGCAGACTGAGGAGTAAATATTATACCTCAGACACTAAAATGGCGAGCAGAAACAACTGTTCGCCATTATTTTTCTATATTTTCGCTCAACATTGGAAATTATTACATATATTTGCATTACTAAACCAAACAAAGCATTATGAGAATAAAATCTTTGGTTGCGGCAATAGTGCTATTGACCGCAGCATCTTGCGTTGATAAGGATTTTCAACTTGACAAAGTATCTACTGAGGTGGCGATTGGTGGTGATGTAACTACCCTACCGTTGGGCTACTTAGAGAGGCAGAAGTTAGGCGATATTATCGACCTTGAGGATGTAGAGGGGTTGTCTGTAGATGAAAGTGGAAACTACTCGCTATCTTTTGAGGGCGCTAAGAGTGAAATATCTATTGACGGCATTGAAAATAGGTTTGACATTGCCAAGACCATATCCACCTTCTCTACCGAGTATCCTACATTTGATATTACAGGTGCATCATGTGTCATTGATAGACCCTATAGCATTACTACAGACTTTGGAAATCTACATATTCCACAAGGTGTTGCTATACCCGTTCCAGCTGGTTACACTATCAAAGCTAAGGAGGAGGGTCACGCAACTGAAGTGTTAGAGTACGATGTTCCTGACTATCTCAAAACTGTAAAACGTATCTATCTTAAGCCCCAAAATAGTGGTGACAAGGGTGCAGCTATAAAGCTATCGCTCTTACTACACGATATTGCAGTGGTCAATGGTGGTGGTCACATCAACTTGGAGTTAGTCGCAAATGATGGATATGAGTTATACGACCAGTTTGGTAATAAATTAAAGGAGATTGATCATCAGGGACGTAGCACGACCTATCTGATAGCTGACGAGCAATATTTTGTCGCTGGAACTGAGAAGATTGACTTTACAGTCTATCTTAACAGCGTTGCCAACGAGTCACTATCTGAGAATGGCAAACTAAAAATACCTATTGATTTTGGCTACCACCTCTCATTTGACATCACATCGTGTGCTGGCACTTTGACCCTTAATCAGACGCCAGAGCTACACATTGACACAACTCTACAATATTATGATGCCGATATTGTACTTAACGAGGTTATGCTTCTTGAGCACGGTGCGTTGGCTGGAAACGCGACATCTATTACGATAGACAACCTTCCAAAGGAGATTAAGAGTGTTAAGAGGGTCGATTTCTCCGACCATTCACCTATGTACCTGCTTGCTGAGGGTCTTGACTGGTTAGATGACACTATTGCCGAGCATATTGTTATTGAGGCTCAGCTACCAGACTATCTGACCCTGCACGACCAGCAGCAGAGTGGCTACAATGCCGCCACTCACACCTTGAGAACGAATTTGAATAATCTACGTCACAAAATTGACATCAACCTCGATGCACTTGTATTTGGTAGCGAGGGAGTTGTGCCTACAGATGGAAGGATAGTATTAGATTTTACGCCCGACATTGCCGCCTTTATTGAGGATGGCACCGAGGTTAAACTCTCTAAAATTTTGCACGAGAAGGAGATTGAGTTTTCAGCAGGTTTTGACAATACGACGCTTGAATTGGTATCTGTGGAGGGTAAAATTGGCTATAAATACGATGAGCAGGCGACCATAGAGCTTGGTGGTCTAAATGAGGATATAGAGCTCAATGTTATTGATGCGGGGCTGCTGCCAGTCATAACCCTTAACGTTGAAAATCCACTTACATTAGGGGCAAATGTAACTGCACAACTCACCCCTATCGCCGATGGCAAGGAGAGTAGCGAAAACTGCGTTACAATCAACAATGTAGAGATTAAGGCGGCAACGATTGCTGGAGACAAAATTCAGAGCAGTTCAACCACGCTCATTTTAGCAGACGATTCACTACGAAAGAACTATGCTGATGATAAGTATACATTTGTAGCATGTGACTTAGGTAAGTTATTTACAGGCTCTTTCCCTGACAAAATCAAGTTAGACTTCAATATATCTACAGATCAGGAGACTATCCATACTATCTACATTACCGACAACTATACTATCAGCTACGACTACAACATAGATGTTCCGCTGACATTTGACGACACTCTAAATATCGCCATTGAAAAGCAAATTGAAGATATTGCAGAGACATTTGCAGATATATCAGAGTTGGATATAACTCTTGACGATATAACCATCATAGCCGACATCACCAACACCATACCATTTGATTTCGGTTTTGAAGCAGAGGCGCTAAATGCTCAGGGCAAACCTGCATCTGTAAAGTTGGTGTGCCAAGAGCCTGATAACACAATCAGAGGCTCTGCAGATGGAGTAAGTGAAGAGCATTCAACCATCCGCCTGGCAATTCAATTAGGCGAGGGTGAAAATATAGGTCAAATTGCCGAAGTGGATGCAATTATGCTAAAGCTTCAGGCAAAGCGTTCCCATCCATGCCGTGCCACATTAAATGCCAACCAGAGCATCTCAATGGTACTCAAAATGGAGATTAACGGTAAAATAAATGTAGATTTAGGAAATATCTAACAACTCTGACTATGAAGAAATTAGCATATACAGCATTGTGCATTGTGGCATCACTGGCTACACTTAACACCTCGGCACAGTCGCTTACATCATACTTTATGGAGGGAAGTTACTTCCGCACCGACCTAAATCCAGCATTGGCTCCAACTCGCGGATATATTGCGCTGCCAGCCATGAGCGGTATCGGCTTGGGAGTAAGTAATAACATGTTCTCAGTTGAAAACTTCTTCTACAAGAATAATGGCGAGGTTGTTACAGCACTTCATGAGTCTGTAGCAGCTGATAAATTCCTTAAGCGCCTACCTCAAACTGGTTTTATAGGTGTCAATCTTAATACTAACATCTTGGGAGCTGGTTTTTACACCAAAAGTTCTTTCTGGAACTTCGGAGTTAATTTGCGCAGCAGTAACGATATAACCATATCAAAAGATCTGTTCAGAGTACTAAAATCACTCGGAAATGGACACTACGACCTTAACAACACCTCATTTAACAGCACCTCATACCTTGAGTTATATGTAGGCAATTCGCGCAAAGTAGCTGACTTTAGCTTTGGAGAGCTTACTGCAGGTGCAAGAGTGAAGCTACTTGCAGGTCTGCTTAACGCCTCAAGCCATGTAGAGGATATATACGCCGACATAACATCAGAGAGCGTTATGGGACACATGCAAGGCACTCTTCGTACTAATGGTGTCATACTTGACCCTACTAAAGGCACTGTAGGTGAGCAACTTACTGAGGATATTATCTCTCAAGACATCAACAAAATTCTCGGCAATATCAAGAGTTTTGGTGCGGCGATAGATTTAGGTGCTGAGCTGACACTGCTTGACAATAGTCTCCGCGTTTCGGCAGCCGTTGCAGATTTAGGTTTTATAAAGTGGTCATCTAAGACACACATTGAGGCTGAGACACACGCAGATTTTCACTTTAACGGCATAAACCTTAGCACTGGTGAGACAGATAGTGATGGCGAGGCTGATATTTACATGGCAGATGTCAAAGGTGGAGGTTACACTACACGTCTAAATTGCTCGCTAAACTTTGGCGCCGAGTACAATATACTAAACAACCGCATCGGCTTTGGAGTGTTATCGCACACCGAATTTCGCCATAATAAGAGCATCTCAGAGCTTACACTATCTGTAAATTTCCGCCCTTTAGATTGGATTTCAGCATCACTTAGCCATACACTGCTTACCCGCAACAAATTAGGCATTATGGGATTTGCGCTTAACGTTCATCCAAAGGGAATCAACCTCTTTGTAGGTGCTGATTTTGTACCGATGAAGTTTGTAAGATATGAGAATATCCCAGTGCCATACAATATGAAGTCAATAAACCTCTATTTCGGTTTAGGCTTCAACCTCGGCAAAGCTAAACAAAATTAAAACAAACGCCTACTTTCACTGAAGTAGGCGTTTGTTTTAATAGTTCATTATCGCATAATCGTAATCGCCAGTAATGGTGGATGTTGTGTAGACATTTCCCCACTGGTCAGTTGCCTCAACACGAATATCCTTTGCATTTGGATTCTTAAGAGTCCACTTGTACATGTGGAAGTTATCCTTATAGTTGCCCGAATGTTTAGCGTTATTAGTTGGGTCACCTAAGCCCAAAACACCTGTATGGTAGGCTGTAATCCACCAATCAAGGCTTGATGATGTACTTGGCTTGCCTGGATTGTTTACATCTGGGCTATACTTGTTTGGTCCAGAATTGTTGCGAGCCATCTTGCTCATATCACCAGCATAGATACCATCCTCATATACCTTAACCTTCCAATTATCATCAGCATTGAAGACATTGGCAAGAATAACATTAGCGCCATGTTGCAACTCTATATAATCATACTCTCCTCCGCATTTGAGATTACCACGATAGAGTCGCATCTGGTAGCTGCGGTCGTTCATACCCTCATTGACACCCTTGTAGTACCAATTAACAATCTTATTGCCATCAAATTCATACACTCCATAGCCATTAGGCACGCCATCACCATTAAAACGCGACCTCCAGAAGTGACCGCATACAGCACCGTGGTTGTGTTCATATATAGCCTTGCCATCTACTGTTGATTTGGTCGGAAAGTTCGTGTTACGGTGGTGGTGTCCAGACATTATATGCGCCTCCTTAAACTGACTCAAGAGCTTAAGGATATTACGCACATTTGACTTATCAGCGTTCTCCACTGAGCAGTGTACACACAAGATAACCATCTTATCCTTAGGAACATACTCCAAATCTTGTTTAAGCCACTGATACTGAACATCCAAGAAGCGAGGGTCGCCATAGTGATCCCAGGATTTACCGTCATACCAAAGCATATTACGCATACAGACAATGTGAACATCACCTCTATTCCACGAGTAGTTGATAGGACCGAATACATCCTCAAATGAACGTTGTATCTTCAGCTGGAAGTCTAAATCTTGATAGCCTGAGCACGGAAGAGGATTGCTTTCATTAAATAGATACGAATAGTCATGGTTACCAAAGGTCTGGAATACCGGCATGCCCATCTTATCCTTAGCCATCTCGTTACGCATAGTAGGCATTATCGGCTCGCAATTACGAGTACCTTGTGAATATACCACATCACCTAATGTCACACCATAGCAAGGTATACCTTTAGACTTAGAATGTGCCAATATATCAGGTACAGACTCGTTCTTAAAGCGGTTTATATGGCTTGTATTTGCACACTGCACATCCGCAAAGCAGAAGAGGGCAAACTTAGACTCTTTTACCGACTTGTTGATTGTAAAGTTATAGTTCGTCTTACTCTTATTATACTTTGCAAAGAAGCAAGGCTGACCATAATCATTGACCATAACCTCAGCCTCTGAAGGTACTGAGTAGAATATATACCACGTATCTTTATGAGGCATAATGGAATAGTTGCCATTTATATCGGTTTTAACGCAGTTAAAGCCATCGCTAACAACAACATCTGCAGCGGGCGTACCGTCATCATATTTTATCTGTCCAACAACAACCTGCTCACTTAACGACTCAATGCAGATAGCAATATCATCAAGCAAAAAGCGGTTAGTATCTGTTGCAGCGGCCCTGCCACCACCAATGGCTATACGGCTTGCGCAATTAACATTGTTAAGCGTCACGCTATACTCTTTCCAATCGCTACTATTATTGCCATCAAGGGTCAAAGAACTACTCTCGCCCTCTTCCGTATAGGTGACCAAATTATTGCTCGCTATAGATGTACCATTGAGCACCTTGACTACAACACTCTTCTCTTCGGTATTGATATTTTTACCAACATCGCCATAAGGTGCAGCTTTGAATCTAACGGTCACCTTAGCCGTAACGCCCTCTGGGATAGAGGTCATTGTTGGAGTTACGATAAAGGAGCGGTTAGCATAAGTACCAATTTTCACATAACCAGGGCGAGCACATACAGAGCCTCCATTTGCGCCCTCTTTGCCCCCTATCCAACCCCAATCATCAAGAGTCATATCATCAAGCAGCCCCTCAAGGGAGTTAAAAAGTCCCATCTCCACATTTGCAGCCGCAGGGATATAGGCAGCAGTTGCCCCAGAGGCATCTGCAGCCTGCCAGTCAAGGGTGATTGCACCCTTAAGTTCAGCACCAACAAATGATGTCAAAATAGCCCTATCATCGCGTGACACACCAGCAGCACAAGCAGAAATATCGCCACCATAAATAAGATGGTCAAAATTCTCATACAACACAACATCTCCTGGCGCTGTGTAGTTAAATCGCTTACCAACATACTCCGATGCCGCAGTGGTAACCTTCAGTGGCACAAGGGTCTGCTTTGAATCTGTAAGGTTGTAGATATGGATGTAGTAGTCTGTCTTAGGTGTAAGACCCGCAAAGATAAAACGAGGAGGGCAACTGCTCTGAGTAAAGAGTTTCTCACCCTTGAGTACTTCAACACTATAGACAAGCTGCGTGCAGTCGGCATTACTATAGATAGCCACCTTATAATCCTTACCTATATCCTCTGTAAATTGAGCGTTGCTATCTGGATAACCTTTAGAGAGATATTTGATATTCTGCTCCACGCTGGTCCATGCCACAGTAATAGTTGTATCAGTCACATGTGGGGCATCAACAAAAATATCGCTTTTAGTGATATTCAGAGTCAGCGGTATCTCTAAAACGGAATTTTGAGCGCCATCAATGCCTGTCGGACAAATATCGGTCTCATATATACCCTCCAAACAGAGTATTTTGACCTTCAGACCCTTAGAATACTCTACAGCTGGAATAAAGAAGGATAATAGTCGCCCTTGGTCGTCCAACTTCTCATTTACATCGTCCACTACAAACTTGCTCATAGCACCCTCAGCGGCAAGCGCAAAACTCCTATCTGCAGTATCAAAAGTGGCATTTGTTCCCCACAACGGCTCACCATTATTCGCCGAAACTTCAACTTGAGAGATAGTACAAGACTCGGCGCCCTGCGGCAAGGTCATCTTGAGCCTTACGGCAAGCAATGGATTTACCATAGTAAACGACTCAGAGGCTTCATCCCACTCACCAAATAGGAATGGGAAGTTGAGTTTTTCATCAAAACCCAAAACCTGCTCCTCTAATGCCAACTTAAGTGTTCGCTTACCCTCGCTGCCAACCTTCAAATCGGACAATTTTGGCTGATAGTAGGGGTAGATAGCGTAATTTTCACCATCTTTTGCTATTGTTCGCCCCATGGAGGTGCTAAAAGATGCCGACGCTCCATCTATTGACGCAACATCCACAACAGCCTTAATCTGCCCCACCAAAGATTCGTGGTATGATAAAACCAAAAGCCTATCGCTCGCCTCCCAAAGCGGAAGATTATTCTGCTCAAGCGACGCACGCGAAACAACCTCAGGTGAATCTATCACCACACTAAAACGGGTGACTCCCTCTTTGCCGTCAATCACTGGCTCATCATTAGTATCTACACCCTTTTGACAAGCTACAGCAAACAAAACCGCAACGGAAAACAATCTTAAAAGACTTTTAACATTCATATTTACAGTTATTTTATATATAAATATACAACCATAAATCGTATTTTCCTACAAAATAACAAAATTAGCGCTGAATATTGCGAAATAGATTTTATTTTGTAACTTTGTGACGCAATGAGCAAAAACTCATTGCAGACATATTTTTGATGAAAGTGTATTAGCTTTTATCCTTGAATGGAAATCTGGAAAATTTCAATGCTACAAGGAAAGCAACACACTCGTCACTCCGTATTGATACATCAGGGGTGCTATGTGCCCTATACTCAATACGAGTGTGGGGTATTGTTTATTTGTAGCATAGGCATTCCAGAGCCTCCATTCAGATAAACTAATCGGCTCCACACTTTCTTTTTTTATAAAATGCCTATTTGGAGTTGGTAGGCAAAATTATGCCTATGAAAAGTATAGTTAATGAGTATTTACCTCCCGAGGTGGAGGTGAATGAGATGGCGGCAGAGCAGGGTTTTGCTCAGTCAATGTTTGAGGACCCAATCGAAAACCCAGAACAGAGTTGGTAAACAAATTTAACAATCAAAAAACATGAAGAAATTCTACATTTTGGCACTTGTGGCAGCGATGTTTGCCGCTTGTGCAACCGATGTTACAGAGGATGTAGCTATCGAAGCACCTGAAACACTTAAGGTTTCGTTTGAGGAGAGCAGCCGTATTCAGCTCGACAATGGTAAGACCGTTTGGACCGCTGATGACCTTGTTTCAGTCTTCTACCTCTCAAATGCCAACCAAAAGTGGCAGTATCAGGGCGAAACTGGCGAGCGCACCGGAAACCTTAAACAGGTAGAGGCTGGCAAAGCCACCGAGACAATGAAGCGCGTGGTCATTGTCTATCCTTACAACGAAAATTACTACATCAACACCGACACCTACAACGTAAAGGGTTGGCTGCCAGCCGAGCAGACCTATCTTGCTGATAGCTACGGTTTGAACGGCAATATCATGATTTCGCAGAGCGAGTATAACCAATTCTCGCTCAAGAATGTCTGCGGCTGGCTGAAACTACAACTTACGGGCAATGGTGAGAAGGTGCAGAGCATCAAACTCAAGGGCAATAATGGCGAGCAGGTTGCGGGCGAGGTCTATATCAACTCCTCTGATGCCACTGCATCCCTTGCCGCAGATATGGGCTCAGCTGACGATAACGATAATAGCGCCGGCGGCAACCTCGTTTTCGAGGATACTATCCTTACTGAGGTCACACTCAACTGCGGCGACGGCGTAACACTCAGCGCAGAGCCAACAGCTTTCTACATTGCCCTACCTCCGCAGACATTTGGAAAGGGCTTGACCGTTGAGGTTGCTTGCTCTGACGGCTCTACAATGACCAAATCGACAGAAAAAGAGGTCGTTATCGCACGCAACACTATTCTACCGATGGCTGTGCTTGAATATGAAGGCGCACTTCCAGAAGTCTTTGAACTCGCCTACACAACCAACGACGGGAAGCCACTCGACCCACTCACTACAGAGGGCTTCGGTGCAAACTTCGTTGAGAATGTTTTCGACCCAGCAACCGGTAAGGGCGCACTCAAATTCAACGGTAAAATCACCATTATCCCAGCCAAGGCATTCGTTGCTTGCACTAACCTAACCCAAATTGAGTTCACAAAAGATATTACAGCTATCAACGCCTCAGCGTTTAGTAACTGTACAGCCCTTGCAGTTATGGATATTCCGCAGGGCGTTAAGAGTATTGGCAATGAGGCTTTCTATAATTGTAGCGGCATGACTGAAATTACAATTCCAAGCAGTGTGACATCTATCGGCACATCATCTTTTAAAGGTTGCGTAGGTAAGGCTAATATTAACTGTATAATTAACTCATCAGATTTTGCAACGGCTAAATTTACCGAGGTTGTCATCGGCAATAGCGTTACTTCGATTGGAGATTTTGCATTCGGCTATTGCAGCTCGCTGACAAGTGTTACTATTGGTAATAGCGTCACTTCTATTGAAGAAAAGGCATTCCAATATTGCACCTCGCTAACAAGTGTTACTATTCCTGATAGCGTTACTGAGATTGGAAGGTATGCATTCTCTGGTTGCACCTCGCTGACAAGTGTCACTATTCCAGGTAGCGTTACTTCGATTAGACAGGCGGCATTCGATAATTGCAGCTCGCTGACAAGTGTTACTATTCCTGATAGAGTTACTGAAATTGGTGGCGGAGCATTCCAAAATTGCATCTCGCTAACAAGTGTTACTATTGGTAAAGGTGTTACTTCGATTGGAGATTGTGCATTCTATAAATGCCCCTCGCTGAAAGAGGTCTATTGCAAGCCGACAACCCCACCAAGTATAGGAGATTATTTATTTGACAACTACCACTCTGTCTCTAAGATATACGTACCACGTACATCTGTAGGTGCATACAAGACAACATCGTATTGGCGCTATTACAACATTGAGCCGTACGACTTTGAGTAAGGGGCTTTGAGAGAGAGAAAAAAACCGCGCTTGCGTTTGCATAGTGCGGTTTTTTTACTAATTTTGCTATTGCAAATAGAACCTAAACAATCAAATTTATGAACATTTTTGAGAGAACAGGACTTCCGAAGAGTCTGATTTGGGGATTTTTGGGTGTGCTCATATTTATGATGGGCGACGGCATTGAGCAGACTTGGCTGAGCAAGTACATCGAGTCTCAAGGGCTTGACAACGAGTTATTATTTACCGTATATGGTATTTCCATTGCCATCTCCTCGTGGCTCTCGGGTGTGATTGCCGAGACTATTGGCGTCAGAAAGACCATGTGGCTCGGCTTTGCAATCTATCTTGTCGGCATGGCAGGTTTTGCGGGTCTTGGAATGACAGGGCTCAACTACCCTACTCTGCTTATCACATACGCCATAAAGGGATTTGCCTATCCGCTCTTTGCCTACACCTTTATCGTGTGGATTACCTATCGCGTAGGCAAGGATAGTCTTAGCTCAGCGCAGGGTTGGTTCTGGTTTGTCTTTACTGGTGGACTCAATGTGCTTGGTGCATACTACGGTGCATTTACAAAGGAGGCTATCGGTATTGTTCCTACGCTCTGGACTTCGCTAATTTTTGTCACCATAGGTGCTATTTGTGCTCTTGTAATCAACAAGTGTCCCGACACAAACCTCTTTGCAAGCAACTCTCCAAAGGCAAGCGGCAACAAGTTCAAGGAGCTTATCCACGGACTTGGCATTATGAAGCGCGAGCCAAAGGTGCTTATGGGTGGTATTGTCAGGGTTATCAACTCAATCTCACAGTTTGCCTTTGTGGTATTTATGCCGCTATACTTCGCAAGTCACGGCATGAGCGATACAGACTGGGGACTAATTTGGGGCTCGGTATTTATCTTCAACATCGTCTTCAACCTTATCTTCGGCATTGTGGGCGACAAACTTGGTTGGAGTCAGACAATCATCTGGTTTGGTGGTGTTGGTTGCGCTGTGGGAGTGCTTCTGTTCTACTACGCCCCTGAAATTTGGAACAACTTCTGGTTTATCCTTGCTTGCGGTGGACTGTGGTGTGTTATGCTTGCTGGCTATGTACCACTTAGTGCCCTTGTTCCGTCACTTGTTGAGAAAGACAAAGGCGCTGCCGTTTCGGTGCTCAACCTCGGCGCTGGTCTTGCAACATTTATCGGACCGTTGCTTGTCAAGCTACTTGAGAAACCTATCGGATATGCCGGTATTGTATGGGTCATTGCTGCGCTATATATTGTAAGCTCAATATTGACATACTACATCGCAAAACCAAGCAAATAACAATCAACAAGCTGCTCTGGGATAATCTGGAGCAGCTATTTTGTATATGGAGTACAATCAGGTAATATCACAAGAACACAGAGGGTTGTTTATCATCACCATTGACCAGTCTGGCTCAATGTTAGAGCCATTCTCTAACCACTCAATGATTGTAAGCAAGAGTGATATTGCCGCGATGATTGCTTCAGGGATTATTGAAGAGCTTGTGTTGCATACAAAACAGGCATTTAGGCTCTCTGACCCATGCCCTTACTGCGACATCTGTGTTTTAGGATACTCAAAGCTGGATGTGGCATCACTACTACCTGGAGGAGCCTTAATCCTTCCAATTACGGCGCTAAACTGCGAGCAGCCTCCAATTACAAATCGTACCATAGAGTATATTGACAACCAAAACCGACTACAATTAGTCACAGAGAGCTACCGCGAGTGGATTACCCCTAAGGCTACCAATATAACTCCTACGGAAGATATGCTCAACACCATAACAACAATCGTAAATGAGTGGTGTCACAATGTCTCTAATAGAGATAGTATGCCCCCTATCATCTTTAATATATCCGATGGCGTTGGATATCAAGAGTATCGTCATCAGTACCTTGAGCTAACTGATAAAATCAAAAGCATAGGCACAAATCATGGTAAAACCCTACTCTTCAATATCTGCGTTGAGCCATGTAGGAATAACAATCCTCTGTTGTTCCCAAATCCCGATGATCTACCCGCCAATCACTTTCTGGCACCATTTGCTCAAATGTCAAGCCTACTACCAGAGCAATTCTACCCGCTCGCCGAAAAATATAACCCCAACGCTAAACCTCCATACCTCAGCTTTAGCTACAACGCTATAGCAATGCAAATACTACCAATGCTCAATATCGTTGTCAAATGGGATAATTGGGAGTTTATCTAAGTCCATCGCATTGGCAAAATAGCGTGCGGAGAGAGCCACTAACTAATTGAAAATCTCTTCTTGCGCTCTTGCAACAACATCGTGGAGCGATGTTTTTTTTATTTACAGTAGGTGGGAGTTTACTCACAATAGCAAGAAATACATAGCAGATAGCTCATTTACAGAAACACTGGGATTCGAATGTTGAGCTCGGCTCAACATCACCGAGGGAGTGCCGCAGTCGCAATATGCGGTGCGGAAATACACGACCGAGGTAACCCCTATCTAAGTGAGAATCCCCTCCTTGCTGTCATGTTGGCAGGATAGCAAGCTATCCGTAGTTTTGTATTTTCATGCCTGGGAGATTGCTCACAAAGGCAAGAAAATACAAAACAGGGTGGCTGCATACAGCCACCCTGCCAACATAAGAGCGGAAAGGAGGGGATTCGAACCCCTGAAACGCTTTTGACGTTTACTCGCTTTCCAGGCGGGCCAGTTCAACCACTCCTGCACCTTTCCTTTTTACGGTCAGCAAAGATAGAGTACATTTTTGACAAATACAACTTTTTATCGTAATTTGCTCAAAAAATTACTACCTTTGCGTGGTCAATTTAGGTAGTTATGTTTAATCAAAAATCGTTATTCGGACACCTTGCCTGTTTTACGGCATATCTAATCTTTGGGCTGAACATTGTCGTCTGCAAAGATTTAACAAGCAGCGGTACAATATCCCCCATCGCACTATTTACATTGCGCTCTATAGGCGCTGGCTCACTATTCTGGATTATCTCGTTTTTTCTACCCAAGCAGAGGGTTGAAAGAGGTGACTATATTAAGATTTTTGCAGCCTCTGTTCTCGGTTTTTTCCTTACACAGATGTTCTTTCTGGTAGCAATATCGCGCATTACGCCGATGGATTGCTCCATTATCACATCTCTTTCGCCAGTCTATACAATGTTCATTGCCGCATACGCCCTTAAGGAGCCGCTATCAGCTCAAAAAATCGGAGGAGTAGTTCTAAGTTTATGCGGAATTATATACCTGATACTCAACAGTGTAACCTCTACTGGCGCAGTTACGCAAACAACTCCATTTGGAGTTATACTGATGATTGGCAACTCACTCTGTTTTTCACTATACTTAGGAATTTTCAAGCCTACTATTGCAAAATATTCGGTAGTGACATTTATGAAGTGGACCTTTCTCTTTGCTTCGCTGTTAGCACTACCATTCTCTGCAAAGGAGATTATTTCGCTCAATTTTGCAGCTCTACCTACAGAGTATGTTGCCGAGCTGGCTTTTCTGATTATCTGCGCGACATTTATAACCTATTTCCTTATCCCTATAGGTCAGAAAATTCTCCGCCCGACACTTGTGAGCATGTACTCATACGTGCAGCCTATAGTCGCCATTGTTGTAAGTATATACGTAGGTATGGATAGCCTTAGTTGGCAGAAGGTCGTGGCGGCGATAACAGTCTTTGCAGGTGTAGCTATCGTATCATATAGCCGTAGCAAGAGTAGCAGAGCATCCTCGCAATCGTAGTTACTTCACGGGCTCTGTATGTATTCCCACATGTGTTGAATCGCCAAACTCCTGCTTGAGCAGTCGCTCAACGGCAGTAGTTACAGCGTGCGCCTGAGTAAGGGTTAGATTTCCATCCATACGGATATGCACCTCAATGGCGTAGGCATTACCGATGCGGCGAGTACGCAGGTGGTGAGGCGAGCTAACACCATCAACCGAAAGTATTATATCCAATATTCGTTGTTCAACCTCCTTAGGTAGCGAGCGCTCAAGCAGCTCCTCAAGGCTTGGCATTAACAGATTATAGGCAACCTTGGCAATAAAAACACTCACAATAGTAGCAGCTATAGGGTCAAGGATGCTCCAGCTACCACCCAGAAGCATTGCGCCAGCGACACCCACCAGAACGCCTATTGATGATAAGGCGTCACTACGATGGTGCCAAGCGTTAGCAACAACAACCTGTGAATTGACCTTTTTGCCACAACGTACAGTGTAACGATACAAAATCTCCTTAATAACTATAGAGGCAGCCGCAGCAATAAGAGCCACCAATCCTGGCGTTTCAAGCACCTCACCATGCAGTGCCGAGACAATATCAACAACTCCATTTACAAAGAGCATCACCGCTACACCAAGCAGTACAAGGCTAACAAATAGTGTGGCAAGGGTCTCAAACTTACCATGCCCATAGTCATGGTCCTCATCTGCAGGTCTACCAGAGAGGCGCACAAATAGTATAACCACAATATCAGTCACAAAATCTGATAGTGAATGTACAGAGTCTGCAACCATGGCGGCACTATGCCCCACAATACCTGCCACGAACTTAAAAATAAGCAATAGCAGATTGACAACACTACCGACAATAGTTACTCGGTATATTTCACGCTGGCGAGAGTTATTCATTATCTAATTTTTTATCAGACAAAGGTAGTAAAAATTACCTTTGATACAACTATTTTTTTAACCTATACCCAAACATAGGCTCTATTATAAAAACAAAATATGAAAATAGCAATTTTAATTCTTCTATCTTTAGCCACGACCTTCCCAGCTGCAGCGCGCAGAGTATTATGCGATGAGAACTGCAAGGTTGAATTCACCTCAACCGTAGAGAATGAGCCACGTTTTGCGGTGGTATCTCCCGTTGGAATGCCTACTGTAGAGAAGATTACTCAAGCTCCGCGCCTGACAACATTAGAGGGTAAAACCATCGCCATTGTAGGCGAGAGTTTTATGACTGAGATTATCCATCCAGAGATTGCGCGCCTAATAGCCAAGCACTACCCTACTGCAAAGGTTGTTACTGTTCAACAGGTGGGTATGGCGGGCGTATATCCCGCTCCAGGTGTTAGACGTAGGAGTAAAGAGGAGTTTCAAGCAAAACTAAAAGAGTATGGCGTAGATGCAGTGATAACGGGCAACTGCGGTTGTGGACTATGTACTCAGAAGGAGTGCGGCTCTGCTATCGCTGCCGAATATATTGGCATTCCAGCTGTAGTAATTGCTGCGCCAACATTTGTAGAGCAAGTTTACTACACAGCAATAAACAACGGCATTGCCGCGCCTCGCGTAGCTGAGTATCCAGGAGCATTTGCCCTTCATACAACAGAGGAACTTTTGACCAACACCCGCGACATTCTCTGGGACAGGATTGTATCTGCCCTAACCACACCAATAACAGACGCTGAGCTTAACCTCCACAAAGCAGATACAAGCAGAGGCATTACTGACGATGTCTACTACGGCACAACAGAACAGATTGTAGACCACTTTGAGCAGATGAAGTGGACAGACGGTCTGCCATTTAATCTTCCGACTTATGAGCGAGTTATGCGCTTTATGGAGCACACTGATATACCTGCAGAGCATACCGTAGCAGTGCTACCAATAGCACACCGCAACACCACTGCGTGGCACGTAGCGGTAAATGGAGTTATGGCGGGTTGTAAGCCAGAGTATATGCCACTACTGATTGCTATTACCGAGGCTTTAGGTGCACCTGAGTTCCGCCGCACCCTTGCAAGCACACACGGCTGGACACCATACTGTTGGATAAATGGTCCGATTGTAAAAAATCTCGGCATTGCCACTGGTCAAGGAGGCATAAACAGCAGTGCCAATATGGCTATAGCGCGCTTTATAAACCTTGCGCTGATAAACCTTGCGGGATACTATGTTGGCGATAACCGTATGGGTACTTTTGGCTACCCTATGCCTTGGGTTTTGGCAGAGGATGAGGAGAACTGCGAGAAGATTGGTTGGCAGCCATACCATGTAAGAGCAGGTTTTGATAAGAATCAGAGCGTCGTCACTCTCTGCTCTGCCCTAACTTGGGGAGGTAATATGGCTCCTGCAACAACAGATGCGCAGAAGATTATGGAGCTAATGGCGTGGGATATAACAGAGCGCGGACAGTTCGCGCTTGGCAGTGGCAAGCAGTACACCCACCGCACAATACTTCTCACCCCCTCTGTAGCCGCAACGCTTGCCACAAAATACTCTACACCAGAGCAGTTGGAGTCCGACCTAATTAAGACCGCCCGCCGCCCAACATCGGAGCGCGTTTTTGCCAACTACTACGCCAACCCTGGAAGCAACCCAGAGCAGCGACGCACAATAAATCAGTGGCAGTGGCACATCTCAAACAGCGAAACAAGCCAACTAACCCCTCCACCCGTATGGCACGCAACTTCGGATAGCAAAATTGCGACCATACCTACAATGAAACAAGGTATGACCGCAATTCTAATCACTGGCGACGAATCGCGCAACAAAGTGCAGATAATGCCCGGCGGTGGATTTGTAAGTAGAGCTGTCCGATAAAAGAGTCACTAATAATAACCAATTTAATATAGCCTTTCACTTTTGTGGAAGGTTTTTTTTGTATTCTAACAGAACAATGTCCCACCGAGTGTTGTTCGTTTGATAAAATATTTCTAATTTTGTAGCGTAATCGGATAGATTACAGACATATTGAAAGTGTTTTTCGCGGTCCATATATGAGAATCTGACAGTTTTCAACGACTAATGGATATACGAACAGCACTCATTTCTTGTATAGCTATGTGGCTGTACGTATTTTGCGTACATATCCCCATACTATCCAAGTGTGGGGCATTGTATCGTTTGTTTTAGTCGGGTTTTGTCAGAGCCTTCATATAGACATTCGAAAATCAACTCCACACTTTCTTTTTATATATTACTCGTTAGGGGTTGGCGAGTGGGAAAAATCAAACGATAAGAGACGAAAAAGATGAAGAAGATGATTTACAACGCACCTGCTGTGGAGTATTACTCTATGCAGGTGGAGCAGGGTTTTGCCACAAGTGGCGGTCA
>SUZO01000019.1 GCA_015059805.1 Rikenellaceae bacterium
TCTCAGTAGTGTTACGCAGAGCCTTTACAGCGTTGCGAGCAGTCTTGTGATAAAGGCGGTTGTGAGCACGCTTTGTAGCGGTCTGGCGAATTCTCTTCTTAGATGATTTGTGATTTGCCATAATTGTTAAATTATTTCAGTTGTTAAATTTTTATTTTCTTGTTTTCTCTCTTTTTCTGCATATCAAAGTCAGCAGACAACTTACTTACCCATAGGTAGTTTTGGATAGGATTGCTCCCGCTCCGATGGTATCACCCGTCAAAAGTAGCCGATACGAGAGTCGAACTCGTCTTTCAAGAATGAAAATCTTGCGTCCTAACCGATAGACGAATCGGCCTTACCCTAATGGCGAAAATGTCCAAATAGACACTCCGCGACAATTAGTGGTGCAAAGGTATTAAAAAAAAAGTAATTGGCAAGTGAAATAGATGAAAAAAGTGGAAAAAGTCGCTAAAATGTGGATAGTTATAGCGAAAATAGGGTTTTTATCTGCTCCTGTGCCTCTGCTCCACTATGAAGTGTTAGAGTTGCGTTCTCTAAAATGGCAAATGTATCGCATACGGGCATAGCTGCGTCGATGTCGTGGGTAGAGAAGATGATGGTCTTGCCACTACTCTTTGCTAAGTCAGATAGCAGGCGACAAATCTCAAAACGGGTAGGAATATCGAGGAATGCTGTCGGCTCGTCAAGCACTATTACAGGGGTCTGCTGTGCTAATGCGCGAGCAATCATAATCCTCTGACACTCACCATCTGAGAGGGTGTCAATGGCTCTGCGAGAAAAGTCGCTCATCCCTACAGCCTCAAGGGCGTTGCTGACAAGGAGTTTATCTTGAGGTTGCATGCTACCAAGCCAGTTGGTATATGGTGCGCGACCTATTGCCACAACATCTTGACAGAGCATGTTGGCTATGCGGACACGTTGTGTGCTGACAAACGATATGAGCTTTGCTCGCTGCTCGGCATTTAGCTTGTGTAGATTCTCGCCCTTGAGCAGCACGCTACCCTCTGCGGGATTGTCTATAGCTGCTATAGCCCTGAGCAGTGTACTCTTACCCGCTCCATTGCGCCCAACAAGAGCCGTGAGCGTTCCGCTGCCAAAGGTTACGTTGGCAGAGCGAAGCAGGCACTTCTGCTGGTATGCAAGTGTAAGGTTGCTAAGTGTTATCATTGCATCAGGTTACGGTTACGAGTTACGATATATACCACCACAGGGATACCCATCAGTGCAGTCACGGTGTTTATTGGTAGCAGTAGCATCTTGGCGATAATATCGCCCAAAAGCATCATCAGCGCACCGATAATTGCCGAGGCGGGGATAAGCACGCGGTGGTCGGCACTTCTAAAGAACATGCGCGCCAAGTGTGGCGCTGCAATACCCACAAAACCTATAGGACCACAAAAGGCGGTTACAGTTCCTGCAAGTAGGGTAGTGGAGAGGAATACATAGCGGCGCACTTTTGAGATATTCACGCCCGAAGTTACGGCGTAGTTCTCGCCAAGCAGTAGAATATTTAGAGGTTTTATTGTCAGCACAGCAAGAGCGATGCCGATGATGATAATAGGGGCTATAAATGATAGCTGACTGAGGGTTATATCGCCCAGTGAGCCCATGGTCCAGACGACAAATGACTTGAGTGCCGCCTCATTGCTCAGGTATTGGAGTATCTCCACTACAGCACTGAGTGCCGAGGAGAGCATCATGCCTAAGATAAGGATTACCATAATATCTTTTATTCGGCGCGAGAGAGCTATTATAAGCACCAATACTGCCGCCGCACCTATCCATGCTGCACCCGCAGTACCTAATGCCGAAATTATAGGCGATGCGGTAAGATTTAATAGCGGCGCTCCAAGAAGAAATAGCGCCACGCCAAAGCTCGCGCCAGAGCTTACACCGAGGATATATGGACCTGCAAGAGGGTTGCGAAAGAGGGTCTGCATCTGTAGTCCTGAGAGTGAAAGTGCAGCACCTGCGAGGATTGCCATTATAGCCTTCACAAGACGTATATCTATAACAATGCTGCGAATAGTGCTCTGGGTGGTAGAGCCTGTGAGTACGCCCAAAACAGAGTCAAGAGAGAGGTTTACACTTCCCACGGTGATGTCGGCAATAAACATCGCCAGCGCTACAATACTCAGCAGCGTAAAGAGTATGGTTGTGCGGCTTCTCATTACTCTAATCGTTTATAGTAGTACAATGAGTCAGTTGTGGCGTTGGTGTGCAACAGCTTAATCATATCGCTAAGCACAATGTCGGCATTTACAGCCCCCGACTCCCAGAAGTCGCTGCCTCCATTGGCTGTTGTGCGCTTAGTGTTGTTGTAGACGCGACGATTTGCAACGGCTGGCACATTTGCGAACTTGGGATTTTCGCGCTTCAGCTGCTCTAAACTTGCCATCTGCCCAACATTTATCCATACATCTGCCTCAGAGGCGAGTAGAAGTGCTTGCTCAAGAGATATAGGCTCGGACTGGGCGCTGCAATTCTGAGGGTAGAGATACTCTCCACCAGCATCGGTGATAAGTGTTACAGCATAACTGCGCACTGATGGCATAAACCATGTGTCACGATATGGGGTGTTGAGCATAACCTTCGGACGAGAGCTATAGTTGGCAGCAGTCGCCTTGAGGGCGTTGTAGCGGCTCTCTAAGGCTGAAAAATACTCCTTGCCCTTACTCTCAAGAGCGCATAGAGCCGACAGAGCTACTATCCACTCCGCCTTACCAAGGGGTGAGGACTCAATGTAGTCGCCAATATATATATAAGGTATGCCAAGCTGGGTGAGCTTTGTTGTCAAGCTACTCTGCTCGCCATAAAGTCCGTAGAGCAGAATGACATCTGTGCCTACACCTTTTATCTTCTCAAAGTCAAGAGCCGAGTCGTAGCCAATCTCTGCCGCTTGTTCACGAACTGTGGCGTTAGTGATAAACTTTACACCCGACACGCCAACAACTCTGTCGGCAACACCTATAGCGCTAAGCATTGCAACATGGCTGGATGATAGACATGAGATTTTCTGTACAGGAGTGTTTACAGCAATCTCCCCCTCTGGAGCAGACTGACCCTCTTCAAGCAGATAGATGCGCTGCTCAAAGGGTTTGTCGCTCTGGTATGGGTTTGAGATGATGAGAATTTTGCGCGAGTTGTTATCTGTAACAATTGAGAACGACTGCGCATATTTTGGTGTATAGTAAGGCGTAAATAGCTCTTTATCAGTCTTTTTAGTTGAGGTACAACTGATAGCAACCAGAGTGAGTATGTAGATTATCCACCTCATTACTTGCTAAGAAGAATTTGTGCTTGAGCTATTGCAGCATCTGTTACGCTATCGCCAGAGAGCATTTTTGCAATCTCTACAACGCGCTCCTCGGCAGTCAGAGCTCGCATGTTGGTTGTGCTGTCGCTCTTGTAGACAAGGTAGTGGCGATGACCCTTTGAGGCAACCTGCGGCAGGTGTGTAATATCTATAACCTGCATAGTAGATGAGAGTGTTGCGATGACATCACCTACGGCATTTGCCACGCTACCTGATACACCTGTATCTATCTCGTCAAAGATTATGGTCGGCAGGTTGAGCGTACGGGATAGTATAGCCTTGAGGGCAAGCATTACGCGCGACAGCTCACCGCCAGAGGCAATCTTCTCAATAGCTCGTGGAGCAATGCCCTCGTTGGCGGTAAAGAGAAACTCAATGTTCTCAATGCCCGTAGCTGTAAGTTCGCCAACGGTAATACCGATGCGAAGCTGGGCACCGCTCATGCCAACTTTGTGCAGTATGGCATCTACTTGTTGCTCAAAGGCAGGGGTGGCGGCGGTGTGAGCCTCGTAAATCTTGGTGGCAAGTTCTATTGCGCGGCTGTGGGCACTCTCTACATCCCCCTCTAACTTAGCAATATTCTGGTCGGCATGCTCTATACCCTCCAGTTGCGCTGCATAGCTGTTGTATATCTCAATAAGGTGCTCTAAACTCTCAGCGCGGTGCTTACGGCGTAGATTATAGAGCAATTCAAGTCGTGCGCCAACATAGTCTAATCGCTCAGGGTCGGAGTCAATCTTCTCAAGTAGACTCTCGGCACAGCTATCAAGGTCCTGAAGTTCAATAACTACAGAGTTAAGCCTCTCAGCTACATCAGCAGCCGCTGCGTAGTGGTCAGATATTGCTTTCAGAGCCTTTGCACGCTGAACAATCTGCATAATCACACCCGTCTGCTCGTCTGTAAAGACCTGGTGCATAGCTCCATACGCCTCAGTTATAGACTCTACATTTGTTAGTGTTGCAAGCTCAGCCTCCAGCTCAGCCTCCTCGCCACTGCGAAGATTTGCGGCGCGGAGCTCCTCAGTCTGATAACGGATATACTCCTCCTCCTTGCGTGCTGATGCTATCTCTGCCTGCGCTTGAGCAAGCGCTGCGCGAGCCTTGCCAAGTGCTGCGTATGCATTGTTGTACTGAGCGCGTAGCTCTGTGCAGTGTGCAATAGTATCCAAAGCCTCAAGGCGGAATTGCTCCGAGGCGAGGATAAGGTTGCGGTGCTGCGAGTGTATATCTATAAGGTATTCGCCCAGAGTCTTGAGCGTAGTCAGCTGCACGGGCATGTCGCCCACAAAGGCGCGAGATTTACCAGCAGGTGTGATAATTCGGCGGATGACAATCCGCGGCTCGTAGTCGAGGTCAAGCTCGTCAAAGAGCGCTTGTAATTGTAACTTCTCAATGTCAAACTCAGCCTCTACGACGCAGTTGCGTGAGCTATCTTTGATAACTGCACCCTCATTTCTCGCACCCAACAGCAGCGAGAGTGCACCGAGAAGAATACTCTTTCCAGCGCCTGTCTGACCCGTTATAATGTTGAGGCGAGAGTCAAACTCTACCTCAAGGTGGTCTATAAGTGCGTAGTTATCAACACTGAGGCGAGTTAGCATAACATTCCTCTATTTTATCCACTATAGCCTCTGCAACATCCGCCTTACTCATCAGTGGCAGAGTTGTAGAGCCGTTGTGGTCAATAAATGTAACTTTGTTAGTATCAACACCGAAGCCCGCACCACTGTCAGTGAGCGAGTTGAGAACTATAAAGTCAAGGTTCTTGCGAGTAAGCTTACTCTTAGCACTCTCAATGCCCGCATCGCTCTCAAGAGCAAAGCCTACAAGCAGTCGAGAACCCTTTACAGCACCAAGTGCTGCGGCAATATCCTTTGTGCGGACAAGTGGAATGGACATATCATCGTCACTCTTCTTAATCTTGTGCTGAGCGACGGTGGCTGGAGTGTAATCTGCAACGGCGGCGCACATAATAGCTCCGTCGGCACTCTTGAACGCATCAACAGTTGCGTTATACATCTGCTCAGCCGAGAGAACATCTACACGAGTAACACCCTGAGGTGTAGCAAGATTTGTGCGACCAGTGACAAGGGTAACCTCTGCACCACGAGTGGCAAGTGCTGCGGCAATGGCATAGCCCATCTTGCCGGTAGAGTGGTTTGTGATGTACCTTACTGGATCTATAGCCTCAATAGTAGCGCCTGCAGTTACAACGAAGTGCTTACCGACAAGGCTCTTTTTTTTTTCGTCGTTGATTGTCTTATCAATAAGGGCGAGAATCTGCTCTGGCTCTGCCATGCGCCCCTTACCTGTAAGTCCACTGGCAAGTTCGCCAGCAGGGGAGTCGGCGATAATAACTCCGTGGCTACGGAGTGTAGTAAGATTGGTCTGTGTGGTTACATGTGCAAACATATCGCAATCCATCGCTGGCGCAACAATAGTCTTACAACGCGCAGAGAGGTAGGTTGTAAGCAGTAGATTGTCAGCCACGCCTGTCGCCATCTTGGCAATAGTGTTGGCTGTAGCTGGAGCGATAACGTAGCAGTCAGCCCACTCGCCAAGGCTTATATGAGAGTTCCACTCTCCATTTTCGGGATTAAAGAACTCTACAAGGATAGGGTTCTTAGAGAGCGTAGCCATTGTAAGGGGTGTGATGAACTGCTTAGCGGTCTGGGTCATTACGACCTTAACCTCTGCACCTGCACCCTTTAGTAGACGACACAGCACAGCAGCCTTGTAAGCCGCTATGCTGCCCGTAACTCCTAAAAGAATATGTTTGCCCTGTAACATAGCTGCTACTTGCTTGCCTCACGATAGTAAAGCTCGCCGTCAAGGAACTCCTCAGTAGCGATAATTGCTGGCTTTGGAAGACGCTCGTAGTAGCGAGAGATCTCAATCTGCTCGCGGTTCTCAAAGGTCTCCTCCATAGTGTCAGCTGTAGAGGCAGAGGTTGCAAAATCGGCAAGCTTGCGGTTAAGCTCCTGCTTGAGCTCAGCTGCAATCTGATTTGCACGACGGGCGATGATGTTGATGCTCTTGTAGACATTGCCAGTCTCTGGGTCAAAGTCTGAAAGCTTACGGGTTACCGTGTTGTTGGGAATGTTCTTCTTGATTTCCATTTTGAAACGGTTTTGAAATATTATCTAATCTTATCTTTTACTGAGTAATGTTCTGCTCGCTACTCTTGTTCTTGTCAATAAAGTCCTTAGCCTCCTTGAAGTAACGGTTAAGCTCCTTTACATACTTTGACTCAGGGAACTCCTCAATAAATGAGTAGTAGGAGTCCAACATTGCAAGATAGCGGTCAGCCTGCTTATGCTCTACAGAGTTGTGCGCAAGACGGTAGTTTGATACAACAATGTAGTACATAATCTGCTCGCGGTGAGAGGAGTTGTCGTAATCCTTAAGCGCATTTTTGAATGCGACAACAGCACTCTTGTACTTCTGAATCTTGAAGTAGGTGTAGGCATTGAGAAAACTCTTGTCATGCAGACGTACAGTAAGCTCCTCAATAATCTCCTTGAACGCATCTACTCGCTTTGAGTCAGGATAACGCTCAATAAAGTTTGATAGCGATACAATCGCCTGAGCAGTCTGGGTCTGGTCACGTGTAGGACCTGGAGAGAGGTAGTACTGACACATTGCATACATCGCCTCAGCATCCTCAATAAAGAGTGAACGACCAAACTTACGACGGAACTCGTCAAGACCAGTAGATGCCTCGTGATAATCACGGTGCTTGAACTTACTACGTGCCGAGAAGAAGGCGATGCTATCCTCACGCTCAGAACCGATGTAGTAGCCCGAACAAGCATCAAACATGTCACTTGCACGATTCCACTTCTCCGCCTTGTATAGCTTTAGCGCAGTAGAGTACATCAACTCTGGATCGCCACTCTTTGTCACCTGCCCAAGTCCAGAACAAGAGAAAAAGAGCACCGCTACAGCTGCTACAATCGCTAAATTTAGAATAAATTTTTTCATCTTTCAAAAGTTACGCGCGTACGCTCGTGAAGAATACGGCGATATAATCGCGCAAAGTTACAAATCTTTTAACGAATATCCAAAAAAAATATTGCTCACAATCTCTTTATTCTCTGATGTGTCAAAACTTGACAATCAACCATTGTACTTTTGTTCAAAATTCTATATAATTATGAGTGCAATAATACTACAACGAGAGATTTTACAAGGCAAGGAGTATCAGAATGCTGCTCGCTTAAAGGTTTTTATCACGCTGCTGTGCTTAGCTTCGGAGAGTGGGGAGGTTACAACAACGCTCTCTACGCTGGCTCACAAGACGCAGCTGACGATAAAACAGATTCGCTCGGCGCTGTCGGCACTGATAAAGGCGGGTAAAATCACTAAACAGTCCACACACTACAACACAATTATAAACATCTGTAATTATGAAAGTTATCTAACATTATGAAAAAGTATCTTCTTATCTATGCCCTTATTACCACTACAATTATTGTGGTTGGTACACGCTACTTTTTGGGCGAAAATTCACGTTTGGAAAACAACAACTACGCCCTTATGCAGAGTGTTCAGAGCTACCGCACTAAGGCAGACGAAAATGCCGCCTCAGTGCAAGTTTTACGCCTAAAAATTGGCGAGTATGAGGAGCTGCGTGCCGCCGATGCCGAGCGTATCCGTAAGTTAGGCGTTAAGCTCAAACGCCTTGAGAGCGCAGCAAAGAACGTCACTAATACGACCGTAAATATTGCTGCACCCCTGCGCGATACGGTCATTGTCCGTGATACGCTGCACCTGCACGACACTGTGCGAGTTTTTCGCTGGAGAGATAGCTGGGTCACTGTCGATGGAGTTATTGATAACGATAGCGTAAGCTGCTCTGTATCAAGCGTTGATACCCTGCACCAAATCATCCACCGCATCCCCCGCCGCTTCCTTTTCTTCCGCTACGGCACCAAGGCGATAAGGCAGGAGATTGTGAGTTCCAACCCACATACTGAAGTTGTTTATTCGGAGGTAGTATCGTTTAGATAGCGCCGTTGGCTGTTAGCCATTAGCAGGCTGACGCAGAACAGAGAATTTAATGAGGTTAGGGAAGTTAAAGAATTTAGTGACAGACTTCGTCTGTGTGTTTATTCGGATTTAGGTTGCTGCCGTAAGGCAGTGAAAGAGAAAATATCCACCAAAGGTCAAGCTCGCTTGAAACCGAAGGTGGATATTTTTTATTTCAATAACTCGCAGAGTTATTCTAAATCCGCATCAGCACGGAAGAAAAACGAAGTTTTTCCAAGAGCTTTTTGCACGCCCTGCTTTTTCGCGAAAAAGCGGGCAGTTCTGCGTAGCTCAACTGCGTCAGCTACTTGTGCTTGCCTCGTTTTGGCAGGGTAGATATATCCTCTGCGTGGTCTACGCCGCCGCCGAGGGCGTGGTAGAGGTTTATTACGCCCTGAATCTCCTCAAAGCTATCGGCTATTTGAGAGAGCTGTGCTGAGAGGAGTTTCTGTTGAGCTGTGAGCACCTCAAGATATGTAGACTCGGAGTGGCTCATAAGCTGTCGGGTGCTATTTACGGCGCTCTCAAGGGCTGCAATCTGGTGTTTGCGTATATCCTTCTTATTTTGAGCGGTTTGGCACTTTGCGAGGGCATCATTCACCTCGTTACCTGCAGTGAGCAGTGTGTGGCGGAAGGAAATAAGAGTTTGTTCCTGCTTTGCCTTAGCAATCTTGAGGTTTGCGCGTTTAGCGCCAGCGTTAAAGATGTCTGTGGCGAGGCGTGCGGTGAAGGTTACGAGCCAGCTACCTGGGGATGTTATCGCCTTACCCAACTGGTCTTGCCAGCCGAGGCTACCACCAAGGGTTAGGGATGGGATAAATGCCCCTTCGGCAATATTTGTGGCGTAAAATGCCTGCTGAAGGGCACGCTCAGCAGAGCGAATGTCTGGTCTGCGACTAAGTAGTTGAGCGGGAATGCCTACACTAAGGGTGGTGCTGAATTTCTGGTCGTGGATTGTTCCGCGCTCAAATGTCTGCGGTGTAGTACCGAGGAGCAGGGCAAGGGCGTTCTCAACCTGCAGGATGTCATACTGAAGGTCGTAGAGCGAAGCGTCTATCTCCCAGCTATTTGCCTCAGTTTGAGATACTGATGCCTCGTTGGTCATACCGGCAAGTTTCATAGCCTTCATAATGCGGACATTCTCCTTCCATGAGGCTGCTGTGGTGCGCGAAATGGCGAGCTGCGCATCAAGCATCAGCAGGGTGTAGTAGGTGTTGGCTATAGATGATATGAGGGCGGTCTGCACGCTCTGACGATAGAGATGGCTCTGCTCGTAGGCAGCCTGTGCGCTACGCTTGCCGTTCAGCGTGCGACCAGTGATGTCTGCCTCCCAACTTGCGCTTACGGGAAGGGTGTAGTTGCGTGTTGAAGAGCTGTTAAATGGCGCACTTAGCGAGTAGGATGGATTGAAGGCTACAGATGGGTAGAAGGATAGCCTTGCTGTGCGAAGTGCTGCAGTAGCTTCAACGACGCGCTGCGCTGCAATCTGCATGTCGGGGTTAGAGGTAAGTCCCTGCTCAATAAGCCTCTGCAGGTGCGGGTCGGTGAAAAACTCACGCCAACTGATGTCGGCAATGGTCACTGTGTCCTTTGTCTGAACAGTCCCGAAGAGGTTGTCTACAGCAACCTCTGGGCGTGAGTATTTTTGGTAGACTGTACAACTTGTAGCTACAAGTACGACCAAAAGTGTATATAGTACCTTTTTCATTGCTATTTACTCTACTTTTTTAGGTTTAACGACCTTCTCCTGTATTGTCTGGAAGATGATAAACAGTGTAGGCACGAGGAATATAAGAGCTAATGTTCCGATAACCATACCACCCACAACGCCAGCGCCGAGGGTGTTGTTTCCGTTAGCACCTACGCCAGTGGAGAACATGAGTGGAATCATACCGAACACCATGGTAAGCACAGTCATCATAATTGGGCGGAAACGCTCCTTACTTGCCTCGTATGCAGCCTCAAAAATAGTCAGCCCCTGACGACGACGCTCGCAAGCGTACTCGGTAATAAGGATGGCGGTCTTTGAGAGCAATCCGATAAGCATAATAAGACCTGTCTGCAGGTAGATGTTGTTCTCAAGACCCATCATATTTGCAAAGGCGAAGCTACCAAATAGTCCGATAGGCACTGTGAGAATTACCGCAAACGGAATGAAGAAACTCTCATACAATGCACATAGAATCAGGTAGATAAGGGCGATACAGATGATAAAGATTATCGCTGTATTATTACCACTTGCAGCCTCCTCGCGGGCAATACCTCCGAAGTCAAATCCGTAACCCACTGGAAGCACCTGCTCAGCAACCTCATTGACTGCACGAATGGCATCACCCGATGAGTAACCATCGGCAGCACGACCATTGATAGAGATTGATGGGAACATGTTGAAGCGAGAGAGGTTCTCTGGAGCGTAAATCTTCTTCAGAGTCACAAACTGGCTGATAGGAGCCATCTCACCACCAATGCGGATGAAGATGTTGTTGAGGGTCTGCAAATCTACACGATAGCGAGGGTCTGCCTGCACCTGCACCTGATAGAGCTTTGTAAATCGGTTAAATCGTGTTGAAAGGCGACCTCCATAGTAGCCATTCAGAATCTCAAGCACCTCCTTTGGAGATGTACCAGCACGCTTACACTTAATAGCATCAACATCTATCTGATACTGAGGAAAACGAGGGTTGAACGATGTACGTGCAGAACCAATCTCTGGGCGGTCGTTCAGCTCGGCAACAAACTGCGTTGTAATTTCGGCAAGGTCCTCAATACTGCCACCCTTACGGTCCTGAATATGCAGCTCAAAGCCGTTTGTAGCACCATAGCCTGGAATCATCGCTGGCGAGGTGGTAAATAGTGTTGCATCATTGATATTTGTTGAGTACTCCTTTACTCGCTCCATAATATCAAAGACGCTGTGCTCCTTGCCTTTACGCTCGTCCCAGTGCTTGAGTCTGAGGGTAAAGTTTCCGTATGAAGTACCCGCGCCTGTGGTCATACCGAAGCCCGCCATGTTAAGATATGCATGGCACTCGTCAATCTGACTAACAACGTCGCGGTCAATGCGGTCCATAACCTCCTTAGTATGGGCAAGAGAGCTTCCTGGAGGGGTCGAAACGTCAATACGTACTGTACCAATATCCTCACGAGGAATAAGACCAGTCTTGGTGTTGTTCATTGAGTAGAGCAGAAGTCCGATACCTGCAACAACGATAATGCATGTTACCACTCTATGGCGTAAGAAGAAGCTCACGCCACCCATATACTTATTTGTCACCGCATTAAAGCCACTCTCTACGGCAGTAGATAGTCTTGCGCCGAAGCTGCGCTTTACGGTGTTCCCATTCTCATCCTTTGGTTTGAGGAACATTGCGCAGAGGGCAGGGCTGAGCGTGAGGGCGTTGATAGCTGAGATACCCACCGCAACCGCCATAGTAAGACCAAACTGAGTGTAGAAGATTCCCGAAGTACCACCCATGAGTGACACTGGGATAAATACCGCCATAAATACCAACGTTGAGGTGATAAGTGCGGTAGTTACATTGTGCATAGCATCTACAGCAGCCTTGTGAGGCGATTTATATCCCGCGTCAAACTTACTCTGCACAGCCTCCACAACGATAATAGCGTCATCCACAACCACACCGATAGATAGCACAAGGGCGAAGAGTGTGAGCAGGTTGATGCTGAAGCCCAAGAAGTAGAGGAACATAAATGTACCCACGAGCGACACGATAGTTGCCACAAGCGGAATAAGTGTTGAGCGTAGGTCGCGCAAGAATACAAATACAACCAAGATTACCAGCACTATAGCCTCCAAAAGTGTGCGAAGCACGTTGTTGATAGAGGCGTAGAGGAAGTCGTTAGAGCTTGAGAGGACAACCATCTCAAGGTCCTTAGGGAAGTCCTTGCGAGCCTTCTCCATGTAGGCATCAATCTGGTTGATAACCTCCGTAGCATTTGAGCCAGGGGTCTGGTAGACGCTAAATGATGTACCTGGAGCGCCGTTTACCTCGCCAATGTAGAGGTAAGACTGTGTACCAAGCTCAATCTCGGCAACATCCTTCAGACGAAGCACCTCACCATTTGGCAGCGCGCGGATAACGATATTCTCAAACTGCTCTGGAGTCTCAAGGCGACCCTTGTAGCGCATAGCGTACTGGAAGGTCTGGTTGGAGTTCTCACCTAAAGCTCCCGTAGCAGCCTCGATGTTCTGCTCGGCAAGAGCTGCAGAGATGTCGGCAGGGATAAGCTTGTACTGAGCCATAACGTCTGGCTTGAGCCATACACGCATACTGTAGTCAGCACCACGAACATCTACATCACCCACGCCAGGAATACGAGAGATTGCCGGCACAAGGTTAATCTTGATGTAGTTGGCAATAAATGTACGGTCGTAGGTGCCATTTGGGCTATAGACAGCTATCTGCTCAAGGATATTTGTCTGTCGCTTGCGCACTGTAACACCCACATCCGTAACCTCACTTGGGAGCTGACGGGTAGCGCGTGAAACGCAGTTCTGAACGTTCACAGCAGCCATATCTGGATTTGTACCCTGCTTGAAGTATACGGCGATGCTTGCGCTACCGTTATTTGTTGCGCTGGAGGTCATGTAGGTCATGTTCTCCACGCCGTTTATCGCCTCCTCAAGAGGAACAACAACAGCCTTCTGAACAGTCTCAGCACTTGCACCAGTATAGTTTGCCTGCACGCGAATGGTTGGCGGAGCGATGTTCGGGTATCGCTCAATAGGCAACATCGCAAGTCCAATAATACCACCAAGAACGATAACTATAGAGATTACCGATGATAGTACAGGTCGGTCAATAAATGTTTTGATATTCATACAGTAGCCTATTTCTCGTTTTCAACAACCCTCTTAATTTTTACGTTGTCGCCCTCGCGCAGCAGACCTACGCCCTCTACGACAATCGTATCGCCAGCGATAAGTCCGCTCTCAACAACATACTCACGACCGTTGCTGATGTTAAATACACCGATAATCTTACTTACAGCCTTGCCACTCTTGAGGGTGTAGACATAGATCTTGTCCTGAATCTCGTAAGTTGCCGACTGCGGAATAACGATACAACCCTCAGCCTTGTGTGGCAGAATGATGTTTCCAGAGCCACCAGAGAGCAGCAGACGGCGATAGTTCGGGAACTTAGCGCGTATAGTTACTGAGCCTGTAGTCGGGTCAATAATACCAGAGATAGCCTCAATGCGACCCTTCTCCTTGTAGATAGTACCATCGCTGAGCTGAAGCTCGATAGATGGCATTGCCTTGAGCGCAGCCTCAAGAGAGCCATGCTCACGGGTGAGCGAAAGAACCTGACTCTCGGTCATTGAGAAGTAGACATACATCTCGGAGTTGTCAGATACGGAGGTCATTGGTGTAGAGTCTGAAGGACTTACAAGAGTACCCACGCGGAATGGCAGTGTACCGATAACACCATCTGCGGGCGACTTTACAAGGGTGTAGGAGAGGTTGTTGCGAGCATTTACCTCGTTAGCCTTTGCTTGTGCAAGGGTTGCACGCTGGCTGGCAAGCTGTGTGCGTGCCATGTTGAGGTCAAACTCGGAGATAATGTTCTGCTTGTAGAGCTGCTCCTTGCTGTTTGTTGTAAGCTCGGCAGCATCTACAGCCGCCTGTGCAACATCTACATTGGCAATGGCTGTCTGCAGAGCCGCCTGATATGGCACCTGGTCAATGGTAAATAGAGTCTGACCCTTGCTTACGATAGAGCCCTCCTTAACATGAATGTCGGTAATGTAACCCTGCACCTTTGGGCGGATGTCAATGTCCTGCTTACCGCGAATAGTTGCAGAGTAGGTAGATGTCAGCTTGCGCGATGTAGGCTGCAGAATCATCACATTGTACTCGCGAGTACGCTTTGTACTCTTCTCCTCCTCGCAGCTAAATAGAGCCGCTACCGCTACAAGAAGAATGAATAGGTTTGACAGATAGACTTTCATATAGTTTTATGTTTTAGAATTATCTCACTGTGATTTTCTTTACACTACGTGTAAAACCTCGCGAAAATAACAAAAAATTACCAGATTTACTTATTTGCAGAGGGTGAATCGCCCAAAAAACGGGGTGAAAAGCCAAAAAAATAACCTCCCCGAACTCGGAGAGGTTATCTTTATAGAGTGAAATGGTTAGTTTGCAGGCTTTGTAGACTCAACAGTGACATTAGTCACATCAATAGTCTTACCGTTCTTACTCTCTCCGAAGATTAGTGTAGAGAGATTCTCGCTTGTAACAGTGTTCTCTGTGCCCGCAAGAACAACCTTACCGTAAGCCTTGCAGCCAGTCATTGTAATATTTGCCTCAGCAATGTATCCGAAGAAGATACCGCCATTGTCTGCCTTTGGAGTTGTTACGGTACAATCTACGCTACAATTAGTGTATACCTTGTCACGCGCATTGGTTGTGAAACCTGCCATACCGCCAGCATCACCACTGCCACCATTTACCATTGATACATTTCCGTAGTTGTGGCAATTATCTGTATCCCAGTGCATTGAGCCGCCAATACCACCTACAAATACCTGCGCTGAGCAATCTTTATTGGTCTGCTTGACTTCTCCATAATTGGTACAGTCTTTAAGCTCTCCCGTCATACCAGTAATACCACCCACGCGTGTTGTTCCAGTACCAGTATAATCAATTGTTCCTCTATTAGTACAACCAGTAATTTTATTAGGTGTAGAGTTCTCTTCTGAACCATAACCAACAATACCACCAAGAGAACTCCAACTGACACTGTAGTTAGTGTTTGATGAAATGATTGCATCTGCCAAGTTATGACAGTTGCTTATAGTACCAGAAGCAAGGCTACCTACAATACCACCTACGCGACAAGCGTTAGTGCTATTAAGAGTTGTAAGACTGATTTTTCCACTGTTAGATGAGTTGTTAGCACCCTTTGAATAGCCATGAATACCACCAACTTGACAGTAACCAACACCATTTGCATTGATAATAACATTACCAGTGTTAGAGTGACCTCCGTTAGCAGCGCCAGACTGACCGATAACACCACCAATCTGCAGATTTCCCTTAGCATTTGTTGTGATAGTAATGTTACCATTATTAGTACAATTCAGAAGTGCACAATTTGCAAAATGACGAGGTGTAACGCCGCCAATTTGAATAGCCTTACCTGCTGGTGGAGGTGTTACTCCCTCTGCCTCTGAATAGTTTATATCACCGTTGTTTGTGCAATTCTGAATATCATAGACAATATTATCATTATTGCCATTAAAGGCGCTAAAGCGAACACCATTACCTGAACTAAAGATGTAATTAGCGGTAGCATTGTTTACGCAATTCTTAACTTTACCTTGTATCTCAAAACTTAGTACGCCCGCATAGTTATAACCTGTAGTATCTCCAATCTTAAATGTAAAATTACAGTCTGCATTAGTTCCCGCTGTACGACCAATCTTTAGATTCTGAATAGTCCAGTTCTCTTCAATGATGTAGAAAATGGCACCCCATTTGTTATTAACAATAGTGGCAGAGTAGTCGCAAATAGCGAAGTTGTGACCATCCCATACCTTCAAATCGTCGTTGTTGTAGTCGGAGTAGTCGCTACGGAAGAAGATGAGGTTATAGTATTTTTTAATATCTGAGCGGTCAAAATCCTTGAGGCTTACATCAGCGCGAAGGTTGAGGTGATTGTTGTTATCCAACCAGCAGTCCTTCTCAAGAGAACGGATGTAGCCAATAAATGCGTTGTCGTTATAGATACCAACCTCTTTAGTACAATTCACAGCCAGTGGCTTCATCTTTGTCATCACGCCAGCTTTAATCTCCTTACCGTTCTTGTAAGCTGCTACGGTCTGCTGCTTGTTGTTGCTATCAATAACTGTAAGCTCAAAACCAGCCTCATAGTTACCTGCAGGGATTGCAAAGTCAAAGTTTGTTGGCTCGCTTGTAAGAGTTACACCCTCGCCGCAGTTGATTGTAGTTACTGGAGAGTCATAATATCCATCAGCAAGACCATTCTTGTTGTAGTCAATCATACTCACCTCCTCAGCGGTAATTGTCTGGATGTGGAAACCAGAGATAGGCTTGTGGTTGAGGGTGCGGAGCATAACCTTTGTAACAGTTGCGTTACCAGTGAGCTGTACACGCATGTAGCCACACATGTGCTCAAGGTGAAGTTCAGAGCTACCAGCCTTCATAAAGCCCATAAGCACGGGCTGATTCTGTGCCAGTTTCTCAGGATTGTACTCTACCTCAGAGTCAAGATAGAAGTGCTTTGTTGTGCTGCAAATATCCGCAGGGTAGATAACCTGCAAATCTTCTTCTGCCAAAGATGCTGGAATTTGGAACTCTGCTGTTGTGCCACCAGCCTGCTCAGCTGTAAGACCTGCTGAGTCAGTTGCTCCATTAAGGCTCAACTTATCCCCCTCGCTCCAGTAGAGAGGCATATAGCTGTCGTTCTCGTCGCCGAGGTGTACGCGGGTTGCGTTGTTGATACCTACGGTGATGGTTGTCATTGCGACCTGATTGTCGCCGTTGTTGCCACCGTTAAGAATATCCTCAGTGGCATCCTTTGTACATGATGTTGTGAGTAGGGCTACTGCCAAACTCAACGCGTAAAAAATCTTTTTCATTGCTCGTTGTTTTTTAGTTTGACAATAATTTACTCCCAGCCCTCGCCCTCTTCGGTCTCAAGACCTGGTAATGAAGCCTCAAAGCCACGCTCAACAGCGAGTGTGGTTACTTCAACTGTTGGGGCAAGGTAAAAAATCCCCCCCCCGAGAAAATTTGAATTTTTTTTCATTTTGATAGGTTTTTAGTATTGATTAGTAATATAACATTCCTATATTTATATATAAGACACAAATGCCAATCTTTACCCCCAATGCACAAATAAAAAAATGGGGTAGGGTATGCAAATAGGCTCTATGTTAGGACAAGATATACGAAGCGACCATCTCTGGCTCGTCAGCGATAAACTCTGCATTGTTCTCAACTAACTCCTCGCGGGCACGAAAGCCCCACGTAACGCCCACAGAGTGCACGCCAGCGCTATTTGCAGTCTGGATATCTACGCCAGAGTCGCCAATAAAGTAGGTGTTCTCTTTACTTGCCCCGCACTGCCCTATAATCAGCTCCACGATGGCTGGGTCGGGCTTAAGTGGAAAGCCGTCACGGTTGCCGTAGATAGCGCTCCACTTATACTCTCCGAAGAATCGCTCAATAAGTCGCACCGTTCCGTCATGAAACTTATTTGATGCCACGGCGAGGGTAACACCTGCATCTGCAAGGCTCTTTATCAGCTCTCTAACGCCTTGATAGGCAACGGTATGGTTGTCAATGTTGTTGTAGTAGTACTCAACGAAATCTTTTCGCGCAGCGGCGATATACTCCGCGGTGCGCAGCTGCTCTGGCATCGCCCTCTCAACGAGGCGGGTGATTCCATTGCCAACAAATGAGCAGTACTGCTCGTAGCTATGTGTTTCAAGTCCGCGCAGTGAGAGCATATGGTTACAGCAGTGGGCAAGGTCGCCAATAGTATTTAGCAGTGTGCCGTCAAGGTCGAAAATGGCAAGTTTGTTACTCATCTTTAGGCTCTTTTTTTACGATTTTATATCCCACAGCTGCAACAATAATTGAGATTATCGGGCTGAAGAGGTTAAATAGACAGTAGGGCAGGTAGGTTATTGTCGCCACACCAAGGACTGTTGATTGTGTCATACCGCAAGAATTCCACGGGATAAGCACCGATGTGACGGTCGCCGAGTCCTCCACCGAGCGGCTCAGAAGTCTACCTTCAAGTCCTCGCTGGCGGTACAAATCGCCAAAGGTGTTTCCCGTGATGATGATAGATATGTATTGGTCGGCGGTGGTAAGGTTGCAGAATACTCCCGTGGCAATTGTAGAGCTGACAACACTTACAGTACGCTTAGCAAAGCGCATAAACAGGCGTGTCAATGCTGCCAACATGCCACTGCCCGCCATTACACCACCAAAGCACATGGCGCATAGAATAAGCCATATGGTTGGTAGCATGCCGCCCATGCCGCGCGTTGCAACAAGGTCGTTGAGCATCGCATCGCCAGTATCTATTGCCGTAGTAGAGGAGCAGGCAATCATCAGCCCGCGGAAAGAGCTTAGGCTACCCTCTCCACCAATCTGTGCCACAATATCTGGCTGGAAGATAAGCATAGCGATACATGCCACAACAGTTGCTGCAAAGAGTGTTATCAGCGCCGGCAGTTTTCTCAGGATAAGCAGCGCCGTGACTAATGGCACAATGAGCAGCCATGGCGAGATGTTGAATGTCGCGTGCAATGTCTGAGATATTTGCTCTATCTGCGTAGCCTCTTGTGGAGTCTGGAAAAATGATATGCCGAAGAATACCAATAGCGCAATAGTGAACGAAGGCACTGTGGTAATCATCATATACTTAATATGCTCAAACAGAGGGACTTTTGAGGCGGCACTGGCGAGAACTGTGGTATCTGACAGAGCAGAAACTTTGTCGCCAAAGTATGCTCCTGAGATTATCGCGCCAGCAATCCACCCTTCTGAAAATCCCATAGCCTGACCGATACCCATCAGCGCCACGCCGATAGTGGCGATTGTTGTCCACGACGAGCCTGTGACAAGCGATACAAGCGCGCAGATAATACATGCCACGCCCAAGAATACCTTAGGGTGGATAACCTCCAATCCGTAGCAGATAAGTGTCGGCACAGTACCGCTGAGCATCCACGTGCCAGAGATTGCACCGATAAGGAGCAGGATGATAATTGCCGAGGCAGATGTGCGGATATTCTCAACTATCGCCTCCTCTAACACAGCCCACTTCTGCCCGCAGAGTGTAATGGCAAGCGTTGCTGCCACAGCCGCCGCAAATAGTAGCGCAATTTGACTACCTCCAGCGATTGCATCGGCACCGAAACACTTGATTACCAGCGCCAAGACAACCACAAGTACCAATAATGGGATAGCTGCAATCCAGAGGGGTGTTTGCGCCTTATATTTAGAGAAAAAATTAGAGAAATTCATTTATATCACCTTTTAGGGTGCAAAGATACAAAAATTTTTATACCTTTGCACTCAAATCCGTGCTGCCCCTGTAGTTCAACGGATAGAACGAAGGTTTCCTAAACCTTAAATAGCAGTTCGATTCTGCTCGGGGGTACAAAAAGGGAGTGTCTAAAAAAACTTTTTTAGACACTCCCTTTTCGTTAGACAACTTCAATCTTTACCAATATATAGAAGAGTATATATCAGTGCCGTCATTCTCTAAAATCTTCTCGGTAGAGTATGTTCTGCCAAAGCGGTCAGTAGCCTCTACACGAATCTTTGCATTAGGGTTTGTCAAAGTGTGCTTGTACATGTGGAAGCAGTTTGTATGGTAGCTGCCACTTGTGCCACTTCTTCCAACTACACCGATATGGTAGCCAATAGCCCACCAATCTTGACCAGAGTCTGTTGGTACATATACTGGGTTACTTGTTCCTATTGAATTGCTACCTCCTGGAGCATATTTCTTCTCTGCAATAGCTATCATGTCGTAGCTCACCCCATCCTCATAGATTTTAACCTTCCAACTCGGATCTGCATTAAAGACGTTGGCGATAATTACATCGTTACCATGCTGAAGGTGGAAGTATGTTTTTGAGCCACCGCAGATAAGGTCGCCACGATATAGACGAATCTGGTAATTACGGTCGTTCATACCCTCATTTATACCCATATAGTACCAGTTTACAATCTGGTTGCCGTCAATCTGGTAGACTCCATAGCCGTTAGGGCAGCCGTCGCCGTTGATGGTAGACCACCACCACTGTCCTGACACAGCAGCGTGAACATGCTCGTAGATGCCTCGTGACCTTGTAGGCTCATTGCGCATGTAGTGCGTATGACCCGACATAATGTGACAGTTCGGGAACTGAGCCAGCAGGTCCAACACTGCAGATGCAGCACCCTGGTTGAGCAGTGGAATGTGCACGCAGAAGATGATGAGCTTCTGCTTCGGTACAAAGCTTAGATCCTGTCTGAGCCACTCAATCTGCTTGTCGGTAAAGGCGAGTTCGTAGCTGTTCCACTCGCTGTTATTCTTCCACTGCATATTTCTCATGCAGATAATGTGGACATCACCACGATTCCATGAGTGATCAATAGGTCCGAATACACTCTCAAACTTACGCTGAATTGCTAAGTTAAAGGTAGAGGATTGCTCGTTACTATAGATTTTATTGTCTGAGTGGAAGTAGGTATAGTCGTGGTTACCCATAGTCTGGAATACAGGCATACTGAGTCTACTCTTTGACATGCGACTTCTCATCGTAGTCATACAGCTCGTAGAGTTTCTACTGCCCTCAGAGTAGACAATATCACCTAATGTGACGCCATAGTTTGGATTGCTTAGACTCTGAGCATGACCCGTAATAGCTGGCACAGACTCATTTAGGAATCTATTGCACTGGCTGGTGTTTTTACACTGAGGGTCGGCAAGGCAGAAGAGGTTGAACTTGCTCTCCTTGCCAGATGCAAGTTTAGTGAGAGTAAAGTTATAGACATTTTTCTGCTCGTTAAACCTTGTAAAGAATGCTGGCTGACCGTAACTATTGGTAGCAACCTCGCACTCTGCTGGGGTAGAGTAGTAGATGTAGTAGCAATCTTTGTCTGGGCAGAGTGTGTACTCTCCATTTGCATCGGTCTGCACTACTGAGAATCCATCTGAGATGCTTACGCCCGCAGCAGGAGTGCCGTCAGAGTATGTTACAGTGCCACTGATAGCTGGCAGTTTTTCATTGGCAAAGTTGTTCTGTGGCGGGGTATACTCGTATATAGACTCAACATATACGCGGATGTCATCAAGCTGGAAGCGGTTTATAGTCAGAGCATCCTGTCCGCCACCGATAGCGATAACACCACCAGAGGCGACATTCTCAAGAGTTACCTCGTACTCTCTCCAGTCAGAGTTATAGTCACCCTCAAGGGTTAGATACTCGGCATCGGTCTCTACACCATTAACAACCTTATTATCAGAGCGTAAGGTCTGTCTTGCAAGAGCCTTAACGCAAACAGCCTTCTCAAAATTGTCAATAGTAGACTGAGAGACCTCTCCATAAGGCGCAGCGTTGAATACAACCTTTACAGTTGCACCCTTACCCTCAGGAATAGCTGTAAGTGCTGGGGTGCAGATAAACGAGCGGTTATTTTTGGTGCTAATCTTTACATATCCTGGGCGAGCACATACAGAGCCACCAGTCTCTCCGTCCTTACCACAAATCCAACCCCAATCTTGAACGCCCATGTCATCAATGATACCCTTCAGGGTGTTGAAGAGTCCAATCTCAGTGCCGGCACTAACAACGTAGAAACCACTGCCGCTTGGAGTAATCTCACCCTCTATTGGGTCAATAGTGGTTAGTGAACCTCTATTTCTGTGAGAGACTCCACATGCGCGAGAGCTCAGGTCGGCAGCATATACAAGACCTGCAAAGTTCTCGTAGACAATCATATCGCCCGCCTTTGCATCGCTCTTTACAACGTCGCTACGCTGAGCCAATGGATGTGTTGTAGCAATAGCTACTGGCTCGCGGTTTGATGTGCCATCAGTAAGGTTTGTCACAACGGTGTAGTATGTCGTCGCTGGCTCAAGACCACTGAATACGAAACGTGTAGGGTAGAGGTAGCTCTTGAAGATGTCGCCAGCACTATTGATGTTGGTGACGCTCATAACAAGGTCTGTGCACGCTCTGTCACGATAGAGGGCAACCTTGTAGGTTTTCTCTCTATCCTCTGCAAGGCATGTCATCTGCGTTGGAACAATCTGAGCGATGTGTGGAATGCACTGCTCAAAGTTTGACCAGCCGATTGTAATTGTTGAGTCTGTAGCGCGTACCATGCGCACGTTGAGATATGGGTCTACAGCTGGCACCTCGTGGTCTGGATTGTCAAACTTAGAGTCAATAACGATGGTAAAGAGCGATGGTGAAGAGATTACACTGCCGAGGATGTTTGTGCGGTAGTTGCGCTGCAGTGGAACGTTGAAGTACTCACGCTTGAAATCTGTGCCCTCAGTGCAGCGGAGGGTAAACTCAACATCCATGGTCTGCTTACTATTGACCAGCAGGTAGTTCATCGCAAGGTGCTTGTACTCAGTGCCACCAACTGTCAGAGCATCATTTAGCTGATCGGGATTCTCCACCTCGGTGTTTAGCACAGCGTTCATAGCAAACTCTACAGGTACAAGCTCGCCCATAACATCACCACTCCAGAGGTTCATCTTGTTATAAGCGTATGCCTTGAGCGCACTGCTTGTGATGTAGTCATCAGTGAGCATCATGTTGTTATAGTCATCAAGGCTCTGACCAATGTTGATTTGCGCAAATGGGCGGCGAAGGGTAAATACCTTGCTCGGACCAGCAGTAAAGCCATTCTCAATGTGGAAGAAGGCATCATTCTGCTCGTCGTTTGCCACCTGATTCTCGTAGTTTACGTTAAGCTCGCGCTTATGCCAATCAATTTTGTAGGCGCTATTTTTGTCGCAGTATGCCCAGAAGACAAGGTCATACTTCTTACCAGTGAATAGTGTAACCTCAACCTCAGCCTTGCCATCTCTAAAATCAACATCCTTAGTACCCATAGAACTGAAGTGCTCAACAAGCGAACCCTTGCCATCCTGAGCATGGTTGTAGATACCCCAAGCAACTTTGTTGATTGTCGTTGCATCGCCAGCAAGACGTGTGCCTAAATCCTCAAGATTAAGGGTGAAGGTCGTTGTAACTGATTCTGTGCCAGTGATTTCATCAATATCATTTTGGCTACATGACGCAAAGCCAAGTATTGTGGATACTGCAATCAGAAAAGTTAAAAATCTATTCATAGTGGTTGTTTTGTTAATCGTAAAAAGCATTTTGTGCGACATAGCCACACTAAATCGCACAAAGTTAGGAATAAAATAGGTGAAAAACAAAATTATTTACCACTTTTTGCACATTTTGCTCGTAATATAATTTGTTGAAAGAGTTTGACTTGAAATTCTGGCATATCAAGTTTATTTGCCAAATCGGCTGACGACATATCTTGCTGCTCCATAGCATCCCGCACGCGGCTAATGTCGGCGTAGTCAAAGTAATAAAATTCACGCACGCTCGCCCCACTCTTGCGCGTAAGGTTTACAAGTGCGACTGGGATATTGTCTTGGCGAGTCAATTTTATCCGCTCAACTGAGCAAATATCGCTATCAAAATTGACCAAATCTACAGCTAATTGTGTAGAGATATACTCCGTGGTGATTTGGTCTACAACCTCTGGGTCGTGGCTTAAATCTCTTGCTCCACAACCCCAAAATATCAACATAAAAACTGTGACGATAGTTGCCCGCCACAGTTTTGTAAATATCTGTTTCATAATTATTTATGAGATTCGGCAATCAACTCTCCAAGAACCTCAATGCTGTCGCAAATAAGGTGCGGCTGCTTAGGTGCTGCATCGGCAATGTCGAGGGTTGTCTCGCCAGAGAGCACAAGCACTCCGAAGGCATTTGCGTTATGTGCCATCTCGATGTCGGTATATATTCTGTCACCTACCATAGCCACCTCGTCAGACTCCAAACCGTAGCGGTGGAGGATACCTGAGAGCATATTAGGGTCTGGCTTGCCGAGGGTGATGTCTGGGGTGCGACCAGTAGCATGTGTAAGGCATGCGCAGATAGAGCCGCAGTCTACAAGTACCACTGGCTGGTCTGTAGGACATACGCGGTCTGGGTTTGTGGCGATATATGGCACGCCCTGGCTAATCCACCAAGCGGCACGACAAAGGCGCTCATAGACAAGGCTCTTATCAAATGCCACAACAAGCACATCAGGGCGGTCATTCGGGTCGTCAGCAGCACTCTCAAAGCCCGCCTTCTCAAACTCGGTAATCATAGACGGAGTGCCGAGCATAAAGAGCCTCTTAGCCTCAGGATAGTGGGTCTTGATGTAGTCTATAGTTGCAAGGGCGGTGGTATACATCTCCTCCTCTGTAGCTGCAACACCTAAACGTGCGAGCTTTGCAAGGTAGTCGGCGATAGATGACGATGGGTTGTTTGTAAGGAATGAGTAACCCAGCCCCAGCTCCTTCACACCTGCAAGGAATGGCTTGGTGTATGGGAAGAGTGTTGCACCCATATAAATTGTGCCATCCATGTCAAGAGCAACATGCTTCAGACGGCGCAACTTGCTCATCAGCTCCTCATGTGAGTAGATGGAACGATAACGATTAAATTGGCTCATAGTTTTATCTCTATTTTTTAGTTGATATGCACAAATCTCCGTAAAAGTAGGTAATTTTTTACGAAAAAGCAAGCAAAAGTAACCAAATTAGCTTTTAGCCTAATTTTTAAGCTCTGGATTTTGTAAATCAAAATATTTATTCTACCTTTGCAGAGGAATATAGGGAATATTAGGGTTTCAGCCGAAAGGTTGAGATTCTTGTTTTTTGTTATGTCATTAAAAACTACTTTATATCATGGCACAAGAGGTAATTTATTTAACAGCAGAGGGTTACAAGAAGCTCAAGGATGAGCTTGATCACATGCGTTCAGTTGAGCGCCCAGCCGCTTCAGCAGCTATCGCTGAGGCTCGTGATAAGGGTGATTTGTCTGAGAATGCAGAGTACGATGCAGCTCGTGAGGCTCAGGGTATGTTGGAGATGAGAATAGCCCAGATGGAGGCTACACTTGCCAATGCTCGCATTATTGACGAGACAAAGATTGACCGTAGTAAGGTGCAGATTCTGAGCAAGGTAACTCTTCTCAACCACAACAATAATCGTCAGGTAGTATATACCATAGTGGCTGAGCACGAGGCAAATCTTCGTGAGGGTAAGCTGGCTATCGGTACCCCAATCGCAAAGGCTCTGCTTGGTAAGAAGAAGGGTGATATTGTTGAGGTTACCGTTCCTGCAGGCGTGTTGAAGCTTGAGATTCTCGACATCTCAATCTAATTGCTTCCAGTCGGACTTTAGACTGTAAGATATTAACAAAGAATAGGGTGACTAACGTTTAGTCACCCTATTCTGTTTTTTGGTAGTTTAGACTACTCAACCTCAACAAGGGTAATCTCTTTTGCAAGAACAAAGAGTGAGTAGTGGTCCTTTACGCGTGGCAGAGCAACTGTCTCGCCAGCCTTAACGTCGCGGTAGCAAACATACTGCGCACCAATCTTCTTACCATCTGGCTTAACGGCGCGAACCTCTGCAGGGAGAATGAGCTTCCAGCCGTGCTTGTCGTGATACTTGCGGATGTCGGCAGTATTGCGCGCGATGCAGTAGATTCTACCATCAGCTGCTGCAGTAATCTTACCACCAGCGGTCTTGTGCTTCTTAAGGCTCTGTGCTGTAAGCATCTTGAAGCCCTCAAACTCGCGTGGATATACCTCTGAAAGCTTCTGCTTGAGGTTTGGCCACATGTGCGCACCCTCTTTAAGCTCGCCCATTGTGTAGTAGCCCTTCTTAGCCTCTACAGTTACGGCAATCTCAGATGCTGGCTCAACGTATGGAGTTGCAGAGAGTGAAGCATTGCTCTTATCAGTACGGAATGGGAGCAATGGCAGACCCTCAGCAGAGAAGACATTACCTACATCCTCATTGAAGCAGTAGCGAACAGCCTTTGGAGCAGTTACGCCAGGAGCTGAGACAACAATCTGCTTGCCCTCAATTACTGCGTCAGCAAGGCAGAAGAGAATCTTCTTCTCGTTCTTTGGATCGGTAACGCCAATCTGGAAACCGTTAATTCTGCCCTCAGCCTTAAGAGTTGTAGGAACGTTGTTGAGAGTGATGCGGATAGAGTTGCCCTCTACGCTCATGCTCTTATATGCAGGGTTGCGATATACGCCAACATTTTTACCATAGTGCTCACCAAGAGCTGTCTGTGCAAGACGGTGTGCAACATCTGCCTTATAGCGTGGGTGGATATCTCCAGGAATATCAAGCTGGTCCATAGTACCGATAACCTCGCAGTGCTCAATACGCTTTGCAGCCTTCTCCTGTGACTCACGAAGTTGTGCGCCCTTAATGCCACCATATGTATGAGGCACGAGCTGCACGATATAGAATGGCATTGTTGGATTACGGAACTCCTCTCTCCAAGAGTTTACAAGCACCTCAAGAGCGTGTGCATAGCCGCGTGGAGATGATGATACATTTGCGCAACCCTGATACCAGATAACACCTGCAAATGAGTTGTGACGGATAGGGTAGATATTTGCATTGTAGAGCTGAGACTCCTTGCCAGCCCACTTCTTATGCTTAATCTTTGTGCAGTCCTTAGCAATCTTAGCGTCAGCGTCGATAACCTCCTTCTTCATCCAACCCTCAATGTATGTACCGCCGTAAGATGCATCTACAAGACCTACAGGTACGCCGAGCGTCTTCTGCAACTCCTTACCGAAGCCATAACCTACTGCAGAGAACTCAGCAAGGTCCTTAGGGTTGCAAACTGCCCACTTAGTGTTCTTACCCTCCTGAACAGGGATGTCACGCTGTGGTGTAGCAGCCTCAATGCGACCAGTGCAGAGCAGACGGATGTTGGTATTCATCTTGCCCTCAAGGTCCTTCTTCAAATCAAGGGTCTTGCGAACAGGCCACTCCATATTACTCTGACCAGAGCAGAGCCATACCTCACCAAAGAGGATGTTGCTAAGAGTGACAACCTCCTTGCCGCACTTGATAGTTACGGTGTGAGGGTCAAAACTTGCTGCAGGAACAGCTACAGGGACAATCCACACACCCTCAGCATCCGCCTTAACAGATACTGGTTTGCCAGCAATCCAGTCACAAGCGACTGAAACCTTAGCCTTTGGCTTAGCATAGCCCCAGATATTGACGGTGCTATTCTGTTGGAGGACCATATTGTCGCCGATAGCAGATGGAATCTCCAAAGATTTTGGAAGCTCAACATTCTGAGCGGTAAGACTAAACGCAACGAACAGCAATGATACTGTTAGCGCAATGAAACGAGTAAATTTTTTCATAAAGATTTTTATTTAGGTTCTATATTTTTGCAAATATAACATATTTTTCTCTATCTTTGATAAAAATTTATAACAAAATCGCTGAATTTATGAAAAGAGTGGGACTTTTACTGTTGTTGCTACTACTATGTACACCTCAAATCTCTGCCCAGAAAAGGGGTAGTAGCCGTCAATTACCAGAGCAGATGATGAGTCCAACACTCAGCTTTGCCGAGCGACTTGAGCATAGCTATCGTGAGTTTTACAATAGCGGCGGAGTCTTTGAAAAGCTCTATCTGATGACCGACAAACCCTACTATAGCGCCGGTGAGACGATATTCTTTAGTGGTTTTTTAGTTCATGCAACACTGCTTACTCGTAACTCATCCTCAATGTTTGTCTATGCCGAACTTATCTCGCCAGAGGGAGTACTTATTGAGCGCATAAAGGTCGCAGCCGAGAGAAAGCAGTTTATCGGAACCTTTACCCTCAACCCTCGCCTTACATCGGGAAGATATACACTTCGTGCATATACCCGCTGGATGACAAACTTTGATATGGGATACTTCTACACGCGCGAAATATATATAGGTAACTATATTGACGATGCGGTGCAGACCTCGGTAAACTATACTATTGACGAAAAGGGATATGTCGTGGCTGCGCTTAAGGTCTTTGACCAGTACTCTATGCCTATTGTCAGCACCCCTGTCAAGTATCGTACAGTTATTGATGGAAAGTCCCGCTCTGGCACAGCTCGCACAAATAGCGATGGAGTTATCAATATCCGCTTCAGACCTTCTGAGGATGTGAATGATTGCCTTGAGATTCGTATTCGCGCAAATAGCCGAGATTTGCAGAGGTATATTCAGCTGCCATCCTTCTCGTCGGACTACGATGTCCAGTTCTGCCCTGAGGGTGGAAATCTTATTGCCGGCATGGTGCAGGTTGTAGCATTTAGGGCGCAGAGTGTCAATGGACGAAGCAAGGAGCTTACAGGTGCACTCTATAACTCTGCAGGTGAGAAGGTTGAGGAGCTAAAAACTCTGCATAACGGCATGGGTCGCTTTGTTATGCGCGCTGAGGCTGCAGAGAACTACTATGCTGAGTTTATCTCTGCTGAGGGTATTGTAAAGCGCTTCAACCTGCCGCAAGCAGAGCCTCATGGCATTGCGCTGAGGGTTATTCGTCAGAATGACGGCTTTGTTATCCTTGCTCAGCCGTCACAGGGGGTGGATATTACTCAATATGTCGCTGTTATCCACTCTCGCGGTGCTGTTATGAGCGTGGTGGATAACCTCTCAAAGGCTATACGACTGCTTAATAAGGATATGTTTGACGGTATAGCACAAGTATCTATCATTGAGCGTAATAGCGCAACAATAGTGGCGGAAAGACTATTCTATGTGCGCGATAATAGATATGCTAAAGCCACAATTACTCCAGACAAGAAGAGCTATGATCGCCGCGATAGGGTGATGCTCACTCTTCAAATTACCGACTCCGATGGTAAGCCTACAACTGGAAACTTCTCGCTCAGCGTGACAGATAGAAGCGTTGTGGAGCATAATCCTGGTGAGCAGAATATCCTCTCCTATATGCTCCTAAGTTCAGACCTTAAGGGCGAGATTGAGAATCCTGGTCAATATTTTGTAGACTCTAAGCCTCAAACGCTTGATAATCTTGACCTTGTGATGATGACGGGTGGCTGGCGACGATACTCGCTAAGTGCTGTGCTTGCAGGTGAGCAGCCGCGAATTTTGTATCCAATGGAGGACTCAGAGCGTATTCGTGGCTCAGTGTTTGGTCTTATTGGTAGGGCAAAGAAGCCGAGTGTGGTGCTGATGAACCCAAAGACCAAGTATGTTGAGCAGTTTGAGCTGAACGAGTATAACAACTTTATGATTGCTGGATTAGAGTGCAAGGAGGATACTCAGTATATAGTCCAGGCACTCAATAAGAAGGGGCGCGACAAGACTGTGCGCATTGAGATTGAGACTGAGAACTTCCCAGTAACAACTTCGTCACACATCCGCGAGTTCTACCTCTCGCCAGCTATGCCAATACCTTCTACATTCCTCACAAGGGCAAAGGAGCGCTACTTCTATGAGGGTGGCGAGCGAGTGATAGATATTGAGGAGATTGTCGTCATGGGTCGCCGCTCATCAATGCCTTTCTTTGCAACATCAACGGCGGGAAGTATGCTGCATGGTGACCTCTCGCGCTTCGCTACTGTCTACGACGCCCTTGCGACATTCAAAGAGCTTGATGTCGTCGGCTCTACGGTAACCACCAAAAACCACTACGCTGCACGCGATATGCGTATGTCGTTCTATGAGGAGAATATGAGCGAGGATGAGACCGAGACAGATGCTCAATTCCTGCAGACAGTACCTTCAGTAGAGCAGGATGTCAATGTCCCAGAGGTCTATATCAACGGAAAACTTGCCGATATAGATGATTTGGGCAATTATGACACCAAGTATATTGAGCGACTATCTTTTGCAGATGGTAAGGCTGCAACAATGCTCGGTCTTGCAGCACAGCAGGGCGCGATACTTATGGAGGTGAGCCGCGAAGGTCTGGTCAATATGGTCGATACAGACGCTATGGCGCGTGTGCTTATCCGCGGCAGCCATAAACCGGTAGAGTTCTATAAGCCAAAATATCCAACCGCAGACTCACGCCTTACATCTGTGCAGGATTTGCGCTCTACAATTACCTGGGAGCCTCTTATCCGACCAACAGAGACCGGCACAGCACTGGTGACATTCTACACCGCCGACCGCTCGTCAGAGTACAACGTTATCCTTGAGGGTATTACAGACGATGGCGAACTGGTCTATACGCAGATGAACTTTTAGTAGAGCGTTAGATTATACACAACAACAAAGGGCGACCGTTTGGTCGCCCTTGTTTATTGAATAGATAAAGTAGCAAATTACTTCTTCTCCAACTGAGCCTTAAGCTCTGCAAGACCTGCGATGTCACCGAGGGTTGTGCGCTCAACAGCCTGCTGAATCTTCTTTACTGAAGACTTTGTAGCCTCTGCAGCTGCCTTACGCTCTGCCTTCTCAGCTGCTGCCTCTGCACGACGAGCCTCCTCAAACAGACGGCTGTGTGAAAGGGTGATGCGCTTTGTTGCCTTAGAGAAGTCGATTACCTTGAACTCTGCAGTCTCACCTGCCTTAAGAGTTGTGCCATCCTCCTTAACGAGCTGCTTTGCAGGAGCGAAGCCCTCTACATTCTCAGCAAGTGATACGATAGCGCCCTTGTCTGTCACCTCAAGGATAGTACCTGTGTGAACAGTATCTACAGCGAACTGCTGCTCAATAGCGTTCCATGGGTTCTCCTCAAGCTGCTTGTGACCAAGGCTAAGACGGCGGTTCTCCTTGTCAATCTCAAGAACTACAACCTCGATGTCAGCACCTACAGATGTGAACTCATTTGGATGCTTAACCTTCTTAGTCCAAGAGAGGTCTGAGATGTGGATAAGACCATCGATACCCTCCTCAATCTCAACAAATACGCCGAAGTTAGTAAAGTTGCGAACCTTTGCAGTGCACTTTGTGCCTACAGGATACTTAGTCTCGATGTTCTCCCATGGATCAGCAGTGAGCTGCTTGATACCCAGGCTCATCTTGCGCTCCTCGCGGTCGAGTGTAAGAACTACAGCCTCTACCTCGTCGCCAACCTTCATGAAGTCCTGTGCAGAACGCAGGTGCTGGCTCCAAGACATCTCAGATACGTGGATAAGACCCTCAACGCCAGTTGCAATCTCAACAAATGCGCCGTAGTCAGCCATAACAACAACCTTACCCTTTACGCGGTCGCCAACCTTGAGCTCAGCGTCGAGAGACTCCCATGGGTGTGGAGTGAGCTGCTTAAGACCGAGTGCAATACGCTTCTTGCTGTCATCAAAGTCAAGGATAACAACGTTGAGCTTCTGGTCAAGAGCAACAACCTCCTCTGGGTGGCTTACACGACCCCAAGAGAGGTCTGTGATGTGGATAAGACCATCTACGCCACCAAGGTCAATGAATACACCGTAGGTAGTGATGTTCTTAACAGTACCCTCAAGAATCTGACCCTTCTCAAGCTTTGACATGATAACCTGCTTCTGTGCCTCAAGCTCAGCCTCAATAAGAGCCTTGTGAGAAACGACAACATTGCGGAACTCCTGGTTGATCTTAACAACCTTGAACTCCATAGTCTTGTCTACATATACATCGTAGTCGCGGATAGGCTTAACGTCAATCTGTGAACCTGGAAGGAACGCCTCAATGCCGAATACGTCAACGATCATACCGCCCTTAGTACGGCACTTAACGTAACCCTTGATAACCTCATCGCGCTCAAGTGCCTCGTTAACACGATCCCAGCTCTTAAGCTGACGAGCCTTCTTGTGAGAGAGGATAAGCTGACCGCCACGATCCTCTACAGACTCTACATAAACCTCTACCTTGTCGCCAACCTGCAGCTCAGAGTTGTAACGGAACTCAGATGCAGCGATAACGCCCTCGCTCTTGTAGCCGATATTTACGATAACCTCGCGCTTGTTAATCTCAGTTACAGTACCCTCTACAGTCTCACCAACAGCAATGTTTGACATTGTGTTGTCATACTGAGCTGCAATCTCCTCCTTAGATACAGGGTAAAGACCTGACTCGCTCTCAAACGCTGCCCAATCGAAATTCTCGTTTGCTACCTTAATGTTTTCCATTTGTTTTTTGTTTTGCGATACAATCGCCCGTTAAATTGTTAAAAATGAATTAGTTACCCTCACGCGCGCAAATACACACACGCAAGGACTGCAAAGATAGACAAAATTCTCGTACCGCCAAAATATTTTGAAAAGTTTTTTTTAGAGAACGGAAAACAGAGAACAGATAACAGATAACAGAACAGTACAGTACAGAACTAACCGAACACGAGCGAACGAACACGAACAGACCCGAACGCCCCTGTTCGGTTGTTCGGTGTTCGCACTATTAGCCATTAGCCGTTAGCCATTGGCTTGCCTTCGGCAACCCGACCCTGCTCCGCCTCGGCAATTCAAACAAGTTTGATTGCTCTCGGCTTAATCGCAGCGTTGGCTTGCTAACGCAAAATAGTGAATTTAAGGAAGTTCGGGAGATTAGGGAGATTAGTTCGGCTACTTCCCGAACGAACAAACACGGGTGCGAGCACAAACGAACACAAGCGAACAAGACTGAACAGCTCTAACGCCCCTGTTCGGTTGTTCGGTGTTCGCTTTTTTCAGTCGTTAGCACCAGCGTGTAGTGATGTTACTATACATAGTGAGATATAATTATAAATATCTGAATATAATTATTATCTTACGCGTAACTATCTGAGTGTATGGCAATAACTGCATATAATTACCTGCCTGCTTAAACAATGCCACGCCATACGGCTTGTAGAGTAGTGATAAATGACATTCAATACCAAGGGCTTTCAGCCCTTAATGGCATTGAATAGCGCGCACTTGCGCGCAATATTAAGGGCGTTAGCCCGCTGCCATTCTTGCCGTTAGCTGTTAGCCATTAGCCATTAGCTTTTTAGCAGTGTCGGCTTTGCCGACAAAATTGGTGCTATGCTTGAGCGGAGTAGTTCTAAATGACATTTAATGACAAAGAATGGCATTGAATAGCGCACTTGCGCGCAGTATTAAGGGCGTTAGCCCGCTGTCATTCGTTGTTATTCATTGTCATTGAGCACCTGCCCCTGATTTAGCGGTGGGGTGCTCTGATTGAGCGAAGTTATTGTAAATGACATTTAATAGCAAGGGCTTTCAGCCCCTAATGGCATTGAATAGCGCGCACAGCGCGCGGTATTAAGGGCGTTAGCCCGCTGTCATTCATTGCTATTCACTGTCATTTTGTGCTCCTTAAACTCCTTAATCCGAACAACCGAACGAACGAACAGGGGCGTTAGACCTGTTCGGTTGTGTTCGGGTGTGTTCGGTTCGTGCAATCCGCAAGCAATTATGTTGACCCGCCTTTGGCGGCTCGACCCTGCTACGCCTCGGAAGTATCAGTCGCGGCATAAATGCCCAAAAGGCGCGTTGAAAATTTGTGAGCAAGCTCCCATCTTCAATCTCGCCCTTTGCACCTACGGTGTGCGACCACTACTCCGCTCGGCTCAATCGCAGCGTTCGCACCCTTGTTCGTTCGTTCGGTTGTTCGGTTGCTCTCTGTTATCTGTTATCTGTTATCTGTACTCTAAAAAAGCCAATGGCTAATGGCTAACGGCTAATGGTCAACTACAATAAAAAAAGGTCTCTCCTTTCGGAAAAACCTTTTCTAAGAGTTGCCTCTTAAATACGCGAGTAATACTATTTCATATACTCTGCTACCTGATCAACTGGTACGATAGCCTCCTTGAAGATATATGCGCCAGTCTTCTCAGACTTAACCATCTTGATGCACTTGGTAAACTGCTTACCTACACCTGTTCTGAGGGTTGCAACTGCTTTCTTTGCCATAACTCTACAAATTATTTAATTTCACGATGTACTGTCACCCTCTTAAGATACGGATTGTACTTCTTGCGCTCAAGACGCTCTGGGGTGTTCTTCTTGTTCTTTGTGGTGATGTAGCGTGACATACCTGGTACGCCGCTCTCCTTCTGCTCTGTGCACTCAAGGATCACCTGAACTCTGTTACCTTTCTTTGCCATTTGTCGTTAAATTTTAGTAGATGTTCTTTGGAGCAGCAGCGCCCTTAAGAGCAGCAGCAAGACCCTTCTTGTTAATTGTTTTGATTCCGGCAGCTGATACCTTCAAGGTGATCCAGCGACCCTCCTCCTCAGACCAGAAACGCTTAGTCTTCAAGTTTGGATTGAACTTGCGCTTGGTCTTGTGGTTGGAGTGTGAAACGTTGTTTCCCACAATCGCAACCTTGCCTGTGATTTCGCAAACTTTCATTTTTGTTAATATTGTTTTAATTACTCCCTACGGGATTATCCCATAGAGCGTGCAAATATACGAACTTTTTATCAAATAACAATCATATCACTCTTTTTTTCTTGTTTTTTTACATTTTTTGCAACTTTGCGTGGTTGTATCGTAAAATTTACTATATTTGTAGTATATTTGGTAAATTATAAACCTACTTATTATTATGCAGTATAAGAGAATCCTACTAAAATTGAGTGGAGAGTCGCTCCAGGGAGAGCAGAAATATGGTATCTCAATGGAGCAACTCCGTAGCTATGCGGTGCAGATTAAGCATGCTGTTCAGATGGGCGTGCAGATTGGTATCGTTATTGGTGGAGGTAATATATTCCGCGGTCTTCAGGGCGCTAAGCGTGGCTTTGACCGCGTAAAGGGCGACCAGATGGGTATGCTTGCAACGATTATCAACTCACTCGGTCTGCAGGCTGTGCTTGCCGATGAGGGCGTAAAGTGTAAGGTGCTCACATCTATCCGCATGGAGCCTATTGGCGAGTACTACTCAAAGGATAAGGCGTTAGAGTACCTCAATGCTGGCTATGTGGTAATTATCGGCGGCGGAACATCTAACCCTTACTTTTCGACCGACACCGCTTCGGCACTGCGCGGTATTGAGATTGAGGCAGACGGATTCTTCAAGGGCACTCGCGTAGATGGTATCTATACTGCCGACCCAGAGAAGGACCCTACAGCCGTAAAGTTTGACACCATAACCTTTGATGAGGTCTATACTCGCAACCTCAAGATTATGGATATGACAGCCTTTACACTGTGCAAGGAGAATGGGCTGAGTATCATTGTCTTTGATATGGATACCCCTGGAAACCTTCAAAAGGTGCTTGAGGGCGAAAATATCGGTACACTTGTGCATAAATAGAATATTTTAGAACATACCCTATATGAAAGAGCGTAAAAAAAGAAAGAGTAACCTTACTCTTGTGCTGATGTTTATCTTGGTCCTTGCCATTGTGGCGGTGCTACTCTTCTGGAATCCACAGCCAGCAAAGGCAGCGCCAGCGCCGCAGAGTCAGGAGCAAGTTGAGGCTTCAACCATAGCCAAAGAGGGCACTGTAGCCCCCGATTTTAAGGTTGAGATGTTTGACGGTAAGAGCATCCGCCTCTCAGAGCTTCGTGGTAAGGTTGTGCTGGTGAACTTCTGGGCAACGTGGTGTCCACCATGCCGCGAGGAACTTACCCGTGTACAGGCGGAGATTATAGACCGCTTTGCGGGCGAAGAGTTTGTCTTTCTGCCTATCTCACGCGGTGAGGAGGAGCATACCGTCGCCGCCTTCCGTAAACGCATGGGCTATACATTCCCTATGGGTCTTGACCCCGACCAGCGTATTTTCCGCCGCTATGCAACAAACTATATCCCGCGCAACTTCCTTATTGACCGCCAGGGTAAGGTTGTCCTTGCAAGTATAGGCTATGATAAGGCTGAGTTTGCCCACCTTGTTGAGACAATAGAAAAGACAATTAACAATAAATAATACTACAATATGGATTCTAAGACTATTTTAGCTGATGCGTCTGCAAGAATGCAGCGTGCAGTAGATTTTTTGGAGGAGACCCTGCTCAATATCCGCGCAGGCAAGGCATCAACAAATGTCCTCAATGGCGTTTTTGTAGACTACTACGGCTCACAGACCCCAGTGTCAGGCGTGGCAAGTGTCACTGTGCCTGATGCAAAGACCATCCTTATCCAGCCATGGGATAAGAATATGATTCGCACAATCGAGAAGGCAATCCTCGACTCAAATATCGGTCTTACACCATCTAACAATGGCGAGACTATCCGCCTCTCTATTCCACCACTTACCGAGGAGCGCCGTAAGGAGCTTGTAAAGCAGTGCAAGGGTGAGGTTGAGAACGCTCGTATCTCTATCCGTAACGCCCGCCGCGATGCTGTTGAGGCATTCAAGAAGGCAGTTAAGGAGGGTATGCCAGAGGACGAGAGCAAGGATGGCGAGAGCCAAGTTCAGAAGCTGCTTGAGAAGTTCAGCAAGCTGGTTGATGCCGCCTTTGAGAAGAAAGAGAAGGAGATTATGACCGTATAATTTTGTCGTGATAGTGGCACATTTCCTGCCGCTAATAAAAAATGCCTGCTGGGCTGTACGTTTTAGTACTATCCTTAAGCAGGCATTTTTCATTGAGCGTGGTAAATGCACCACTCTGACGACAAAATTGGCTGTTAGCCGTTAGCCATTGGCTGGCTAACGCAGAACAGAGAATTTAGTGAAGTTAAGGAGGTTAGGGAAGTTAAAGAATTTAGTGACGTAACTTCGTCTGAAAGTGTTTATTCGGATTTAGGTAAACCATCGTAGATGGTACAATGGAAAAGAGAGATTGCTTGCCAAGTTTACTTGAGCAAAAGCATATCTCTCTTTTTTATTGTAATAGCCGTAAGGCTATCCTAAATCCGCATCAGCACAGAAGAGAAACGAAGTTTCTCAGAAAGTTTTTGCACGCCCTGCTTTTTTCAAAAAGCGGGCAGTTCGCGTCAGCCGTACTGCGTAGCCAACACCTATATATTATATAGCGTTGTTAGCGATAAGCCACTCGGCGATTTGGATGGCGTTGAGGGCGGCGCCCTTTTTGATTTGGTCGGCAACGCACCAGAAGGTTACGCAGTTAGGGTCGGTAACATCTTCGCGGATACGACCCACGTAGACTGGCTCTTTATGGGCGATAAAGAGAGGCATAGGGTACTCTTTGTTCTGTGGGTTGTCCACCACAACGATGCCCTGAGCGTTGTTGAAGGCTGCCTTAACCTCTGCAACAGTTACTGGGCGGTCAAACTCTACCCATATAGCCTCGGAGTGGGCGCGCATAACGGGCACACGTACGCAGGTTGCCGACACCTTTATATCGGAGTGCATAATTTTGCGGGTCTCGTTAAACATCTTCATCTCCTCCTTGGTGTAGTCGTTCTCGGTAAATACATCAATATGAGGGATTACGTTGAAGGCGAGCTGGTAGGCGAACTTCTCTACTTTTGGCTCTTCGCCATTGGCTATTGCTGCGTGCTGAGCCTCAAGCTCTGCCATTGCTGTAGCACCTGCGCCACTTGCGCTCTGGTATGTAGCCACGCGCACGCGCACTATGTGTGCAATCTTCTCAAGGGCGGCAAGGGCAACGACCATCTGAATGGTTGTGCAGTTTGGGTTGGCGATAATGCGGCGTGGTGCGTTGAGGGCGTCTGTGGCGTTTACCTCTGGAACAACAAGAGGCACATCGCTATCCATGCGGAAGCAGCTTGAGTTGTCAATCATCAGCGTGCCGTGCTTAGTAATTGTTGGTGCGAACTCCTTTGACACAGAGCCTCCTGCCGATACAAGGGCGATATCTACACCCTTAAAGTCGTCGTTGTGCTGAAGGAGCTTTATCTCTATCTCCCTGCCGCGGAATGTACGCTTTTGACCTGCACTGCGTGCTGAGCCAAAGAGCAAAAGCTCATCACATGGAAAGTTATGCTCCTCTAAAATCCTCAAAAACTCTTGACCTACGGCGCCACTTGCGCCAACTACTGCTAAAACCATAGTGTTTCTATTTTTAATTCTGTTTTACTCAAAAAATTCATCCTCCAGCTCCTTCTCCTCCACCGTCTCGTCACATACCTGCTCGGTCCAGAGCGCTGGGCGAGGGAACGTATCGTCACGGTTGATAGGGATGTTGGGGTCGTTGTATGTTCTGACAAGGAAGTCACCCACAATAGGCAGAGCCATCATAGAGCCCTCACCACGACGGCGCAGGTGTATCTGCTGGTCCTCACCACCGACCCACGAGCCAGCAACAAGGTTTGGAGTGATACACATAAACCACGCATCGCGGTTCTCGTTAGATGTACCCGTCTTGCCGGCAATCTCTACGTCGCTCAGCCCAAACTGCCACCCCATACGGCGACCAGTACCGTTGGTGATTACATTCTTGAGCATGGTAATCATCGTGTAGGCGGTCTGCTTGCTCACCGCATCCTGAGAAGTTGATGAGAAGCTGGCGATAAGGTTGCCCTGACGGTCCTCAATGTGGGTTACAAAGAGAGGGGAGTTATAGACACCCTCATTTGCAAAGGTAGAGTAGGCGCTCACCATCTCAAAGACATTACTCTCAAAAGTACCCAAGCAGAGTGCATATACGGGGTCTATGTAGCTTGCAATGCCCATGTTGTGGATAAAGTCGGCAACTGCCTCTGGCTGCTTTGCCTGCTTCATAATCCAAGCCGAGTAGTTGTTGCGGCTCAAGGCAAGACCCCACTTAAGAGGGTGCAGTGTGCCGTCATACTCAACATTGCCCGCCTCCTTTGGTGACCATGCAGTGCCGACAGAGGTCTCAATGGTCACTGGTAGATTTGGCACCATAGTGCAAGGGCTCATACCGAGGTGGTCTATGGCAAAGGTGTAGATAAATGGCTTAACTGTTGAGCCAATCTGTCGCTTGCCTTGCTTTGCCATGTCATACTTGAAGTACTGGAACGATGGACCACCAACATAAGCCTTTACATGTCCTGTCTGAGGCTCCATAGCCACAAATGCTGCACGCATAATGCGCTTGTGGTGCAGAATGGAGTCACGCGGGGTGAGTAGAGTATCTCGCTCACCATTGTAGGTAAAGACCTTCATGTTGCACTTGCGTTCAAAAGAGGCGTAGATATCCTTCTCTGATACGCCATCCCTCTTCATGTTGCGGAAGCGGTCGGAGTTGCGCATCGCGCGGCGAATAATCTTATCTACCTCCTCCTTGTCGGTGTCAATGAATAGTGTGCGTGTTTCGCGCACCTGCTTATCCATCGCTGGCTGAATAACGCTCTGCAGCTGCTTGTGTAGCGCCGCCTCGGCATAGCTCTGCATAGAGGCGTTGATAGTAGTGTAGATTTTGAGTCCATCGCGGTAGATGTTATACTCTGTGCCATCTGCCTTATGGTTCTTGTGACACCAGCCGTAGAGTGGATTCTCGTTGTACTGCTTGAGCGCCTGCTCATAGTCCCACTCGGTGTAGAAGTTGCGACGCTTAGGTGCCTCGGCGGTCATCACAAGGCGGAGCATCTCGCGGAAGTAGGTCGCCTGACCGTAGTTGTGCGATACAGGGCGGTAGTTGAGCGTGATAGGCAGCGCACAGATAGAGTCGCACTGCTGCTTGCTTATAGCGCCGATATTTTGGATACGCTTAAGCACAAGGTTGCGACGCTTAAGTGCATTCTCTGGGTTGCGAATAGGGGAGTAGCGCGTAGGGGCATTGACAACGCCTACGAGCATAGCCGCCTCCTGAAGATTTAGCTCCGAAGGCTGCTTGCCGAAGAATGTCGCTGCGGCAGACTTTATTCCATAGGCATTTGAGCCATACTCGACAGTGTTGAGATACATGGCTATAATCTCCTCCTTGGTGTAGTTATGCTCAAGCTTTATGGCGGTAATCCACTCCTTGAGTTTGTTGCCTACAAGGCGTAGTGTACGGGCAATCTTGCCGTCATTGTTTGATGTATTGCGCGGGAAGAGGTTTTTAGCAAGCTGCTGCGTAATTGTGCTACCACCACCCTGCTTCTGTCCGAGCAGTACCGTCTTGATACCCACGCGGGCAAGGGAGCGGTAGTCAATACCAGAGTGAGAGTAGAAGCGCTCGTCCTCAACAGCTATAAGCGATGCAGCCAGTGGCGGTACTTGATGTCCCGAAACGGAGTATATAGCTGTGGAGTCCACTGCGTATAGGTCGGAGTACTGCACGTAGGAGCGGTTTTGAACAAAGAAGCTACCGATAACCTTGCCATTGTCGGCATAGATTTCAGTAGCGAGGTTGCTCTTCGGGTTCTCCAACTCCTCAAAGGATGGTATGCGTCCAAAAGCACCTACAGCCGCCAGCGTAAGCATAAGCGCCGCGATAACTACTGGTGTCATGGCGATAATCCACATCCAGCGGACTATTCTGCTCTTTGTTGTCTTTGTTGTATTTCTCTTTTTTGCCATAGTCAAACGGTTTTAGAATGGAAGCCCTAAGCCAGCCGAGAAGTAGACACCCCTTTTGCCATGAGGCTTGTAGAGGGAGAGGGTGACAGCGGTGGTTGCCGAAGAGGGCATTCGGAATATATTTAGATCAAAAGTTATATCGCCTCCGTAGGAGTAGAGGTGGTTTCGTGTGGAGATAAGGTTTACCTTCTCAATCTCTGGGTAGGCAACAAAGAACTGCTTACCAAACGATGCGTAGTCAAATCCAAGATTGAGGCGGATACGCTTAAAGTATAGCACCGACGGTATGCCGCCCTCAGGATAGCAGAGCGGGAATTGGTAGTTTATACTTGTGGCAAAGTAGTCACGATTCTCAACCTCGGCAACCTGAAAACCATGAGGTATAAGGCGTGAGGAGTGGAAGGTAAAGTTTGAGGCGAGTAGCTTAGAGTTAAAGCCGCCGATAGTATTCTGGTAGAGCGCCGCCAAACTTATTGAGTGGTGAGGCGCAAAACCAGGGATATATGCCTTGCCGTAGAGCGAAATGAGCTGCCCAAAGTCGGAATTGGCAGGGTTGAAGGCGTAATTTGCCGATAATACATAGCCAAGGCGAGGCAAGAAATCTTTATGGGCAAGGGCAACCTGGTCCTGGAAACCGATGCCCGCCTGTAGCAGATGTAGACCCTCCGAGTAACCGATAGTAGCGAGGTTTGTAATCTGCCCGCCCTCCATAATCAGCTTGTCAAGCTTTGCAACCAGACCGTTAGAGTAACTCCAGGCTACATTTATGCCCAAGACGCGGGTGTGATAGCCACTCTGTAGATATATCGGCAGTGAAGCTGAGGCGCTGATGTTGTAGTATCGCTTCTGCTCTGGTGCATCAGGAAAGACAATCTCATACTTGCCAGTTTCGGGGTTTAACTGGTAGGTGTAGGCTGTATACATCTGCTGCTTACCACCATACGAGCCGCTAAGGGCTAAATTAACACCCAAGCCATAATAGCGAATAGTGCCCTTGAAGAAGTGACCGCTGCTCTTGTTCCAGCCCCATGTGGCAAAGCCCTCGGTGTTGGATAGCAGGCTTTGTGACATAACGGTAGCTCCGAGGTTGAAGTTCATCGCCCCCTCTTCAGTAAGCTCAAATGGGTCGTATGATGCTGGTGCCCAGGAGTGAACGTTAAATAGGTGAGTGAACTTAGAGTAGCGACGCGAGCGGTGCTGCTTTATACAATTTGTAGAATCTATGCCAGCAAAACGTACAGTGTCAAGGTTGATAACATCCCACTGCTTGCGTGCTGGGTTGAGGATGTTCTTCGGAGTTTTTGATGGGGTGAGCTTGACGAGCTTTGAGCTATCTATCTGCTGCAGGGCAAGCTGATAGCCACTGCGGTCGTATGTTGTCATCACCACACCTCCGTTGTAAGTTGGTGCTGGCGAGAAAGAGCCGTAAGTAGAGGTTGAAATCTGATACTCGCTACCCGTAGCAAGGTCAAGGCAGTGCACCTCATCCTTACCAGAGGCTATAGAGCCGAAGTAGAGCTTGCCATCACTTGCACGAAGGTCAGAGATGGTGATATAAGCACTCTGGGTAATCTGACGGTAGGTCTTGTCGTTATTCACGCGACCTATCCACTGCCCACTGTCGTCTGTGGCGATAAAGTAGAGAGCCTCTGTAGTGTTATCGTAGGCAAGGGAGTGAATCTCGATGTTTGTTGGTAGTGTGAGCAGACATTGCTTGCTCTTGCTGTCACCGCAAACAATGGAGTAACAACCGTTGGCATAGTACTCTACCCATGCAATTTGCTCACTACCCTCCATAGGGGTAGGGTAGAGTGCGTTGCGATAGCGGTGGATGGTCTTTGGTGTGCCATTGTCAATATCTACATAGCATAGGCGTGAGTTTACCCTCTGCTGATAGAGACGAGAGCGGCGGTACTCTGTCCACCATATACGCCCACCTTGAATAGCGGGACGGGTAGAGAGGTTGCCGATATAGCATATCCTCTGCTGCTCGCCATTGCCTATATTTGTGCGGACAAGGGCGGCATGTTTATCAAGCGACTCCTTGACTGAGATGACTGTGCGACTACCGAAGAATATCGGATATGAATACTTAGTATAGCTTTTCTGTTTAGGCGTTAAAACCATTGTGGAGCTATTCTCAACCGTTGGCATAGCCGACCAGTGGTTATTAAGGTCGGTGAATGTCTCGCGAGTGAGTGCTGTGGTTGTGGTGTTGTAGAACTTCTTCATCGCCACATAGCTTGTCACAATGACATAGGGGTTGCGCACAGAGTAGTTTACTATCTTATCCCATATATTCTCGTTGTATTTTGTATCGGCGTAGGCTGTAATTTGGTAGCCGATATGGTAGTGGTCGGGAATATAATCGCGGTATGAGCCGCAGAACCACTTGTCAAGATTCTTACGGCGTAAAATTTCATCTATATGGGCGCGATAGTGGAGTGTGAAGGATGGCTGCAGGGCACGACCAAAGGTGCTCATTGCCGTCTCAGAGACCACAGCATCGCCCTCAATGCCCCACAGCGGCATAAAGAGCAGTCCGATAGTAGAGCTCTGCTGACCGAGGATGTAGCTGAATGCCTTGACCCAGCCGTGGTTGATGTTGTTATACTGCACCGCATGGCGATACTCGTGGGCGGCAAGCTGCTTGAGCCATGGCATTGAGTAGCTCTCTATTGAGGGTGCGCTGAGAATCTCCACACGCTTAGGTAACCACATCACAAGACCATTTGACGACATATTCTCTGGATGGATGACAAATGGAATATCCATCGGTCCATATCTAAATCCGAAGTCTATAGATGGTTGCACTGCCTTGACGTAGTGCATCATTTTATATGCAGGAATTGCTGCGGTGTCGGGGTAGATGACAGAGATTTTGTTACCCTTAATTTTGCGCCAAGACATACTCTCTACGTCGGCACCCCACGAGTAGAACTGCGCCGAAGCGTTGCCACTGTAGAGTAGTGACATGGCAAAAATGAGTATGTAGAGTATCTTTTTCACTATTCAAATGCAATATATCTCCAACCATTTGGCGTGTAACAGCCCACCTTGCCGACCTTTGTGTCGTAGTATAGCGTACCCACAGGTACTGCAGCAGAAGGCAGCTGACTGTTGTGGTAGGTGGTCGTTGTAGGTGCCTTGTCAAAGGCTCCGAGGGTAAAGGGTACGAAAGAGACTGCCCAATACCTTCCAAAATCTACACCCTGACGCGCATCATCCGAGCCAATCTTTACCCAGCCGAAGTGTCGCTTTGGTAGGTAGAGCCCCTTTGGAGAGTAGACCTGTATGCAGGCAATATCTGGCGCTTGCTTGCCTATGAGCATCGTAAGGCGGCAGGTCTCAGTGCCATTCCAACCCTCAAAGAGGTGTCCGCCATCCACAAAGGTGGTGTGTGGCTTATCGGTGCTGTTGTTCCAGCGCCCCTTGCCACCACGAACTGAGAGCATTGTGCTACTCTCAAGAACACCCTCCACGGTGTTGAATATCGGCTGCTCGGCAGTGTTGAAGCCGTAGTTGTAGCGCACATCCTGCCACTTATCCCATGTGGGGTCTACAGGCTTAGCTACACGCACACAGCTGCCCACAACTTTTTGCAGTGAGTCTACCTTTGCCATTAGAGCTACTACCTGCTCCATCATAGCCTTGCGCGACAACCTCTGTGCCGTCGCTTGAAAGCATAGCGCAGTGAGCACCACAACTATAATCCCCCTTGTTAGTCTCATAACTACACCTTTTTTGTGCGACTATACCCCTCGTCAAGCAGAATCTGCAACACGCGGTCACGATTCTCACCCTGGATAATAATCTCGCCATCCTTTACCGAGCCACCCACGCCGAGTTTGCGCTTGAGGGTCTTGCCAAGCTCCGTAAGGTCATCATCGCTACCCACAAAGCCACGAACAACAGTTGCAACCTTGCCAGCACGACCATGAGTGTCGCGCCATACACGCAGGTTCTGCTTATCTTTTGGCAGTGTCTCTACGGCATCCACCTCGCCATTATCGTATTCAAAATTTGGGTTGGTGGAGTATACCACGCCCAACCTCTCTTTCCAATCCGCCATAATTAGTGTTTAATGTGTAACATTAACGCCACAAAAGTAATCAATATTTTGCAGATTTCGGGATATTTCCGTACATTTGTTACAGTAGAAACCGAAAAGTTATGAGTAAGAGGGCTGAAAATAGTGCTAAACGTCAGCAGCAGAGACTTGAGAAGATGCGCTCCCGCGCCCTTGCCTCTGGTAAGGTGGACCTTGCAACATTGCCTGAGCCGCTGAGGGTTGAGGACCATAAGACCCTTGTTCGGGTATTTGTTGAGGGGTATGAGGATGTTGCCTTTTGGCGTTGTATATTTGATAACTTCACAAATCCATACCTGCGCTTTGAGATTTCAGTACCTACGCGTGAGGATTTGCCAAAGGGTAAGAAGGTGTTGATAAATAATGCCAAGAGAGCTAACCCGACGCTGCTGCTCTGTATGGACTCGGATTTTGACTATCTGCTCAGTGACGATGACGCTCAGAGTCGTATGATTGTAGAGCATCCCTACATGTTCCACACCTACGCCTACGCTACAGAGAACTATCTCTGTTATGCCCCTTCGCTCCATAATGTCTGCGTTAAGGCGACCAAGAATGATACTCGCATTTTTAGCTTTGAGACCTTTTTGGCGGACTATTCGCGCACTATCTACCCGCTATTTTTGTGGTATGTCTACTCTGCAAGCAAACATACGGAGAATGTCTTTCCGCTTGTGGACTTCAAGGCGTCAGTGCGCCTGAATTACCTTGATATTCCCGATAATGGACGCAACACTATTGAGTGGCTTGCCCGTCAAGTCGCTCGCCGAGAGCAAGCTCTTGAGTATCAGTATCCAGATATTGCTAAGGAGATTCCGCGCTTTGGAGAGTATCTGCGCACCAAGGGTGTTGAGCCAGAGCTGACATACCTCTTCATGCACGGACATACGTTGATGGATAATGTGGTGATGGTTATTCTGCACGATGTGTGCGAGAAGCTGCGCCAGCACTCTATTGCTAAGATTGTCGCCTCGTCAAAGGAGGGCGTAGCGCTCAATAATGAGATGAGCAACTATAAGAATACCCTGCGTTCTATCCGCGATGTGCTACTGGATAACGACAACTATACAACCTGCCCCCTCTACAAAAAGCTCAAGGCAGATATTCAGCGCTATATAGACTCTACAATAGCTACTTTAGGTATCAATACAACCAAGTAGCTCACTTTAACTAAACTTGATAACCTCGTCAAGACCAAGCTCTTTATACTGAGCTTGTAGCTCCTCGTTTCTATCGGAGAGGATAAGTAGCTTATCGCCAACATTAAGCGGAGTGTTACCTTGCGGAACAAAGTAGTCGCCATCGCGGCAGACCATAATTACCAATGTGTGTTGAGGCAGGTTAATCTTGCTCAGGGTGTTACCTGTGGCAAGTAGCTGCTCATTTACATCCACCTCGGTAAATGCCGACTTCATGCGGTCCTGGAATGCATCGCCAAAGGAGCTTTCGCGCTCCTCCTTAGCCACGCCTAAGGCATTTGCCATGCCGCTGACGGTTGTTCCCTGCAGTGTGAGTGATATGATTGTGACGATAAAGACTACGTTGAAGATAAGCTCAGCGCTCGGAATATCCGCCACAAGTGGATAGGTGGCAAAGATAATCGGCACAGCGCCACGCAGACCTACCCAGCTGACGTATGCCTTAGCCTTAGGGCTGAACTTCTTAAATGGGAGCATACATAGATGCACAGCTATAGGGCGGGCGATAAATGTCATAAAGAGTGCAGTGACAGCGCCGAGGATAAGGGTTGAAGGGTGGAGCAGTGAGCGTGTATTGACTAATAGACCGAGCATGATGAACATGATAATCTGCACAAGCCAAGTCACTCCGTCAAAGAATGTTACTACAGTACGCTTATGGGCAATCTTCATATTTCCGACCACCAATCCTGCAATGTAGACGGCAAGAAAACCATTTCCCTGCACCAGTGTTGTAAGTGAGAAGGTCAGAAATACAAAGGCGAGCAGAAGCACAGAGTAGAGCGAGGCGTTTGAGATGTTAATCTTGTTCATCGTCCACACCGCCGCACGACCAAAGCCGTAGCCCGCAAGTGCGCCGACAACCATCTGCACAAGGAAGAGGAGCACACTTGCCCCGATGCCCATGCTATCCTCATGAGGGGAGAGCATGCCGACAAGCAGCACAACAAGGATGTATGCCACAGGGTCGTTAGAGCCACTCTCCAACTCAAGCAGTGGTCTAAGGTTCTCTTTAAGCCCCTGCTTTTTAGTTCTGAGGATGGAGAATACAGATGCTGAGTCTGTAGATGCCATCGTTGAGGCAAGGAGTAGGGCGAGAGGGAAACTCAACCCTACTCCTACCAATGGAGATATTCCGTAGATAAATCCGCCAAGGATAAATGCCGTAAGAAGTACGCCCACCGTGGCAAGAATTATTCCTGGGAGTAACACCGTGCGAATCTCCGAAAATTTGGTATCCATACCACCAGAGAAGAGGATGATGCTCAGCGCAATCATACCCATAAACTGTGTCAGTTCAGGCGAGTTGAAAGAGAGTATGTCGTATCCAAAAAATATACCCACGCCCAAGAAGAGCAGCAATGCAGGTGTGCCAAGTCGATATGCTACCTTACCGGCAAGCACAGCCACAAAGAGTAGTATAGCTCCAATTAAGAGAAAATTCTCAGTTGTTATCTCCATTATCCTAACTTTTGTCTATTTAATCACAGAAAAAAATGTTACTTTTTCATTACCGTAACGCCACAAAGCTCTCTGTACTCAAGCTCTGCATACTCAAACGCCTGCGCTGCAGCAAAAGATTTATCAGGCAACATTGTTACCATAACGCATAGTGCAGATACCTCACATGTAGGCACTTTGAGTAGGCGTGCAATGTCGCCACTGCCAATAGCGTTGAGAACCTCTGAGCGACGTGAACGGTCAAAAGAGATGGTCTTTGTCACAAGGAAGGTGTGTTTGTCGGTGTGATAAGGCTCTCCTGAGCCAACTGTTCTACCGAGTAGCCATACACCACCAGCTACAGCTAAGGCGATACCTGCAAGAACCATTGATGAGTTGAGGTCGTCATACTGAGGAGCGTCAAAAATCATCATACTAACAAGCGGGAGTGCTACTCCTGCAACAATAACAAGTAGTGGCAGCGCGATACTCTTACGACGAGCCACAATATTTGCGCACGAAGCATACAATGCCTCGTAAAATTTTATCTTATTCATTGGTTTATGTCGTTTATTTTTAGCTGTTTTAACTAAACAACTGTAGTTTGTAATTCAATAATAGCTCCAAAATGGGTCAGGCAAAGATGCCTGCTACTAATCACAAACGCAAACAACATAGCGTGTATAGATAGTAATCTATTACGCGGCTACAACAAATACGATAGAGAGAAAATCGTATAGAGAAATTAGATTTTGATGCAATAGTTGGTGTCGGTGCGCTGTCAATATCAACTCGGTGGTGTTGTGTTCGCGCCAAAGATAATATAGAGCTTGTCGCTGGTACCGATATGCTCTCGCTCCTCTGGGCTGTGTTGTTGCACCTATGCGCACAGACTAACTGCTCGGTGTAACGATTTGCAACAATCTGCTTCTGCTCATATTCACTCCCTTCTGCTCGGTCAGCGACTACAATAGCCCCCTGCCCGAAGAGATACGAACAGAGCGAAAGAAGTACTATGTAGACCAACCTTAACATTGTCGCAAAGATAACTTTTCTTGCGGTAATTACCAAATCTTACCCCAATATTGGGATATAGGGTGTCAAATAAAACATAAAGGAACGGCTCCGTCAGACCGTTCCCAAGTGGTGGAAATTGCAAAACAATTCACACGCTGCCGATGCCACCCTTTAATTAACTAACTCCACATACCGTGAAAAGATTTTCCGGAAATGATTGACGGATCATCGGCTGTGCAAATATAACACTATTTCATATTTTCTGGTGTATAATCAGAAAATATGATAGGGGGGGGGTAAAAATAAGTTTTTCTTATAGCGGGAAGAGCGGCTTGATAAAAAGATAAAATCCACCTGAGGCTTGACTGATGCTCAGGTGGAAATTATCTATTTACCCTTTGGTCTATTTGCCGAAGTAGTGGTTGAGCAGGTAGGCAAGGCGGTAGCCAGCATACTGCATCTGCTTGTTTACAAGCTCGCGTGACAGCTCAATAGTATCATCACGAAGAACAGGTGTGTTGTGAGGATTCCACTCATAGATAACCTTATTGTCGCTACCAATCTGGTGTACCCAGTCGTGCAAATCGCCCTTAGTAATCTTCTTAATCTGACCCTTCTTCAGCACGTCAAGCTCCTCTGCAATCTGGTTGTCGCTCTTTTTAGGGTGTAGCAGTGCAGGCATCTTGTCATATAGACCGTGGAATGCCTTATACTGCTTGCCATTTAGCTCGCACTTCCAGAAGCAACGAGGGCCTGGAACGTAAGAGTGGGTAGGGCAGTGAAGGTCGCCAACAAAATGGAGCAGCATGCGCAGGTTGAACACAACTGCGCTATCGGTAAGCTGCTCGTACTTGCTAAGGTTGTAGTCGGCAACTTTAAGCGCGTGTACACAGTCGCCCTTGTAAAGGCGTGGGTTTGGATCGTATATACTCTGCTCATCAACATTATATACGTGCCAAGCAGTTGTGTAGGCAATAGGCTTGTCTTTGCGGTGAATATCCATCCACAGAGCCTCCTTCTTAAGGTCGTAATCCATGTACTTGGAGATGTTCTTCTTAGCCTTCTCAGTAAGATTGCGCTGAGCAATCTCTACAATCACACGGTGACCAACGCCACCCCAGCCAAATGCTTCAACAGCGAGCATGGCGATAATTGCAAGTGTTACAATTCTCTTCATAGTCCTATTTTTTTAATTGTTAAAATACTCATTTAACTTAGCGGCAAGGCGATAACCCGCATTGCGCAGTTGGTGCTCAACAATAGGCTTAGACTTCTCAATAGTCTGAGGGTCAAGGTAGTAAGCCCCGTATGGATTTATGTCGTAGACCTTTACACTGCCAGCTGCGGCGTCGTTAGCCCAGTTGGTAATATCACCCTCAACTACACGCTTAATCTCACCCTTTTTCACCACATCAATCTTCTCGGCAATAGCGTCGGGGTTTGCCCTCTTGCCATAGAGCATCATCGGAATCTTGTCGTAAATTGGGTGGAAACGCTCCCACTCCTTACCGTTGAGCTTGCACTTCCAGATTGTCTTCACTCCATCAACGTGTGTATGCACAGGGCAGTGCATATCGCCCATAAAGTGGATAAGCATGCGGATGTTCATCACCACAGCGCTATCGGTGAGCCTTTGGTAGTTGTTATCTGCTAAATTGTACTCCGACAGAGCAAGGGCATAGACTACATCGCCGCCCTCTGCAAGGCGGTAGTTGGGGTCGTAGCGCAGGTTTTTGTCACACGCAAAGACGTGATAGTGGGTCGTATAGGCTATCGGCTCGTCTCGGCGATGCTCATCCATCCATACTGCGTCCTTTTTAAGGTCGTAGTCGATATACTTTGCAATATTTGCCTTTGCGCGCTCGGTAAGGTGTCGTTGAGCTACGGCAATAACAATCTCATGTCCTAACCTTCCCCATGCAAACGCTGTTGTGCAGAGAGCAAGTGCGCAGAGTGTTAAAAGTAGTCGTTTCATAGGTTTTAGATGATTTCAAAGGCTATCTCCATCATATCTGTAAAGGTCTTCTCGCGCTGCTCGGCTGTTGTCTCCTCGTGAGTGACGAGTGAGTCAGATATTGTACAGATGCAGAGTGCCTCGTTGCCACTTCTTGCAGCATTCATATAGAGCGCTGAAGCCTCCATCTCAACGGCAAGCACGCCCATCTTCTGCCAACTCTTCCACGCCTCTGGGTCGTCGTTGTAGAAGATTTCGCTTGCAAGGATATTACCCACGCGGAAGTTTACACCCATGCTCTCAGCCTTCTCAACCGCTGCACGAAGCAGGTTAAAGTCGGCTATCGGCGCAAAAGTGCCTGGTAGACGGAACTGCGCTGCAAAGTTTGAGTTGTCACACGCACCCTGCGCAATGACAATATCGCCAATATGCAGGTCTGGGTGGTATGCGCCCGCAGAGCCAGTGCGGATAATGCGCTTAACGCCATAGAAGTTGTATAGCTCAAAGGTGTAGATGCCAATCGACGAAATACCCATTCCGTGACCCATCACAGATACTCGCTTACCCTTATAGGTTCCAGTGTAACAATACATTCCGCGCACTTGATTTACAAGGGTCGGATTCTCAAGATAACGCTCTGCCATAAATTTGGCACGCAACGGATCGCCAGCCATGATGACCTTCTCGGCAATCTCGCCAGCCTTTGCTCCAATATGAGGTGTAGGTGTCATAATATTTGTTGGTTAAATTTTCACAGACAAATTTACGAAAAAACACTGGAATAATCAACCGAAATCGGAATAATAGTGCATCTTGCACTGATAATAAACGCATTACGCTGAAAATCTCGGAAATACGGGAAATGGCAATTTAGCAAAGAAACGCAAGGTAATGAAATAGAAC
>SUZO01000020.1 GCA_015059805.1 Rikenellaceae bacterium
TTAATTTTTTTCAGAAATATTTTGCAGATACAAAAATTTGCACTATCTTTGCACCTGCAAACGAGAAATTTCGCTTCGGCAAATTACGATACATCGCGGGATGGAGCAGTTGGTAGCTCGTCGGGCTCATAACCCGAAGGTCGTGTGGTTCGAGTCCCACTCCCGCTACCTTAGAGAACAAGTTTTACTTGTTCTCTTTTTTGTTTTGTAGGTCAGCAGCTATGCTGCTACGTTTGATGCATAGGGAGTTGTTTCAAGTAAACTTGACAACTCCCTATGCATCAAACAACGCAATGCGTTACCTACAAAACAAAAGGTAGCAGCAGTGGCTCTTTGTAGAGTGGTTACCTCGGTCGTGTATCTCCGCACCGCATTCTGCGACTGCGGCACTCCCTCAGTGATGACGCGCTGTTTTGCTACAGCGCGACATTCGAGTCCCGAATATATTTATCCCCCCCCTTTCTGTAAAGGGGGCTTATTTATCCACTCTGCAAACTCTGCACGACTGCGCTACCTCGTCAGTGATGTCGCACCATATCCTATGGTTCTTTAACGAAGGTTACCAAATGCACGGCTTAGATGAGACAAACTCAAATGCCTTTGAGCGCGCGATTCTTATCCACAACGGAAACGCATGCTTTGAGACATATCCACTGCCCTGCATCCCCGCAAGTCAAGGGTGCTTTACCGTCTCTACGGCGATGATGAAAAAAATTGCAGAAATTAAAGAATCGACCAACAAACCAATCCTCCTTTACGCATATAAATAGATTGAGAATAGAGGTCAGGGAGCTCTATTTGGTAGCCACAATAATTATTTAACTCACTTTTACACTCTATACCGAAAAGGGAAAACAGCCATGTCGCGTTGTTAAGAAATCGGAAGACATATTTATCAAAAGCAGCATAAAAGCAAAGAAAGGAAAACATATATAATAATATAGGCAAGAAATTAGCGCCAAAAACAAAATTTTAAGTTTTCTTTCAAGATATTTGCATATTTGATTATAAATCCATACCTTTGTAATTAGATAGTGTTTTTGGACACAAAAAAACCATTTTATAAACTTAAAAACTAATTCTATGAAAAAACTGCTACATCTATCGGCAAGACTACTACTCGTAGCGCTTGCATGCTGTTTCAGTTTGACTGCTTATGCGCAGGCTCTCTCTGTAAAGGGTACTGTGTCTGACGAGAACGGTGAGCCTCTATTTGGCGCGTCTGTGGTCGTAATGAGCGGCAAAACAATTCTGGGGGGGGGAACTACCACCGACCTATCTGGTAGTTTTAGCATCTCCGCTGAGCCAGGACAATCTCTTGAGATTTCGTTTATTGGCTACAAGAGTCAGACTATCAACATCACAGCTCAAAAAACTACATACGCTGTGAAGTTAGCTGTTGATAGTCGCATTGTTGATGAGGTCGTAGTTGTCGGCTACGGCACTGAGAAGAAGGTAAACCTCACTGGTTCGGTATCTTCTATCTCTACCGAGGAGTTTAACTCTCGTCCAATCACCCAGCTCTCTACTGCCCTTCAGGGTATTGCTCCGGGTGTAACAGTAACCACTGCGGGTGGTGCTCCAGGTGCTGATACTGGTAACATTCAGATTCGTGGTATCGGCTCATTTGGTGGCTCTGACTGCTCTCCACTCATTCTGATTGATGGTGTTGAGGGCGATATGAACTCTGTAGACGCTTCACAGATTGATCAGATTACAGTTCTTAAGGATGCTGCTTCAGCGGCTATCTACGGTTCTCGTGCTGCAAATGGTGTTGTACTTATCACCACAAAGCGTGCTGGCAAGGATAAGTTTGGTGTAACTTATCGCGGTTATGTTGGTTGGCAGCAGCCAGTAGTCTATCCAGATGTTGTTGGTCCAGAGGAGTTCATGACCCTTCAGGGTATTGCTGAGGCTAATGACGGCATGACTAAGCTCACCTACTCTCCTGAGTACATCGCAGCTTACCGCAAGAACAACTTCCTTGACCCAGATGCATATCCAATCATTGACTGGCAGAAGCGTCTGATGACTGGTAACGGCTTTACTCACAGCCACATCGTTACTATGAGCGCTGGCAGTGACCGTATCCGCAACATGTCATCATTCGGCTACCTTGACCAGAATGGTATTATCAAGAATGCATCTTTCAGTCGTTTTAATCTTCGCAACAACCTCGACGTTCAGCTTCACAAGCGTCTGAAGTTCAGCTTTGACATCTCTGGTACATACTCAAATCGTGAGATTAACCCTTACCAGAATGGTATCTTCCAGTTTATGAACGCAAAGGACCCTGTGATGCTTGCTCAGTGGTCTGACGGCAGCTACGCTCCATTTACAGGTGGTACAACAAACCCACTGCCAATGATTGAGCAGAACTTAGGTGGTAATCGTCACTATCAGAGACTCAACCTCAAGACCTCTATCGTTTTGGAGTACAAGCCTGCTAAGTGGCTGACCCTTGAGGTTAAGGCGGCTCCACAGTTCGCAGCTACCAAGAACCATACATTCAAAGATCAGGTTAAGTATCACTCAGATCCTTACGGCTCTATCTCTCCTATCTCTAACGTTGAGTTCAACTCTCTTGATGAGAGCATCGCAACCACTTTTAACGGATACTATCACGGTATGCTCACCGCTGCTCACAGCTTTGGTAAGCACACCCTTAAGCTCCTTGTTGGTGCCTCTTATGAGAATACTGAGTATGCTTCACTCTCTGCATATCGTCAGAACTTTGCATATCCACAGTATGATGTAATTGACGCAGGTGCAGACAACGAGTTTAAGCAGAATGGTGGTACTCGTACTCAGCTCGCTTTAGCTTCAATATTCGGTCGTCTGAACTACAACTACGACAACCGTTACCTGTTGGAGGCTAACCTCCGCTATGACGGTTCATCACGCTTCTCTAAGCGTAACCGTTGGGGTCTATTCCCATCGTTCTCAGCTGCATGGCGTCTGAGCGAGGAGGCATTTATGGATAAGACCCGCGAGGTGATTACAGAGGCTAAGGTTCGACTCTCTTATGGTACATTAGGTAACCAAAATATCGGTGGTAACTACCCAACTGCACAGATGCTCTCTATCTCATCTATCGCTGCTGCAGGTAGCATCTACCCTATCGTAGCACAGACATCTCTTGCAAATGAGGATATTACTTGGGAGACCACTTACATGGCTGACATCGGTATTGACATGACCCTCTGGGAGAAGTTCACCCTTACAGCTGACTACTACTACAAGAAGACTGACGGCATCCTTATGAAGCTTGACATCCCTTCAACTATCGGTCTTAACGCACCTTATCAGAATGCCGGTGTTGTAACAAACAATGGTTGGGAGGTATCGTTAGGCTACAATAACCGTTGGGGCGACTGGTCATTTGGCGTGCAGGCAAACCTTTCAGATGTAATCAACGAGATTGTTGATATGAAGGGTACATCTGGCTCAAGCGGTGTTATCCGTAACCAGGAGGGCTCATCAATCAACTCACTCTACCTACTCAACTGTCTTGGTATTGTTCAGACTCAGGAGCAGGCTGACTGGGTAAATGCTAACTGCCCACAGTATGGTCAGGTAACTCACCCAGGAGATCTTATCTATGAGGACTACAACAAGGATAACAAGATTGACGACAACGATAAGCAGATTTTGGGTTCGCTTATTCCTCGTTACACATACGGTCTTACACTCAATGTAGGCTGGAAGGGCATCAACTTGAGCGCACAGTTCCAGGGCGTAGGTATGGCAGACGCTTACATCAGCGGTTACTATACTCAGCCTTGCGTTAGCGGTGGTACATTCCAGAAGAGCCACCTTGACAACTGGACTCCAGAGAATACAGACGCTAAGTATCCACGTCTTTCATACCAGGCAGACCTCAACAAGAAGGTATCTACATTCTGGATGGCAAACGGTGCATACTGCCGTCTGAAGAACCTTCAGCTTAGCTACACCTTCCCTAAGAAGATTATTAAGGCTATGAAGATTAAGGGTCTTATGGTATATGCAAATGCTACAAACCTCTTCACAATTAGCAACTACTACGATGGTTACGACCCAGAGACTGCTTACCAGAGCGGTTCACAGGGCGCAACAACTGGTAGCATTGGTAACAACTACCCACTTTGTAGCACATACACATTTGGTGCAGAGATTAAATTCTAAAAGATATTGCAACTATGAAAAAGTATATATTATCAATTCTGTCGGTAGCTCTGTTAGCAAGCAGTTGCTCTCTTGACCGCGAGCCACTTTCAGGTCCTTCTACCGGCACCTTCCCTGCTACTGCAGAAGAGGCTGAGGCAGGTCTGCTCGCTGCCTACAAGAGCCTTGCAAATGATGTTCACCAGTATAACCCAGCAGATCGTTGGTACGACCAGCTCTCTGATATTGGTGCTATGAGAACTACGATGTCCAGCTGGCCAAACTTCGGTTTGTCAGTTGCCACCTCTTCCCTGACACACGTAGAGAAGACCTATACTCGTATCTATAAGGCTATCGGTCGTGTACACCTTGTGCTTGACAAGCTTGATAACCTTCGTGGCGTAGTTTCTGACGAACAGTACTATCAGTTTAAGGCTGAGCTGCTCTGTCTTCGTGCATATCAGTACGATAAGGGTTGTAAGATTTATGGCGACATGCCATGGATTGACCACGCTCTTGACCTTGACGACTACGCTTATGCTCGTACTCCAAAGGCTGAGGTTATTGCCAATATTCTCCGCGATTTGGATGATGAACTTCTTGACCACCTCCCAATTGCATGGGATAAGGCTACTTGGGGCACATGCCGTATCGGTCGCGTAGGTGCTTACGCCCTTAAGGCTCGTATCTGCCTTGAGTGGGGATTCTTTGAGGATGCTGCTAAGTACTCAAAGAGGGCTCTTGACCTGGCTGCTGGCGTTTACAACCTCACTCCACTCGATTGCACATACTACGCTACTCACGCTGATGGCGAGCCAGATCCAACACCTCTCTTCGGCCTTGAAGCAGAGAAAAACTCTGAGGAGTGGATTTGGGCTATCCAGTTTGACCGCCTTGCTGCAGAGAACACTCACCAGGGTGTATATAACCACGGCTCACGTGTTCACAACGGTTCTGCTGGTGCTGGTCCATCTATGTCATTCATTGACACATTCCAGTGTACTGACGGACTGTCTATCGCAGAGTCTCCACTCTACAACTGGCAGGACCCTTGGAAGAACCGTGACCCACGCCTTGACCTATTCTGCTTGCGTTCTGGCGCTCGCTCTATGGGCGTACAGTTCTCTATAGACCCTGCCGATAAGACTGTATACGACTACAACATTGAGAAGGCAGTGCCTAATGGCGATGTAACTGGTAACAAGAGCGAGTATGGTCCTAACGGCACAAAGGGTCCTGGCGGCTACTTGTGGCGTAAGTTTCTCAACATAGAGTACTATGCAAGCATTACTGGTAACTCCTATGAGGATGAGTTGGATATGCCAATTATCCGTCTTGCAGAGCTTCTGCTCGTTGATGCAGAGGCAAACATCGAGTGGGAGGGTGGTGACCTCTCTCGCGCAAAGGCTAACATTGACCGTATCCGCGCCCGCGTAAATATGCCTCCAGTAACAGCTACTGACCGTGACGGTCTTCGCTCTGCACTGCGCTATGAGCGTAAGGTTGAGCTCTGCTGCGAGGGTTTCCGTTGGTTTGATATTCGCCGTTGGAAGGATGCTTCAGGCAAGCCACTGGTATACAAGGCAATGAATGTTGAGCAGTTTGCACCTGGCTATGGTCGCACAACATCAAACGCTAAGCCAATTATTGACGAGAACTGGATTGTTACTTACGACAAGAACAGCACCTTTGACGGTAAGGCTTGTAATGCTCGTGTTCACACAACCTTCAAGTTTGAGGATAAGGATATGCTTTGGCCATTCCCTAAAACCGAGATGGAGACCAACCCTATGATTGGTCTTGAGAATAATAACCCTGGTTACTAATATTAAGAGCGTTCACAATGAAAAAGATTTGGAAATATTTAAGCTTCTGCCTGCCTATTATGGCGCTGGCAGTAGGTTGTACCGAGGCTGAGGGCATCTCAGAGTTCCAGCCCGATACAAATAAGACGGGCAATGTAACCCTTCTTGCCTCTATTGAGAATGCCGACAGCCGTGCATCCCTCGTGGCTACGGGCGAGGCTCGTTGGCAGGCAAATGACGCCATTAAGGTTATTTGCGACGATGGTTCTGCTGCTGTTTTCAACATTGATGGCACTGGCGAGACTCGCCGAGCACTATTTACTGGCACTCTTGAGGGTAAGTCAGTAGGCGAATATGCACTCTATCCTACCTCTGCAGAGCTGACTAACAATAACCTCTCTGTAGAGCTTCCAGCTCAGATTACTCCATCACCAACTGGCACTTGCGCCTTTATGGTGGGTGTTATTAACGAGAAGAACGAGGTCCTCTTTAAGCAGCTTACGGCTTATGCCACTGTGCAGATTAACAAGCTCGCTCCAGAGACTGCATCTATCGTCTTTACATCAGACAAGAACCTCTCTGGCTTGCACTCTGTAACCCTTCCAGAGGGTATGGAGAGCGGCGCAGCTGCTACTGCTGGTGACAAGAGCGTCTCAGTTGTCTTTACTGAGGCTGCGCCAACAATGGTAAATGTATTCTTTGCACTGCCAGTGGGCGAGTACTCTCACCTCACTGCTACTGCATACAACGCAGAAGGTAAGAAGCTCAACGAGGTTGTTCTTGGCTCTCTTATCTCTGCTACACGCGGTCTGCTGCTTGACTATCAGATTGAGCTTGCACCAAAGGTGGCTGAGAAACCAAAACCAATCGCTGGTACTGTAAACGTGGCTGGTATCTACTGGGCACTTGGTAACCTTCAGTATGAGAAGGACGGCGCAACTGGTAACGGCTTTGTTAAGGATTGGAGCATCTCTGCAAGTCAGGAGTTCCACTTCTATATCGGCATTGATGGCGATATGAAGGGTAAGCAGCCAGACTATGGCTATGATAAGGTTGCACACTTCAACTATGGTGGTATTGCTAATCCATTCAACGGTCTTGCTGCTGATGCTGCCTCTATTGATGGTGCTTCAAACCTTGACTTTAGCGGTAAGATGTACACCGACCAGGGTTGCCAGAATGAGACTACAGACTTTGCAGCTGCTAAGTATGGTGATATTGCACACTGGGCTTCATGTGGTCAGTATCGTATGCCTACAGCTGAGGAGTTTGAGACTCTCTATACTAAGGCTTCACGCGTGACCGCTAAGTACAACAACGTTGCAGGTGTCTACTTCTACGACCCTGCTTATGGTGAGGAGCCAATTGCTGATGACTCTGTTGTTAAGGAGCTTACAGCTGAGGATTTGACAGTAGGTCTGTTCTTGCCTTACGCTGGTCGTGGTTATAAGAATACAGCTGAGTCTTATATCTACAAGATTAACTCTCAGGGTGTTTACCGTACCTCTACCGTAAATGCAGTATCTACAAAGGATATCTCTTACGGTATCATCTACCGAATTATGAAGATCACAGAGGGTTCATATACCGATGCAACACCTGTGAACTATGGTGCTACAGCTCGTTACTCAATCCGCCCTGTATATGTCAAGGGTAGTGGCTCTGTAACTCCTCCAACTCCAGGTCCAGATCCAGAGCCAGAGCCAGAACCAGAGCCAGATGTAGACCCAACTCCACTGCCAACAAATGCGACAGTAACTGTCGGTGGTATTGAGTGGGCAACTGGTAACCTTGTCTACGAGGCTGGTAAGACTGGTAACGGTTTTGCCGAGGGCTATAGCATCTCTGCTCAGCAGTTTATCTACCCTTACATGGAGGCTGCCAACAAGACCGACCTTGAGAACTTCAACTACACTTGCGTGTTTAACTACGGAGGTATTGAGAATCCATTTAGCTGTGACGCTACTGCATCAGCTCAGAAGGTAACTTCAGAGCCTGCATTTGACTTGAGCGGTAAGATGTACACCGATCAGGGCATGGTAAGCGAGACAACTGACTTCGCTGCTGCTAAGTTTGGTGACCTTGCATACTGGGCATCAAAGGGTGCATACCGTATGCCAACAGCTGCAGAGTTCAAGCAGCTCTATGACAACTCTTGCCGCGTAAAGGCTACCTACACAACTGCTGAGGGCGTTACTGTAAATGGTACATACTTCTACAACCCAGGCTCTGGCGAGAGCGCTGGCGCAGTAGAGGCAGATGTTCCTCGCGTTATTAAGAATGCCGATTTGGCTGTAGGTCTGTTCTTGCCTTATACCGGTCGTGGTTTCAATAAGGTATCAGACTCTGCAAACGACTATGCAGTAAACAATATCGGTAGCCAGGGTCCTTACCGTACCTCTACAATCAACCTTAACTCTACACTTGAGGAAACAAATGCAGTTATCTACCGTGTAGATCAGATTACAGAGAGCGAGAAGAACTCAAAGGGTCTCGATGGCGCATTCTATAACAAGGCTTGGGATGCTAAGGCACGCTATGCTATCCGTCCTGTTAAGGTAAAATAAAACAATAACTCTACTCTGCGCCCGCAAATTTGGGCGCAGAGTACCTTTTTATATAAATCTAAAACTAAAAATCAGAGATGAAAAGAGATTATCAGAGCCCTTACCTCTCTGTAAAGGATGTTAAGGTAGAGGCAGGTTTTGCTACTAGTTATGGTGCAGGTACCCCTGGTGGCGATATTGGTTACAATGATTATGGTGATGAATTATAAAAAATGCAGAGCTATGAAGAAGTTTATTACATCTATTCTTGTTGCAGTAGCTGCATTTACAGCTTGCTCGCAGAGTGAGGACATCACTATCAATAATTCGGAGGGTAAGGTTGTTTTTTCTGCAACTGCTGACGCTCCACAGTCACGTAGCGTGCTTGTAGAGGAGGCCGGAAAGTACCACGCAGAGTGGGTAGCAGGCGACTACCTCGAGCTCTATGAGATTACCGTTACCGACGGAACAAGCAAGAAGGGAAATAACCCTAACACAACCCTTACAGAGGGTGGTAAGAGTGTGAAAGTTCAGTTTGACCTTGAGGCAAAGACAGCCGACTCTTACATCTATGTTCTTTCACACAACAACGCCTCTATGAATGGCGCGGGAACATATTTGGCATTTACTCTGCCAAGCGCTCAGGCTCCTACTGCAATGAATACTTACGACCCACTTGCAGACCTTATTCTGTCAAAGGGCGTTGAACTTGCAGCACAGCCTACAGAGACTGTTAATTTTGAGATGGCACGCGTAACAGCGCTTGCAAAGGTTACTATCAAGAACCTTGCACTCGCTGCTGATGATGCTGTAAAGAGTGTAATCTTCTCTTGTGATAAGCCTATCGCAGGTAAGATTACCAAGATGATGATTTCTGACCTTGTGGCGGGCAACTATCCACTTGCTCAGTCAGCAGTTGATACTCCGGCTACAGCTGTTAGCGTAACACTTCCGGAGGCTCAGACCGCAGACTTTAGCTACTATATGTCTGTATGGCCAACCACTCTTGATGCAGGCTCAAAGTGTACTGTTACTATCCATACTACAAAAGAGGCTGTTTACTCTAAGGAGATTACTCTGCCAAAGGTTATGGAGCTTGTTTCAGGCGAGATTACAGCCTTTACCGTAAATATGGCAGGTATTGGTGAGGATGCACCGGTAGAGATGCCTGATTATGTAACCGTTGCAGGTATCAAGTGGGCAATGGGTAACCTTGAGTATGAGCTTAATGGAACTACCGATGAGGGCTTTGCTACAGGTTGGCGTATTGCACCAAGTCAGGAGCACCACTTCAATATGGGTACAACTGGCGATTTGACAGGTTTGACTGATTATAACAAAGTTGCGCTCTTTAACTATGGAGGTATTGGCGATGATGGTTCTCACTCTTTCTATGCAAGTGGGTATGCTTCAGCAACTCCAGATACATATCAGTATGCGTTGCATCTTGCATCGGATGGTGCGGTAACAGATATTAGCGGTAAAATGTTTACCGATGCTACTTGTGCTACAGCTACTACAGACTTTGCTGCAGCAAAGTATGGCGATATTGCTTATTGGGCATCTAAGGGTCAGTATCGTATGCCAACTACAGCAGAGTTTGATAAACTCTATACAGAAGCTTGTTACGCAAATGCTACATATAATGATGGTGTGTATACAATCAAAGGAACATATTTCTACAATCCAGCTGAGGGAGAGACTGCCGGCGCTGTAGCGGAAACAAAGAGCTTGAGTCCTGAGGACCTTGCTGTTGGACTGTTCTTACCTTGGTCAGGTCGTGGTTACGATAACGCTGATTATAAGATTTATGGTGTAGATTCTAATGGTGTGTATCGTACATCAACTGTAAATTCAAACTCTAAGGGTGATGGTCTGTTGGGTTATGGCGGTATTTATCGTGTTAATAGTGGTGATAGAGATTACTATAACAAAACGATAAGAACAAAAGATCCTAAGACTTACGCTTACGGAGTTTGTGCTCGTTACGCTATTCGTCCTATTTACGTAAAGTAAAATGAAGAGAAGTTTAATTTTTATTCTGTCATTGTGTCTGGCGGTGGTTGTTTTCACCGCCGGCAACAACGGCAAGGGGGCACAAAGGGCACAAAAGGGGGCAACTCTGCCGGCGTGGAGTGAGGGTTATCTTGACATTCACACCATAAGCACTGGCAGGGGCGAGTGTCTATTTTTCATCTTGCCTGATGGCACGACTATGGTAGTGGATGCAGGCGAATTTAGCCGCGAGGGCAAGAAGCACAAGAATGTACTTCAGCGTCCAAATGCTCAAACACGCCCAACAAAGGTATTTGCAGACTACATTCGCCACTTTATGCCTAAAAATAGGGATGCGATAGACTACTTTAACCTCTCGCACTTCCACATGGACCACATGGGAAACCTTGAGAAGGAGTATGAGCACTTTGCTGAGGGGAATTATACCCTTACAGGTGTTATGGCGCTCTATCATCACGTCCCATTTCTTGAGATTAACGACCGCGCATACGGGGCTTATGACTCGCTGAAGGTCAAGGCTATGAGTGTAGGGGGTACTGAGCATTACAAGCGATTTATAGAGTACAACAAGGCTAAAAATGGTCTTAAGGCTACCCGTTTTGAGCTTGGTGCGGTAAATCAGTTTGCCCTAAAGTACAACGCCAAGGCATATCCCAACTTTAGAATTGACAATATCTGCTCAAACGGTTATGTTTGGTTAGATGGCAAGGCTAAGGATGTATATGCAGGTAAGCGCGACAATCTTCGTGAGAATGCAGCTTCGTGTGGCTTTGTAGTTCGTTATGGGGAGTTTGACTTCCTTACGGCGGGCGACATTGGCGACTACCACGACCTTGAGTATTATGTCAGCTTGGCGGCTGGTGATGTTGATGCGGTAAAGGCTCACCACCACCTCTCTCCGCACTCTATGTCGCGCAAGGCTATGGAGCCTCTGAAGGCTGAGAATATGGTTGTAACGAGCTTCTATGTTCGTGAAATTCAGCCTGATAAGAGCAAGTTTGGCTATCTTAATGAGCTTGGATGCAACATCTTCTGCACAAGTGTTGGCGAGAGCCTTCTTGAGCAATATCCTACGGAATATGCTGCATGCAAAGCTACAAGTGGACATATTGTTATCCGCGTAGCTCCAAAGGGCAAGAAGTACTGGATTTATACCCTTGATGACAGCAACTCTGAGTACCGTGTAAAAGATATTCACGGTCCATATAAATGTAAATAATCTATAACAATGAATAGAACTCTTCTCTATTGGGTAACTACCCTACTCACTTTTCTGTTGCTCTCCTGTGGGGGTGGCGAAGTAAAGATGCCGTGGGAGGATGACCTTGGCAAGGGCGAGCAGGAGCAGCAGAAACCTGAACCTGAGCCAGAGCCTACGCCCGACCCAACGCCTGACCCAACGCCTGATAACGCTGTGGGTCACCCACTTACTGCGTGGAGCGAGGGCGAGCTGGATATTCACACAATAAGCACTGGTCGTGGTGAGTGTCTATTTTTTATCCTACCCGACGGCACGACTATGGTTGTAGATGCGGGTGAGTTTAGCCGCGAAGGGGAGCATAAGAATGTTCTTCAGCGACCAAATGCAGTGACACGCCCAACGAAGGTCTATGGCGATTATATCAAGCACTTTATGCCAAAGGGCAGAAATGCGATAGATTACATGCACATCTCGCACTTCCACATGGACCACATGGGTAACCTTGAGAAGGAGTACACAAAGGACGAGAGCGGAACATACACCCTTGCGGGCGTGACGGCTCTCTACCACCACATTCCATTCCTTGAGGTTAATGACCGCGCATACGGCAACTACGACGGACTGAAGGTGAACAGCATGAGCGAGGCAGCGCTTGCCAACTATCGCAAATTTACAGATTACCACGTCAAAAATAGTGGTCTGAAGGCTTCGCAGTTCAAGGTGGGTGCAGTAAATCAGTTTGCAATGAAGTACAACGCGGCGGCATATCCTAACTTCCGCATTGAGAATGTCTGTGCAAACTGCTCTCTATGGCAGAATGGTAAGTCGGTAGACATCTATGCACAGAAGGGTGCTGCAAAGGCTGAAAATGCCGCTTCGTGCGGCTTTGTTATCCGCTATGGAGAGTTTGACTTCCACACTGCGGGCGACATTGGCGACTACTACGACTATGAGTATGCCGTTGCAAGCGTGGTAGGTCAGGTGGAGGCGACAAAGGCGCATCATCACCTCTCTCCGCACTCAAACTGCAAGAAGGCTATGGATGTTCTCAAGCCAAAAGTTCTCGTTGCAACAAGCTTCTATGTGCGTGAGATTCAGCCTGATAAGAGTAAGTTTGGGTACATTACAGAGGGCGGTTGCCACATCTACTGCACAAGCGTGGGTGAGAGTCTTCTTGAGCAGTATCCGCTGGACTATATCAAGTGTAACGCCACAAGTGGACACATCGTCATTCGCGTAGCCAAGGGAGGTGAGAGCTTTATGGTCTACACCCTTGATGATAGCAACAGCAGTTACACAGTAAAACGAATTGATGGACCATATAAAAATTATTAGTACGATATGAAAAGATTTCTTTGGTTAGTGCCACTGGCTGCAATGATTGCTGTAGGCTGTGGCGGAGGTAGTAGCAGCATGCCGTGGGAGGATGAACTCGGCGGCGGAAATAACGGCGGCGGAACAAACCCTGATGACAATCAAGGGCAGCAGCAGGAGCTTATCGGTAAGACTCTACCTGCATGGAGCGAGGGCTGCTTAGATATTCACTTAATCAACACTGGTCGTGGAGAGTGTAACTTCTACATTCTGCCAGATGGAACAACACTGCTCATTGATGCAGGTGAGTTACCACTGACCTACGGTGATGGACCATGTCCACAGCGCCCAAGTAGCGTAATTCGCCCATACGAGACCTATGCTCGCTACATTAAGCACTTTATGCCTCAGGGCAAGAGTGCTATTGACTACTGCGCGCCTTCACACTTCCACATTGACCACATCGGAACTCCTAAGGCAGCTACAGAGACAGCACCTGCAGAGGCAGGAGGCTATCGCAAGTCTGGTCTGCTGGCGCTCTATGACTTAGTGCCTTATGTTCATGTTATTGACAACGCCTACCCAGGCTATAAGGAGGATGATGTAACTCCAGCATTAGACGGCGAGCTTGCTCAGGACTGGGGTAAGTTTGTCACTTGGGGTGTTCAGGCTGGCAAGTTCACTGGCGCACGCTTCACTCCTGGCACAGAGCAGATTGTTTTGCTCAACAATAAGGATGCTTATAGTAATTTCAGAGTGTTCAACATCTGCGCAAACGGCTTCGTGTGGATGAAGGATGCTCAGGGTAAAGGCTATGTTGGCGGTTCAAAGTCGGACAAGGGTAACCCATCTTGCTGCGGCATACATATCACCTATGGAAAGTTTGACCACGTGGCTTGCGGTGACCTAACAAGTACATCACAGAACCTGTTTGCTAACTACTACCGCGACTTTATCGGCAACGGTAAGTTGGACTCATTCAAGACCCACCACCACTTTGGTGCAAATAGCTGGGGCTCAAAGATGCGTGAGTATGGATTTAACCCTCGCGTAGTGCTCAACCACAGCATGTACAAGGGTCAGCCAAATCCTGAGATGCTTGACAATATCTTCAACCAGAAGAACAACTTCCCATTCTGGGTAAAGGACTTCTTTACAACTAACGGACACTCTGAGGCGGTGGCTCAATATGCAGAACTATACAACAAACTGGCGGGCTATAACGGTCATATCGTTCTGCGTGTAGATAAGGGCGGCGATAAGTTCTATGTATATATGCTCGACGACAGTAACTTTGAGTATAAAGTAAAGTCAATCCACGGTCCGTACAGTTCAAAATAAACAATAGCAGTGCAAGTCGCACTGCTATTTGTTTATTAGCTATTGGCTCGCCTTTGGCGACCCTTCACCGCTCCGCCTCGGCAAAGCCTGCAAGCAGTCTCTGCTCTCGGCTTAATCGCGGCGTTAGCTATTGAAGTGTAACAATGTAACACTGTAACAGGGGTGTGTATAGCTGTTACAGGATGTTACATCGTGTTACACTCTGCTTTTTCTATTTGTCAAAGCAGGCAAGCTAACAGCTAATGGCTAATGGCTAACAGCTAAAGGCTATATCAACTGTATTCCGTGCTGCAGGCACTGCTCTCTCATATCATCTGGCCAGATGCTGGACTGGGTTTCGCCCACGTGTGCCTTATGGAGCAGAATCATACAGAGGCGTGACTGACCGATACCGCCGCCGATAGTTTGTGGAAGTGTTCCCTCAAGCAGTCTACGGTGAAAGTAGAGTGACTTGCGCTGCTGTTGGTCTGAGAGTTCAAGCTGGCGATTAAGAGCCGTACTATCTACGCGGATACCCATAGAGGATAGCTCTACAGAGCGCTCAAGGGTTGGATACCAAATAAGCAAATCGCCATTTAGACCTGGGAAGGTGCTATCTGCAGCCACTGTAGTGTAGTCGTCGTAGTCGGGTGCGCGGTTATCGTGAGGCTCTGAGTTGGTAAGACGACCGCCTATGCCGATAATAAATACTGCACCATACTCTCGGCAAATAGCATCTTCGCGCTCTTTAGGTGTAAGGTTTGGGTAGCGGTCAAGAAGCTCCTGAGCGTGGATAAAGGTGACCTTTTCGGGCAGGAAAGGCTCTATCTGGGGATATGTTTCGCAGATGTAGAACTCTGTTCTAAGAATCGTGTTATAGATGCGTGTAACGGTATGCTTAAGATACTCTACAGTGCGCTGTGAGCTATCCATAACACGTTCCCAATCCCACTGGTCTACATAGAGGGAGTGGAGATTATCCAGCTCCTCATCTGCGCGAATAGCGTTCATATCGGTAACAATGCCATATCCACTTCTAACGCCATACTCGGCAAGGGTCACACGCTTCCACTTAGCAAGGGAGTGCACAACCTCAGCCTCGGCATCGCCCATATCGCGTATTGGGAAGGTTACAGCTCGCTCAGCACCGCTCAAGTCGTCATTCATACCCAGACCTTTAAGGACAAACAGGGGTGCTGTGACGCGGCGCAGGCGTAGCTCTGTGGAGATACTGCTCAGGAAGAAGTCCTTAATCTGCTTAATGGCTATCTCGGTCTGCTGAAGCGAGAGCAGTGGCTTATAGTGTTTAGGTATAATCAGTCTACTCATACTACTTTGTATAGAATCTATATATGCAAGTGTGGCGATACTGCTCCTCTGGGCGGAGAACAACACTTGGGAAGTTGTCGTGATTTGGAGCATCTGGGTAGCGCTGCGACTCAAAGACTACGCTCTCACGGAAGGCGAGTGGCTTGCCGTACTTGCCCGTATAGCTACCATCAAAGAAGTTACCGCTATAGAACTGCAGGGCTATCTGGTCTGTCAGCAGATCCATAGCTCGACCCGATTGCGGCTCATAGAGGCTCAGCACCTTTACAACCTCGCCGTTATCCTCGCGGTTAAGCACCCAGTTCATATCGTATCCACGACCTGCAGCGAGCTGCTCATCGTCGCTGTCAATCATGTCGCCAATAGCGTGTGGCGTACGAAAATCGTATGCAGTACCCTCCACAGGGCGAATCTCACCCGTAGGGATAAGGTTGCTGTCAGTTGGGGTGATACTGTCGGCATCAATCTGTAGGATGTGGTCGGTAATCGTTCCACCAGCCTCGCCCTTGAGGTTGAAAAATGAGTGGTGCGAGAGGTTTACGACCGTTGTCTTATCGGTCGTGGCGCTATAGTCCACGCGAAACTCATTCTCTGGGGTCAGGGTGTAGGTCATTGTGATGTCAAGGTTACCTGGGAAGCCATCCTGACCATCGGGGGCGATGTAGTGGAGTACTATAGCGTTCTCACTCTGCGAAACTACATCCCACACGACCATATCAAGACCCTTGTCGCCACCATGCAGGGTCTGACCGTTGTTATTCTTGGGGGTGGTGTACTCTACCCCCTCAAGGGTGAACTTACCCGCGCCGATACGGTTAGCCACCCTGCCGACAACAGAGCCGAGGAAACGCTCGCCCGTATTATTTATATATCGGTCTATGTTCTCATATCCCAGTACAATATCCGCCATATTACCCTCGCGGTCAGGCGCCCAGAGAGATACTACACGCGCACCGAATGTTGTCACCTGCATCGTCAGAGTGCCGTTAGTAAGGGTATAAAGTTCTGTGGTCTTGCCATCTACAGTTGCGCGGAAATCCTCCGCCTTCATCAGCTCAAGGCTCTGTTTTTGGTTGCAGCAACAGCTCGTTATCAGAAGCAGTGTTGCAAAAATGGTTGTTATTCTCATAATGTTATATATTTAATTATCAACTATATAGGTCGTAGTTCCATCACTATCTGTCCCTCGCGCACATTCTTATCCTTAGCAGTCATAACCTTATCAACTATACCGTTACGCTTTGCCGAGAGGGTAAAGCTGCCATCATTATAGAGAGAGTCACGACTGCGGAGTATAAATATCTTATCGCCCGCCCTAACGGTGTCATTCAGGCGCACCATAATATCGTCTACATAGAGCTGAGAGCCACGATGGCTATTGAGCACACCACGAGGGATGATTATAGGCTCAAGCATAATACTATCGCGGCAGTAGCGGAAGCCCAACCATATATCGTTACGATTGGCACGGTAGCAGAGGGTGTCAATAAACTGCTCAACCGTTGGGTTGGTGGCGTGGCTCAATCGGGTGATGATGTTGGCGATGTAGTTATCAAAGTAGTGTGCATCAAGTAACCCCTTGCGGTAGAGCATCATCGCATCCTCAAAGCAGTAGAACAGGTCTGTCAGCGCATTATTCTTCGTCAGGCGCTCCAGGCGGCTCTGAGTATCGAGATTTTTCCACGCCTTGACCACACTCTTAGCACGCGATATACGACCAGCATCAGACATGGTGTTAAGGCTAAAGTCCTCGCCCATCTCCCAGAGCTTGAACTCAACCATATCGTCAGTGCGGTAGGAGTTGAACTTTACATAGATACTATTTACCTTATCGCAGAGCTGGATAGTCTGGCGGTAACGCTCAAGCTCAAGGGTCTGCTCATTGACGCGGTTGGCGCTTATGGTAGCACGCTCGTTAATCTGGTTTGAGCGCTCAGCCGACTCCCAGGCAAGGTAGGAGAGTATGCACGCCACTACGGTAGTCACGCAGAGAATCACTGCCTGCACACCATCGCTAATCTGTTTTACGGTCTGTCTCTTCATATTCAGGTTGTTTGTGTCTATTTTCTCTTGTACTACATAGATTCAATGCCCCGACTAATACCCTTGCGCATCCTTATAAGATACTGAGCCTTAGAGCGCTGAAAGGTAAGCAGGTATAGCAACGCTAAGATGTATGTCACAACTCTTTTACGCCTCTCGTCAGCAAGTAGAGCCTGTAGATTACCATCAGCCTCAGCCCTTAGGCGCTTGCTACGCCCCACGTTGTAGCTCAGGCGGTCAAAGTAGTCGTCAGTAAGTTTACTCTGCGGAATGTGGTGGTCTATCGCCGCATTTGGCACAAAGTAGAGCAGCTCCCCAGCCCCCCTCAAGCGGGCAAAGAGGTCATTCTCCTCGCCACCTATAAGGCTCTGCCCATTGCGCCCTAATCGTGGATTAAAGCTCCCCACCCTCTCAAAGACCTCACGGCGGAACGCCATATTTCCACCTGCAGGCACGCGGTTCTTCGGAAAAAGAGTCACCACGACATCAAGGTCAAGGGGGTTGGCTATCATTCGCTCGGTATAGTGCGACATCCAGCGTGGGCGGCTACCCTCATAGACCGCACGCACAGCACCACCCGCAGCCATAGCTGTAGGGAAGGAGTCAAAAAATTCAATATAGCTCTCAATATAGCTACTCTCCAAGGTCTCGTCATCATCCACAATGGCGACAATCTCACCCACCGAGGCTCTGATACCGCAATTTCGTGCTGCAGAGAGTCCCTGCTCTGTTTCGGTAACCATGCGCAGGTTAAACGCTTGATTTTCAGCAGCAAAGCGTGCAAAAACCTCTATAGTGTCATCGGTAGAGTTATTATTCACAACAACGCACTCCCACAGCTGAGCAGGGGCAGACTGGGCGACCACAGAGCTAAGGGTTCGCAGCAGAGATTGGCTACGATTGTAGGTTGCAATAATCAAAGATAGCTTTTTCATAGAGCAAATTTACTATTTTTACGGAAAATTTCCTATCTTTGGGTAATTTTTAATCCTTAAATAGATAATAAAATGAAAAAACTCGCTATCTATCTGATGTTTATCCTCTGTGGAGCATCAGTAGTCATGGCTGCACCGCCACGACAGTCATTTGTAAAGGTTACCGTAACCCCTGACCACGCAGATTGGTGTTATAACTGCGGTGAGAAGCCCGTTTTCAACGTCACTGTCACCGACTGCAGCAACGCCCCTATTAAGGATGCTAAGATATACTACGAGATTTCGGAGGACTTCCTCGCCCCACTTGAGAAGGGCGACAAGACCCTTGCAGACGGTAAGATTACCTTCACAGGTCATACGATGAAAAAGCCTGGCTTCCTCCGCTGCCGCGTATGGGCTAAGGTGGATGGCAAAAAGTACGACGAGTGTGCTACAGCAGCCTTTGAGAAGGAGAAAATCGAGCCTAAGACCATTATGCCTAAGGACTTTGAGGCGTTCTGGAAGGCTGAGATTGACAAAAATCAGAAGATTGACATGCTCCCTCAGCTGGACCTTGTGCCTGAGAAGTGTACCCCAAAGGTAAAGGTCTACTCAGCTTCGTTCCAGAGCTTTTCAAAGGGCTCACGCATCTACGGAACTCTCTGTGTGCCAGCTAATCACGACGGTAAGTGTCCTGCAATACTTATTGTTCCAGGTGCAGGCTGTCGCTCTCGCAAGGGATACTATGCAGAGGCTGAGAAGGGTTTTGTGACCTTTGAGGTGGGCATTCACGGCATACCTACAGTGCTTGCTGACGAGCGTATCTATGAGACCCTCAAGCAGGGCTCGCTGCAGAACTACCCTTCGGCAAATGTAGATGACAAGGAGAAGTACTACTACAAGCGCGTCTTTGTATCTTGCGCCCGCGCTGTTGATTTTCTCGCATCGCTCGACTTTGTAGATGCTGAGCGTATCGGCGTTATGGGTGGCAGTCAGGGTGGCGCACTCACCATTACCACAGCCTACCTAAACCCTAAAGTTAAGGCTGGAGCAGCCTTCTATCCCGCTATGTGTGACCTCACAGGCTACCTCTACGACCAAGGCAATGCGTGGCCATATCTTTTCAAGAACAAGAAGCTCGCAACCAAGGAGCGCCTTGAGACTGTTAAGTACTACGATGTTGTAAACTTCGCACGTAACATCAAGCAGCCTATGTGGGTATCATACGGATACAACGACCTTGTGGTCTGCCCAACATCTATACAGGGTGCGATTAACCAGATGCCAGTAGCACCAGAGGTGATGATTGTTCCGCAGTCGCGCCACTGGACATACCCAGAGCAGGATAGCGCCCGCTCAAAGTGGATGATGAAACAATTGACAAAATAAAACAGACTATGAAAAGATTAGCACTACTACTTGTAGCGATGTTTGCCTTTACAGCCATCGCTACAGCCGACAACAAGGGTAAGGGAACACTTACCGAGCACACCTTCAAGCACAAGGGTGTTGAGTACACCTATTGGCTCTACAAGCCACAAAATCTGCCTGAGGGTGCACCGCTGATTATGGCTTTCCACGGCTATGGCAGCCGCAACATCCCCTCTGTTGGCTATGGTTTCCACCCCGTGGCAGATGAGCACGGCTTTGCTGTTTGCTACCCTAAGGGTCCAGAGGACAACAAGGGGAAGCACTGCTGGGCAGTGGGTTATGACTTCCACTTTGCCGAGGGCTGGGCGCGCGACGATGTAGGCTTTGCCGTACGACTGGTTAAGCACCTGCAGAAGAAGCATGGATTTTCAAAGCATAACGTCTTTGCTACAGGACACTCAAATGGTGGCGAGATGAGCTACCTGCTCGCCTATAAGGCTTCAGATACCTTCGCCGCTGTAGCGCCTATCTCTGGTCTTACAATGGAGTGGATGTACCGAACTCTTGAGGCTAAGCGCCCAATTCCAGTGATGGAGGTGCACGGAACACTCGACAAGACCTCTAAGTGGAACAGCAACCTCAATAAGGTCGATAAGTGGGGTCCATATATCGCCGTACCACGCGCCGTAGGCTACTGGGCAGCCGTAAACCGCTGCACCCACGAGGTTACCGAGGAGCTGCCCGTTATCCGCAATAAGGTCGTTGCTCACCGCTACGTGGGTGGTGTAAACGGCAACGAGGTGTGGCTCTACGAGGTCATCGGAGGCAAACACTCATGGGCTGAAAAGGATATGAACACCGCCGCCGAAATCTGGAAGTTCTTCAGCAAGTATATCAAGTAGCAGCCGTTACACTGCGACTTTCAGACAACAGAGCTGTTGTCACGCGAAACGGAACACGCCTTTACAAGCGAGCTTGTAGGCTGTTCCATTTCCCGTAACACCTACTTCGTAGGTCTCTGAAAGCCGAGAACGACTGATATACAGTATAGTATAAAATATTTACATTCCCCCTAAATCCCCCTTTGGCAAAGGGGGACTTTGTCGTCATAGCGGGCAGAGAAATCTGCCCACTCCTCCTCCGAGGTGCGCGAATTAACCTCGGTGGCTTGCTACGCAGTACAGAGAATTTAAGAAATTTAGGGAAGTTAGTGAATTTAAGGAGGTTAGGGAGTATTTCCTTAATCTCCTTAATCTTCTTATACTCTCTGTCAAGGAGTGACGACCGACGAAACCCCTATACTTTCGTCGGTCGTCATCCTCTCTACTATCAATGTCCAGTAAATAGAGTCTCGGGAAATCAATGATTGACAGCATTTTGTAAAATAATTGAAAATTTTTTCTCAAAATAGTTGACAAAGGCTCAGATGGCGTGACTCAGTTTACCGAGCTGGGTACGGGAACGGTGCTTCAGGGACTTATCCGTAAGATTAACCCAGAGGCGGAGGTTACAAGCATCGGGACTATTGAGTAGAGTGTCCGACTGTCCGAACACATAGGGTTTCGGACACTCGTACACCGTACACTTTATCAAACATTGACTTACTGATAGTGCTGTTGCTGAGACACTATCTACATACTTCGGTGGCAATGTAGACCGTAAGGTGCTGACTAATAAGATTGTAAAGCTGCAGGGCATGAGCAGCGACACCGCCCGTATGCGCATAGCCCGCGCTGCTTTACCGATATGGAGGATGAGTGTCCATTCTGATAGCCTCGGCAGGGGGTGACGACTGACGAAACCCCTATACTTTCGTCGGTCGTCACTCTCAGTTTTCCGTTTTCCGTTTTCCGTTTTCAGTTCTCTGTACTCTGTTCTCTGTACTCTGTACTCTAAAAAGCTAACGGCGAACTACCGATTGCATTGTATCATAAATCTGCTCAGCCTCTTTTTTACTGAGCCCTACTTTCACTGCAACGGCTATCAAATCATCCTTTGTCGGCTCAATGCTGTCATTTATAGAGGTGGTATGAAAACCATTCATGCCATCGCTTGGCAGTAGGTCGTAGGCGGGCGAGAAGTGCCATTCTCCATCCCGATAGATAAACGCGAAGTTCTTGGCGTGGTCATCTTTATTCTCTATCAAATAGTTAAAAACCATCACGCGATATACCTTCCAAAGCTCGGCTATGCTATGGGTAAGTGCGGCACACACCTGAAAGATATGCAAGTAATCTATACTTGGCATACGATAGTCTGCGCCGATAAGACCAGCGACACTCACAACATGTAGTTTACCGTTTGGCGTGCGGTCAAATCGCTCTACACCAAAATACTTATCCTCAAAGAGTCGTGTTTCGGGCATCACAATACCACACTCCTTGGCAAGCAGTGAATAGTTATACTCATCACTGCCAATGCGCTTAGGGTCTGTTTTCGCACGGAACTTGACCAACCACTCCTTTCCCTCGTAGCGAGTAAAAATCTTTGGGCGAGCACCACCAGGTGAGCCTCCTCGACGTTGAAATTCCTCAATACCCTCACCAGTATAATCATCACTATCAAGAATTTGCTCAGCCTCTAATGCCAGTTTCTCGAAATCGGCATACTCCTGTTTTGTAACAACACTTTTATCCGGTCTAAATTCCAACGCTCCTCGTCCCGTAGAGCCAACTAATGCGAGGCGGTCAAGAAGGGTTAGGTTGCGAAGGTTTATGCCTTGCTGTTGTAAGTATCTATCGAGGATAAGTAGCCCCCAGCCATCTGGCAGACAATCATCAAAAACGCCAAATCCACCATCAAAGGGTCGTGGTTTGGCAATGAATACGCCACCTCTTAAAGGTAATTCAAATGGAGAAATCGAAAAGCCATATGCCAACCACTCTGTGGAGTATTCAAATGCACACAAGCCCTCCTTGGTTAGTGCCAAGCGACCAACAACGCGGTCTGCATAGATAACCTCAATCTGTTTAATGCTATTCATTCTTCTTACCTCGTTTACGATTAACACTCTGCTCTTTCAATAGATCATCAAGCGACTGATACTGCTTCTGGGCAAAGAGGACATTAAACTCATCAAGACAGTTTAGTGCAAAACCAACTTGCAACAACCCTCGCAAAGATATTTCGCCAGTCTGCTCAAAACGGCGATAGGTGGCAAACTTAACGCCTGCTCTTGATGCCAATCCCTCCTGTGTCAGATTTAATTCCAGACGGCGAGCTTTTACTCTTGCTGCAATCTGCATAGCGACATCACTCGGATTAGCGATATTAAATGATAATATATTATTCATAATCTAATTTTAGCCTGCTAATAAACAACATCTTATTTATTGCAAAGATAACACCTTTATCCTAAATACGCAAGAAATTTAAGCAAAGAGTACAGATAACAGAGAACGGAAAACGGAAAACGGAAAACGGAAAACGAACAAACCGAACGAACAAGGGTGCGAACACAAACGAACAGACCCGAACATACCCGAACAGACCGAACAAAAGCGAACAACACCGAACGAACACGAACACGCCGAACGCCCCTGTTCGTTCGTTCGGTTGTTCGCTTGTTCGCTCTCGCTAAAACGGACACTCGTCCTCCATATCGGTAAAGTTGCGCGGGCAGTCGGCATAGGATATTTCTGACTGCGACGGCTCAACCGTTGGCTCTTGGACTACTGGCACTACTGGCACTACCGCCAGGCGGACAATATTGCCCTCTTGGATTACAGTTCCGCTCTTAATGGCGCGGGCTATGCGCATACGGGCAGTGTCGCTGCTCACACCCTGCAGCTCTACAATCTTATTAGTCAGCACCTTACGGTCTACATTGCCACCGAAGTATGTAGATAGTGTCTCAGCAACAGCACTATTTGCATCACTGCTCTGCAGTGGCAGGTCTGTGAGGTATGGGATACCCTCATCATTGACCCTAAAGGCGAAGCGCTCAAAGGGCTCGTTACGGCAAAACTGAGGCTCCACGATGCTTATATCGTCCACCTTATGGACATAAATCACACTCTCCGCCTTGCGTTGCAGTGCTGAACCTACGTGTCCACGAGCCTTATCTGTACCAGGATTGGTGTGTAATATGCAGATAATGTGGCAGTTATACTGCGTGCTTAACGCCATCAGTTCGCCCACAAGAGCCTCACTCTCGCGTAGGTCGTTAGTGTCGCGTTGCAAATCTGCAATGCCGTCAATAACCACAAGGTTTGGCTTGAGCGTGTAGAGGGCATCGTACAGTACCTCACGACGCTCAAGCGGGTCTAACTCACGCAATGCATAGACATTGAGGCGTGAGTCCTCCATATTGGTCCTCTTAACACCCGTAATGGTGTTTATGCGGTCAATAACCTTGCGCACGTGTCCCTCACCCTGCTCAGTATCTAACCATAACACATTGAGTGTTATATTGTTAGATATATTTTTGAACGCTTGCGAGTTCTTGAAGCGGTAGGCTATCGCACTTGCCACAAGAGCCGTCGTAAGAAAGGTTTTCTTACTCTTTGCCTCGCCTACGATAGCAGAGATATTGCCCGCCGTGCAGACGCTACTGCCGTCAATGGCAATCATCGGCTCCGCCTCAACAAAAGGCTTGGTAATATCAATGCGATAGGGGTCTATGCGCTCCTTTCGCAGTTCAAATTCTAAATCTTTAGTGCCACTGGCTACTAAAGTCGCAACTTCACGCTCCATAGCCTCAAGGTTAAACTTAGGCGCAGGGATAGCCTCTACACCTACTGTAGTAGTTGTATCCATAAATATAAGTATTTTAAGTGGTTACGGAGGTATGCCAGAACAACATAACACTCCTTGAGAATAGTGATAGTGTGGAATTCCAGCCACAAATATAATACATCACTACCCCCTTTGTCAAGTTTTTTGACAAGTTTTTTTTCAATTATTTTACAATGTACTATCAATCATTGGATTAGGGCACAGCCAAACAAACAAGCGAACAGCCGAACGAACGAACAGGGGCGTTCGGTGTGTTCGTTCGTGTTCGGTGTGTTCGTTCGTGTTCGGTGTGTTCGGGTATGTTCGCGCCTCTGTTCGTTTGTTCGCTCGTTTTCAGTTTTCCGTTCTCAGTTTTCCGTTTTCCGTTTTCACTTTTCAGTTCGTGGTAGTAAAATTTTGCTGTCAGCAAAAATTTTACTACCTTTGCACCCTATATGTGCGTATGCGTATACGCACGGGCGCAAATTATGTTAGAGAAGTTAGCAAAGCAGACGGCGATTTATGGCATTAGTACCATTATAGGCAGGTTTTTGAGTTACCTGCTCACCCCTTTCTACACCCGTATTTTTGGGGTGGATACCTACGGAGTTATCACCGATGTCTATGCTCTGATACCATTTGCGTTAGTTATCCTTACGTTGGGCATGGAGAGTGGATTTTTCCGCTTTACGGCAAAGGCTGAGGAGGCTGGGGGCGATGTTGCTGCGGCTAAGAGGCGCATATTTACAACTATGTGGGGCATTACGACCCTTGCGGCGGCGATATTCTTTACGCTGGTGGCGATATTTGCTACGGAGTGTTCAGCTCTGATGGGCGAAATCTACACTGCACATCCTGAGTATGTTATAGTTGTTGCGGCGATAGTCTTTTTTGACGTTGCTGGCTCAATACCCTTCTCCCGACTACGCGAGAGTGGCAAGGCTCTACAGTTTGTGAGCTTCAAGCTCGCCAATATCATTATGCAGGTGGGCTTTGCGGTGCTATTCTGGGCTGTGGGGCTCTTTGATAGTGACTTTGGCGTGGGGTGGGCGTTTGTTGCAAACCTGCTGGCAAGTGCTGTGACGACAATAGGCGTAGCGCTCTCTGGTAAGACGATGCCTAAGATTCACTGGGCGATGCTGGCGGCGATGTTTGCCTACTCACTGCCGCTGCTTATCTCCTCTGTGGCGGGTACGGCGGGCGAGTTTTTGGATAGGCAGCTCATCAAGTACCTTGTGCCTGAGGATGCTATGGCTCAGTTAGGAATCTATGGCGCGATAACCAAGATAGCGGTTGTGATGACCCTCTTCACGCAGATGTACCGACTGGCTGCCGAGCCGTTCTTCCTTGCCAACTTCCGCAAGGATGAGTTTCAGCAGACCAACGCCGCGGCGATGAAGTACTACATCATTGCCTCAATGATTATCTTCCTCGGCATTGCACTCTTTAGGGATTTGTTTGCACTTATCGTGGGCAGTAACTTCCGCGAGGGAATCTATATCCTGCCAGTGGTGCTGGGTGCTAATGTCCTTAGTGGCGTGTGGCTCAACCTCTCCTTCTGGTACAAGCGCGAGGAGAAGACCTCCTACGCCCTCTGGGTGACCCTTTCGGGCGTTGCGGCGAGCGTTGTGGCGGGATACCTCCTTATTCCACAATTTGGATACTACGGCGCAGCATGGAGTCGTTTTATTGCCGAGGTGGTTATGGTCGCTGTGAGCCTTACAATGAATAGACTCTGCTACCCTACCCCGTACCAGTTTGGGCGCATAGCGGAGTATGTTGTTCTGGCGCTGGCGCTCTTCTTTGCTACCGAATGGCTGGGCGTGGAGAGCATAATAGTCAAGTACACAGTAAGCACAGCCGTACTTGTGACATATATGGCGTATGTTGTTCGCCGCGAGAAGATTGATGTTAAAGCCTTTGTAAAAGCTATTTTAAGACGATGAAGTTTTCGGATATTATAGGTCATACAGCACTCAAGGAGCACCTTGTACGCAGTGTAGACAGTGGCAGAATAAGCCACGCACAGCTCTTTACGGGCATTGCGGGTGCGGGCACGCTACCCCTTGCTGTTGCATACGTGCAGTATATCCACTGCCGCAACCGTCAGAATGGCGATAGCTGTGGTCTCTGCCCTTCGTGTCAGCAGATTGCCGCCCTGGCGCACCCCGACCTGCACTTTGTCTTTCCGGTGAATAAGCAGGGCAAGAAGAGTGGCGAGGTGGTCCTCAGCTCTGCCCGCGAGTTTGCAGATAAGTGGCGCGAGATATTTAGTAGCAGCGGAGGCTACTTCAACGCCCAGCAGTGGTTTGAAAGCCTCAACTTAGGCAAGACCCTCAAGGGTATGATTACCGCCAAGGAGGCTGAGGAGATAATCCGCCGATTGGGCTTCAAGAGCTTCGAGAGTGAGTATAAGACTATGATAATTTGGCTGCCAGAGACGATGAACGAGGAGGCGGCAAATAAGCTGCTCAAGATACTTGAGGAGCCGTGGGATAAGACCGTTTTTATCCTTGTCACCGAGCATAGCGACCGACTGCTTAAGACCATCACCTCCCGCACTCAGGAGGTCAATGTTCCGCGCCTTACAGCCGAGGATTTGCTGCCAATAGTGCTTCAAAGTGAGACCGATAGTGCTAAGGCTCAGAGCATTGCCCGATTAGCCTGTGGCGACGTTATTGAGCTGCGCCGCCTGCTTGGTCAGGCAGATGATAGCCTGCGCCGCGAGAACTTTAACTCTTTCTGCGCCGTTATGCGCCTGAGCTACAACAATAAGCACCTTGAGCTGATGAACTGGGCAGATGATGTCGCCGCGCTGAGTCGTGAGCACCAGAGGGGTATGCTGTTGGACTTCAGTCGCCTGTTGCGCGAGGCGTTTATGATTCACGCAGGGCTTGGTGAGGTGAGCTACCTCTGGGGCGAGGAGGCTGCCTTTTGCAAGAAGTTTGCACCGTTTATTGACGAGAAGAATATAGAGCCTATACTTGAGCAGATAGAGAGTGCCCTTAGACAGATTAACCAGAACGGCAATCCGCGAATAGTCTTTACCCACTTCGCCCTTGCTGTGAGCAAACATATCAATAGCCGATGAGAACGGAGGTGGTAATTCTTGGTGGCGGCAACGTGGGCGATGTAGCCCAACGTCTTAATCGCGCAGAGGGTCTGATTTCTGAGCGTATAGGGGATGTTATCTCTCGCTCAGAGTGGCACACAACCGAGCCGTGGGGCTTTAATGGTGCAAATAGCTTTACAAACCGCGCCTATAGAGTCCTGACGACCCTCGGAGCAAGTGAGGTGTTAGAGTTACTGCTCAATATAGAGGCTGAGCTTGGGCGTAATCGCCTCTTGGAGTACCGCGAGAAGGTGCTGGGGCAGCAGAGCTATGCCAACCGCACTATAGACCTTGACATACTGCTCTATGGCGAGCAGAGGATTGTCACCCCCCACCTGCAGATTCCACACCCGTTGATTTTGCAGCGTGACTTTGCACTTATACCGATGTGTCAGGCTTTGGGCATCGGGGTTACTGAGGGCAGAGAGCTAATAACTAAAATTGTGAACTATGAGATGTAGATTGTTAATACTATGTTCAGCGGCGCTCCTATTTGTGGGGTGCTTCAAGAGCGTTACTAAGGATACCAACCTGGTTATCAAGACCCTTATTCAGGAGAAGAGTGGCGCAGATAATGCCCTTGCAACAGATACCTACGCATACGCCTACTATACCGGTACGGATAAGTGGATGGTGGCGAGCTATGAGGATGCCGTGGCAAGAGTAGTTACCGACTCTCTTGGCGTGGAGCGCAAAACCATTCCCGATGTGGAGGGTGTACCTTTTGTGCGCGAGGATGATACCAACTACTACGTCAGCCTGCCGCTGAATCAGTCGCCAGCCCTTGTGGTGCTTGTTGCGCCGAGTGTGAGGATGTACGCCACACTGTTTAAGTACCTTAACGTAGACAATATACACGAGACATATATGACCCTGCTGCTCCACCCGTGGAAAAAAGCCCCTTATACCGAGGGCACTGCTCAAAAGGGTGGTGTGTGGAACATCATTCCACCAGCCCCAGAGCCAACGCCAGAGCCAGAGCAGGGGGAGAATACCGAGAACGAGAATAGTACTACTGTAGAATGAAAAATAGCACGCTGATACTCAAGACAGCCGTGACGCTCCTCTTTTTGGGTGCGTTTCTGACCCGCTGCGCCAACATTATGAGCCCCGATGGTGGTCCTAAGGACTCCCTGCCGCCAGTGATTGTGAACCTTACTCCAGGTAATTTCGCAACCAACTTTAAGGAGAAGAAGATATACATCGAGTTTAACGAGTATGTCCAGATAAAGGACCAGAATAAGGAGATGTTTACCTCTCCGCAGATGAAGAAGATGCCCCTTATCTCTACCCGTGGCAAGGGCATTGTTATCACCATCCGCGACACGCTCAAGGAGAATACCACCTACGCCATTGACCTGGGTAGCGCCATTCGTGACAATAACGAGGGCAACCCTCTCAACGCTATGCGCTACGTATTCTCTACGGGCGATACGGTAGACTCGCTCATGTGCTCTGGCTATACCGCCGACTCATACAAGGCAGACTCTGTGAGCCGAACCTTCATCTGGTTCTACATCGCCGACTCGCTGCCTGTAACGCCAGAGTACGACTCAACAATCTTCAATCGCAAGCCAGATGCTATTGCTCGTGCGCAGAATAACGGCATCTTCATTGCGCAGAACCTTAAGCCAGTTGCCTACCGCATCTACGCCTTTGGCGATAAGAACGACAACCAGATGTACGAGCCAGGCACAGACCTTGTGGGACTGCTTGATACCACCTACAACCCTGCACAGATGCCACCATTTGCTATATGGTTTGACTCACTGCGCAAGTATCCATCTGCCGAGCCGCAGCTCTACTTCCGCATGTTTACCGACAAGGCATTCAAGGGTCAGCGACTCGTGGAGGCTTTTCGCCCCGACTGCAAGCAGATAACCCTCTACTTCAACACTGCCCTGCCTATTATAGACTCTATACGCCTGGACTCTATACCGTCAGACAAGATAATCTTTGACCCGCGCACAAAGGGCAAGGATACCCTCAACCTCTGGCTGAACGTCCCTGCCGAGAGCCTTCCAGATACCATTAAGGGTACTATCACCTACCACAAGCACGACTCTATCCGCCAGCTTGTGCCGACAACCGAGCCACTCAAACTTGCGTGGAAGCTCGTAGAGAGCAAGGAGGAGCAGAAGGAGCGTGAGAAGGAGGAGCGCGAGCGCAAGAAGGCTGAGGAGGAGGGTCGTGAGTACACCCCACCACAGAAGCCAAATCCATTTAAGTTCAAGTGTAGCGCCTCGTCAGAGATAAACCCAGAGAGGGGCTTTGATATTACTATCGACTACCCTCTTGTAGCCTTTGACTCTACAGCCGTGAAGCTCTACAAACTCTCTGGTGACGATAAAAACCCTACCGAGACAGAGATAGAGAAACACTTTGTTCAAGATACGATGCACATTGGTCGCTACGCTGTTCGTGCAAAGTGGGAGAATAAGACTAAGTACCGCTTCTACATCCCTAAGCAGGCTCTTACCGACGTTATGGGCTACCAGAACGACTCTATCAGCCAGAGCTTTGCCACCTACGACCCAGAGAAGTACTCTAAGATTGTGCTAACAGTCAAGGGCGAGGGCGATAAGCAGTATATCATCCAGCAGACCGACTCTTCGGGTAAGACCCAGCAGGAGATAAAGGGTGTCAAGAGTGGCAAGCACACCATTAACTTTGTCAGCCCTGGCGAGATTCGCATTCGCGTCATTGAGGATACTAACGGCAACGGCACTTGGGATGCAGGTGATGTCATCGCCCGACTGCAACCTGAGCGTGCAGAGATGTATATCAACGACAAGGGCGAGGATGTTTTTGCCACAAAGGCTAACTGGGACATCGAGATAGATATTGACATGAGCAAGGTCTTCAAGCCAATGACTATGGAGAACCTTATCAAGATTCTTGACGACAAGGAGGCTTCACGCATCAAGAAGCTCTCGGAGGAGTGGCAGAAGAAGCAGCTTGAGAACCCACAGGGTAACAACCAGAACAACTCCGGCATGGGAGGTATGGGTGGCATGATGGGCGGCATGGGCGGCATGATGGGAGGTCTTGGCGGACTGACTGGTAGCGGCTCTGGCAGCACAGATAGAATGTTCTAAACTTTTGACTATGAAGCGATTACTAACAATACTCACGCTCTTTGTAGCGATATTTTACTGTCACAGAGCATCTGCACAGCATGTTATAGCCATTACGGGAGGTACTGGTATGGCAACCTCACGACTATACCCAGCACAGGAGACCCGCCCTATTTGGGGTGTCGGTCAGGCGGGTTTCTCATGGCGATACTACTCCCTGCCTCGCTTTGTGGGTGGCTTCGGTATAGACCTTGACTGGATGCAGCGAGGATTCTCATACGCCCCATACGCCTCTATTTATGAGGATAAGAAGGATTATAAGTACTACCGCCGCAATGTCAATACGCTGATGATGCCTATCGTTTGGCAGCCCCACTTCTACCTGTTCAAGAACCACTTGAGGGTCTACCTTGAGGCGGCAGTGACCTTCTCGTATAACTTCGCCTCAACCTTTGAGAACCGCGAGCCATACACCTTTGGTGGAGCAGCTGCGGGTGATGTTGTGGAGGGTAAGTATAACATGCGTTCAGAGCGTGACAACCGCTTTGGCTACGGTCTTGCCGGTGGCGGAGGTATAGATATTATAGTGGGACAGCTGGAGTTTGGAGTTCGTGCCCGTTACGACTTCGGCTATTCGGACATTCTGAAAAACCGTAACAAATACTACGATAACGGTCTTGACCAGAAGCAGTACCCAGGCGAAAATCCCTTCTGGTACACCCCCCTACGTTCACCGTTGGATAATCTGATGATTAGCTTCAGGGTGGGATTTAGATTTAACAAGGCTGGCTTTGAGGAGTGGTTCTACAAGCCGCCAAAGAGAGATAAAGAGGTTATTAAATTTGCACTATAATGGAGAGTACAAACACAAGGCAACAGAAGATTGCCAAACAGATTCAGAAAGACATTGCCGAGATTATCCAGCGCGAGTACTCGGCATCTCTTCGTGGCACATTGGTCACAGTAACTACAGTCCGCGTATCGGTAGACCTTGCATACGCAAAGATATATGTTAGCGTCTTCCCGTTTGACAGGGCTAAAGCGACCCTCGACTTTCTGGATGAGCAGAATCGCGCCATCCGCGGAGCGTTGGGTAACCGTATGCGTAATCAGGTGAAGTCTATACCTGAGCTACAGTTCTTTATTGACGACTCGTTAGAGTATATTGAGAATATAGATAACCTACTGTCAAAGTAGAGCCTATGCAGTGGTTTTTTGCCCTTAGATACCTCTTCTCCCGCTCGTCACACTCGGTGATAAACATCATCGCGGGGGTGAGTCTTGTCTCTGTGGCAATACCCGTCGCGGCAATGGTTATCCTGCTCTCGGTCTTTAACGGCTTTGAGGTCATTGTAAAGGATATGTACGCTCAGAGCGATGCTGATATTGAGATTTACAACATCGGCGAGGTAACAGATAGCCTGCGGGATATTGTAGTTACCACTCAGGGTGTTGCTGCTGTCTCTGTTGCTCTTGAGGGTGAGGCACTTGCCCGCACAGAGTCGCGCCAAACTGCCGTCATGCTTCGTGGTGTTGATGACCACTACTTTGAGGTCTTTCCTGCCGACCTGCACACGCTACAAGGCTCTTTAACACTTACGCATGGCGAGATTAACAAGGCACTTATAACCAGCGACATCTCGCAACTGCTCGGCATCTATACCACCGTAGCCTCACGCCTTACGCTCCACTCTATAGGCGGTGGCGATGTAGGCTCACTGCTCCCGATTATGGGTATGCGACAGACTAAGGTCCATGTGGGCGGTATTGTACGGTCAAACCAACAATTCAAGGGTCAGGTTATCATCCCCCTGAGGGCTGCGGAGCAGATTTTTGGTTCTAACAAGTGTAAGCTCTTTGTTCGCACCGACCAGAGTGCCGAGCGCGTAAAGGCTCGCCTAAAGCAGAGGTTAGCAGAGGATGTTACTATCAAGACCCGCAACGAGAAGAACTCACTCTTCTACCAGATTATGGAGTACGAGAAGTGGGCGGTATTCTTCGTTGCCCTGCTTGTGCTTTTAATCGCCTCGCTATCAATTATCGGCACGGTGATTATGCTGATTGTGGAGAAGCGCGACCAGCAGCTCACGCTGCTCTCTATGGGCGCCGATAGCCGCTTTATTCGTGGCATCTTTGTCCGCGAGGGTCTGCTTATCTCGGGCATCGGTGGCGGAGTAGGACTCGTTTTGGGCATTGCTGTGGTGCTTATCCAGCAGTGGTTTGGACTGATAGAGCTCCCCTCTGATGGCTTTGTGGTGCAGAGCTACCCCGTAAAGCTTGAGATTATTGACATTATACTGATATTTACAACCTTTGTCGCCATTGCGTGGACCGTCTCGCAAGTTGCGGCTAACACTATGATAAAGAGAAGATTATGAAAAGAGTAGTATATATCCTTCTAACCCTACTATGCGTTCTGGGTTGTGCACGCCGTAAGGAGATTGACGACAAGACCCTTGCTCAGATATTCCGCGACGCATACTTGACTAACGCCTACCTTGGTGTGAACTACCTCAACATAGACTCTATCCAAATTTACGAGCCTATCCTTAACAAGTATGGCTATACACCAGAGGATTTGAGGTACACCATCGGAAACTTCTCACGCCGCAAGAGCGCCCAGCTTGGTCGTGTACTTAGGGAGGCAGAGAACCAGATTGCCGAATATGCTGTGGACTACGAGAAGCGGGTCGTGGTGCTTGATACAATAAAGAATGTCGCTATTCGCACCTTTAAGCGCACAGTCTATCAAGACTCCCTTATAGAGGTTAAAAAGCGAGCCGACACCACTAAGCTCCACCTTACCATTGAGCCACTGCAACCAGGGACATACTCTGTCCGATATAGATATACCTATAATAAAAAGGAGGATAAGAAGCAGAGTAAGAGGGCAAAACGCTACACCGATGAGCGCACCTTTCGTGGGGCAATGTACGTTCAGACCCACAGCGGTAGCCACCGCAATAACTACTCCTATAACCTGCGCTCAGAGGAGAATATCCGCCGCACAATCATCACAGATACTGCGGCAAAAAAGCTCGTTCTCACCTTTGCCAAACCCTCTGATGCACGACATAAAATGGGTAAAATAGACCTTACCATTCGTGATCTTGAGATTCTCTACACCCCAAGTGAAGAGCTGGCTGTAGACTCACTGTTCAAGAAGTTTGTAGATATTAAGATTTTTGACGATGTCTTCTTCAACACTCCGACAGATAGCCTCCCACTACCTGCTGACACCACAAGGGTTTTATAACCAGCCACTTATAACTATAGATGCTGCAAGTGGCGAGATTGTTCGCTTAGAGCAATATGACAACACCCTTGATAGCCATGCCGGTGTAGAGTTCTATGCTGGCATACTCTGTCGTGGCTTTGTCAATGCCCACTGCCATAGCGAGCTGTCGTATCTCCGTGGTGCAATACCTCAAGGGGTTGGATATAGCGGTTTTGCCGCAGCTATGGCACGTGTGAGGGGGAACTTCTCGGAGCAGGAGCGAGGTGAGGCTCTGCAGGCTGCCGATGCTCAGATGTGGGCTGAAGGGGTAGATTTTTGTGCCGATATTGTAAACGATAGTAGCTCCTTTTTGGTCAAGGAGAACAGCAAGATTTGCTACCACTCTTTTGCCGAGGTTTTTGGGCTCAAGCAGAGCAATTTAGAACGCTGCCAAGAGATTGTAAATCAGCATCATAACACTACCCTCACACCCCACTCCACATACTCAGTTCAGCAGTCAGATTTTGAGGCTGTGTGCCGCTCAAATCCGCCACTGCTCTCAATACACTTTAAGGAGTCACTTGGCGAGGAGCAACTCTACCAAAACTCAGGCGCTCTTGCCGATTGGTATCGCACAGTAGGCTTTGAGTGCGACTTTCTGAATTTCAACTCTCCAGCTGAGCGAATTGTAGGAAGCATTCCCAAAAATCAGAGTGTGATGTTTGTCCACAACAGCTATCTCACAGAGCGCGATATTGAGCTGATAATGAACCACTTCACCGCTCCAGTCTACTGGGTACTCTGCCCTCGTTCAAACCGCTACATTTCGGGTAGCATCACAGATGCAGCTCAACTGCTTATTAAGCATGGGCTCAATATCCTAATCGGTACGGACTCACTCGCCTCAAACAGCTCTCTGTCAATTATTGAGGAGTTAAAATGTTTTAAGGATATACCACTGCATACACTGCTCAACTGGGCTACAAACAACGGTTACAAGGCTCTTGGATGCAAACCTCGCGGCTGGATAAATATTCTTGGTGCAGACCTTGAAAAGATGCAAATTACAGAGAATACAGTGGTAAAAAGAGTGCTATAAAGCTCCAAAAAAGAGTTTTTCTCTATTTTTTGAAAAAAAATATACTATTTCGTCAATTTTTTTGTTGATATTCAAAAATAAAGACTACCTTTGTGAACAGAATAACTTTTAATTAAAATTATAGTAATTATGAAGAAATTTATCACATTGACCGCAGTGTTGGCAGCAGCCCTCACACTGTCAAGTTGCGACTGCTTCAAGAAGATGGCTAAGGATCCAGCAGCTATCCAGGTAAGTTGCACACCAGAGGTATTGGTTCTTAACAATGGTAAGATTGCAGCCGACATCTCTGCTTCAATTCCTGCAGACTACTTCAACAAGAAGGCAGCTCTTAAGGTTACTCCAGTGCTCTTCTTTGAGGGTGGTGCTGTTGCAGGCGAGACCCTTCTGCTCCAGGGCGAGAAGGTTGCTTCTAACGGCATGGTTGTTAAGTCTAAGGAGGCTCTGTCTATCAACCGTCACGTTGAGTTTGACTATCAGCCAGCTATGGATGCTTGCGAGCTTAAGCTTTTGGTAGAGGTTAAGTGCAAGAGCGGTAAGTGCAAGGAGTTCACCCTTATCAACGCAAACAATGGCGCAGTTCTTAACAAGGAGCAGCTCGCTGTTCTTGCAGCAAATGACGAGGCAGCTTATGCTCTTAAGAGCGAGTGTGGTCGTCAGATTGCTGTAGGTCTTAACACCCTTCAGAAGGATATTGACTTCGCAGTAGCTATGGAGCCAGAGGCTAACAACTACCGCAACGTTACTACCTCTGTTGTTACAGCTGACCTTGTTTACAAAATCAACTCTTCAAAGCTCGCTAAGAAGGCTACCCAGACTGACGAGGTTGCTGCTCTTAAGGCTGCTGTAGAGGGTTATCTTCAGAATGACCGCGCATCACAGACTGTATATGTAAACGGTTATGCATCACCAGATGGTCCAGAGAAGTTCAACGACAAGCTCTCAAGCAAGCGTAGCCAGAGCGGTCTTAAGGCTGTTCAGGAGCTTCTTAAGGAGACTGGTCTGAATATCGACGCTGCTGCTTACGGTGAGGACTGGGATGGCTTCAAGGCTGCTGTTGCTGCTTCAAACATCCAGGATAAGGATCTGATTCTCCAGGTACTTAGCATGTACTCATCAGCTGCAGAGCGTGAGAAGGAGATTAAGAACCTTGCAAGCGTATTTGGCGCACTCAAGACTGAGGTTCTTCCACAGCTTCGTCGCGCACAGATTGTAAACACTGTTGATGTAACTGGTAAGACTGACAGTGAGATGGTTGCTCTTGTAATGGGTGGTCGTGCTTCAGAGCTTTCACTTGAGGAGCTTCTCCACATCGCAGAGGTTCAGCCAGCAGTTGCAGAGGTTGCTCTTAAGGCTGCTGCAGACAAGTATGGTGACGCTCGCGCATACAACAACCTTGCAATCGTTCTTGCAAAGCAGGGTGACCACGCAGGTGCACTTAAGGCTCTTGATAGCGCAGCTAAGGCTGGTAGCAAGTCTGAGGAGCTTAACAACAACTACGCACTTGTTTACCTTGCAATGGGTGAGACTGACAAGGCTGCTCAGTACGCTAAGGGTGCAAATGCAGAGGTTAAGGCTCTTGCTGCAGCTGCACAGGGTCAGTACACTACAGCAGCAAACTCTCTTGAGGGTTACAACGCTGCTATCGCACAGGTTCAGGCAGGTAACCTCGCTGCTGCAAAGAGCAGCTTGAGCGGTGACCAGAGCGCTAAGGCAGACTATCTCCGTGCTGTTATCGCAGCTAAGGAGGGTAACGTTTCTGCAGCAAAGGCAGCTCTTCAGAGCGCAGTTGCTAAGGACGCTTCACTTGCAAAGAAGGCTGCTAAGGATGTAAACCTTGCAGCTCTTCGTTAATCAGTTGATTGATATATAGACGAGGGCGACTTTCGGGTTGCCCTCTTTTTTTGTGGTGTTGTAGGCTCCAAAAACGTATCATACTATAACGTCTGTGAGGATTTTGAGGGCGAGCATGACGACAAAATAGACTTTTTATTCACTCTCTTCTGTAATATTTTTGAAAGTCCCACCTCTATATATACAAAACACTTAAACTTAAGAATTATGGCAGACAATCAACACCTCCGCACTATTGGCAATATCTGTTACAGCACGGCTGCAATATTTGCCATTCTTACCGTTGTAGGTATAATATGGAAATTTCAGGGTATAAAGATTGCCCTAATAATCATGGCTGTCATCTTTGGATTTGTAGCCGTAGACTCCTATACCGAGGATAAAAGGACAACAAAGATATACGCCCTGCTCACGCTGCTCTCTATAATAGGGGCGTACGGTGTTTCGGAGTACAAGAGGTACGACGATATTAAGCAGGAGCTTAACTCCATAGCCGCAGCTCCCACAACATATCAGTGTGAGGATTTTATAGCACAGCACCCAGGGATGTTTACCGAGCAGATTATGGATCTCTACCTCAAGAGTGCCAAAACGGCGGGTATTAACAGCTTAGACCACTTTGCTGACAGCTATCCAGACTCACCTCAAGGCATTATGGCGGCACAAACGGTAAAAAGCACCGTGGACTCGCTCTACACAATAGCGCAAGCGGAGGATAGTGTTGAGTCGTGGGAGCAGTTTATGGATAAAGTTCCATATCGCCACTACCGCGATGCTGAACAAAGGGCCGAAGCGGCAGAGCAGCGCAAGTGGAGCACCGACGAAAACGGATGGCGGACCGCGCAAAAGGAGAATACGATTGAGTTCTACAATAGGTATCTAAAGCTCTATCCTAAAGGCAAATACGCCTATAGAGCAAAGAAAAATATTATAGACATCCGCGTCAATAATATTTTAGGGAACAATCCAGGTGAACTACCAAGTATTGACCAGCTAAGCTATAACGATAGTGGCATCTGCGACATCAGCATCACAAATGATACTATTCACAAGCTCACAGTGCTATATAGTAGCAAACACTACAGCTACGAGTTTACCATCAGCGCGGGCAAAACAAAAGCCGTATCTCTGCGTGCAGGCAACTATCGCGTTGTCGCCTCAGTTAATACTCCGAGAGTTATTGACTACGCTGGCAATGAGAATATTAGCGGTGGCACTGCGTCAGTGAGATACTTCATCAGAAATCCATTTATGCCAGATATACAGATTCCCGAACTGAAGTTACATTTACCGATAAAGAGCGCCGAGGTGTAGCCAAATCACCTCACTATAGTACAAAATCAGAGCAGCACCTTGATTGACAAGGTGCTGCTCCTAAACCTAACCTAAAAACCTATCTTGAAAAGAGACTCTCATCTCATTCCGACAGCAAAAGTACAACAAACATTCCAAACTTGCAAATTATAAGCAAAAAATTATTAAAAAATTTTTATAATTGGTAAAAATAGCGCTGTGAACGGTTAAAACAAGGGTATGAACGTAAAAAAAGTGTTAGCTAAACTGTTAAAGTCTCTCATTTCACCTACTAAATTGCGCCATTTTTTACCTATTTACACTGTTTTAGTGCCAATTTATTTGCTAATTTTTCATTTTCTTTCTCTTTCGCAAGATATACAGTTTCAGTTTGTTACTTTTAATTGTTAAAATGCAACAAATCGTTTTCCATCGTAATTCTTATAGGGCGACTTCTATCTACCTCACCCGCAAGAATACGCTTTGACAGTTCACCAACAATCTCTCGCTGGATAGTACGCTTGACTGGTCGCGCACCATAGAGTGCATCGTATCCGATAGTGGCAAGGTATCTTCTCACCTCTGCGCTGTAGTTCAGGCTAATGCCGTTACTACTCAACAGCTTAGCGAGGTTGTGCATCTGCATATCGACAATCTGTTCAATATCGCTCTGTGAAAGAGGTTCAAAGAGTACAATCTCGTCAATACGATTCAAAAACTCTGGTTTTAGCTGCTGTTTGAGCAGCTCCACCACCTCAATCCTTACGCTCTCCATCTGCTCCTCACTAATCTTCTGATGCTCCTCTAACGCCTTTGAGAAGCGCTCTTGGATAATATGTGAGCCCATATTGGAGGTCATTATAATAATGGTATTGCGGAAGTCTACCGTTCTACCCTTATTATCCGTAAGGCGACCATCATCAAGCACCTGCAGCAGGATATTAAAGACATCTGGGTGCGCCTTCTCAATCTCGTCAAGAAGCACAACGGAGTATGGCTTACGGCGTACAGCCTCGGTAAGCTGACCGCCCTCGTCATAGCCGACATATCCTGGAGGCGCTCCAACGAGGCGCGATACGGCGTGTCGCTCTTGATACTCACTCATATCAATTCGGGTCATCATATTCTCGTCGTTAAAGAGGAATTGTGCCAGCGCACGCGCAAGCTCTGTCTTACCCACTCCCGTAGTGCCGAGGAAGATAAACGAGCCAATAGGCTTGCGAGGGTCGTTAAGCCCAGCACGTGAGCGACGCACAGCATCTGAGATAACCGCTATAGCGGGCTGCTGACCCACCACGCGTTTATGAAGCTCAGCCTCCATATTGAGCAGCTTCTCACGCTCTGAGGCGAGCATACGCGCCACAGGAATACCCGTCCAACGGGATACCACATCGGCAATATCGGCGGCATCTACCTCCTCCTTAATCATTCTGCCAGAGCTACTCATAACATCCAGTTCCTCTTGCAGAGCCTCTATAGCACGCTGGCAATCAACAATCTTTCCGTAGCGAATCTCCGCCACACGACCATAGTCACCCTGACGCTCTGCCTGCTGCGCCTCAACAGTAAGAGACTCTATCTGGGACTTGTTGTGCTGAATCTTGACAAGGATATCCTTCTCGCTCTGCCAAGCGGCACGCTCATGTGCCTCCTTAGCCCTCAACTCCTCAATCTCTCTGTCAAGGTTCTCAATGCGCTCCGCATCACCCTCACGACGTATAGCCTCGCGCTCAATCTCCATCTGGCGAATACGACGGTCAAGGGTATCTATCTGCTCAGGCACAGAGTTCATCTCAAGGCGGAGCTTAGATGCCGCCTCGTCCACAAGGTCTATAGCCTTATCGGGCAAGAATCGGGAGGTGATATATCGGTGACTCAACTCTACAGCCGCAACAATCGCCTCATCCTTAATTCTCACACGGTGGTGACTCTCGTAGCGAGATTTGAGTCCACGCAAAATGCTCACAGCATCCTCTGTTGTCGGCTCATCAATCATAACCTTCTGGAAACGACGCTCAAGAGCCTTATCCTGCTCAAAGTACTTCTGATACTCATCAAGTGTCGTAGCGCCTATTGTGCGTAGCTCACCACGCGCAAGGGCGGGCTTGAGGATATTTGCCGCATCCATCGCTCCACTACTCTTACCTGCCCCCACAAGGGTGTGTATCTCGTCAATAAAGAGCAGTATCTCGCCATCTGAAGCCACAACCTCGGCAACAACGCTCTTGAGTCGCTCCTCAAACTCGCCTTGATACTTCGCACCCGCTATCAGCGCACCCATATCAAGCGAGTAGATGCTCTTTGAACGAAGGTTCTCTGGCACATCGCCATTGACAATACGATGTGCAATACCCTCAGCAATGGCGGTCTTACCCACACCTGGCTCACCGACAAGTATCGGATTGTTCTTTGTTCGGCGAGAGAGAATCTGCAGCACACGACGACACTCATCATCACGTCCAATAACTGGGTCAAGTTTTCCAGTTCGAGCAAGTTCATTGAGGTTTATAGCATACTTGCCCAGCGCATCAAACTCCTTTTCGGCGCTTTGCGAGTCCACAGTAGACCCCTTGCGGAACTGCTTTATAGCCTCAATAACATCCCTCTCCACAGCTCCATGAGCCTTAAGCAGCTCTGAGGCCGCACTCTTCTCAGATATAAGCGCAAGAAGCAGATGCTCTACCGAAGCATACTTATCGTTAAAGTTCTTTGTAAAGTCTACAGCGCGCTGAATAACCTTTGTAGTATCACCTGCAAAATATGGCTCACTTGCGCCTGAAACCTTAGGCAGATGAGATAGTTGCTTACCTACCTCTGCACGCAATGACTCTATATTCACCCCTGCTCGTCCAAGCAGGAAAGAGCCGAGAGAGTTATCCTCGGCAACTAAAACAGAGAGCAGATGCAGAGGCTCTACAGCCTGCTGCCCTGACTGTTGTGCAACAGACACAGCACCCTGCAGTGCCTGCTGCGCCTTAATGGTTAACGAGTTAATGTTCATAAGTCAATTCTTTTTTGTTTGACCCTAAGTCGTCAAATTTGTTGCCAAATCAAAATTTCTGCCAAAATGTCAGAGTGAAAAGTTACTATTTTTTTGCCGTTTTCAACATTTTATACTACCTTTGCTGCGCTTTTTGTGCTGCATAAATAGATGAGAGTCTGCAAGTATATACAAAACTTTGTGCTGGGAGTTATGCTCGCAGCCATTGCTGTTGCCTATACAGGTAAGGCTCTGCATACCCACTCAGATAGCTACTACAACTCGCTGAGAAATACCCGCAGCGCAGCATCAAATGGCATGAGTGACGACTGTCCTATTTGCCACTTCAACCTGCTTTTATTCTTCATCTCACAGAGCCAAGCTCTGCTCTCGGCAGCTGTCCTGCTGACAGTCATTGCAGCTGTAGATGTTATCTTACGCACCGTTGAGCCGAGAGTTACAAAATCTCTCCGCGCACCTCCTGTATTGTTATAAAAAACCGTTTCCCAACTATTTTTATAACAATTACAAAATCACAAAAATGAAGAAAATTATATCTTTACTTTTGTCGGCATTGTGTATTGTCGGCAACACGTATGCATCTGACTATGAGACACATATCTTCGGTCACGTAATGGATGCAAAGAGCAAGGAGATGCTCCCATATATCAACGTAGTAGTACAGAACACAACTATCGGAACAACCACTGACGCTACGGGTCACTATATTCTAAATGACGTACCAGAAGATACAGAGATTACTATTGAGGTCTCTGCGCTTGGATATCAGACTGTTACAAAGACCGTAAAGGTTGTAAATGGAGAGCCTCTGGAGCTTGACTTTGAGATAAACGAGGAGCAGGTCTCGCTTGATGCTGTCGTGGTCTCTGCAAACCGAAACGTTACAACCCGCCGCGAGGCTCCAACCCTTGTAAGCGTGCTTGATACCCGCCTTTTTGATGTTACAACATCGCCAACCGTTGCTGAGGGACTTAATTTCCAGTCGGGCGTGCGTGTGGAGAACAACTGTCAGAACTGCGGCTTCACGCAGGTGAGAATCAACGGTCTTGATGGTCACTACTCGCAGATTTTGATTGACTCTCGCCCAGTATTCTCTGCCCTTGCGGGTGTATATGGATTAGAGCATCTACCATCAAATATGATTGAGCGCATTGAGGTCGTGCGCGGAGGTGGCTCGGCGCTCTATGGTGCATCGGCTATTGGTGGAACAGTAAATATTATCACCAAGGAGCCACTCTACAACTCTGGACAGATTGCCCACACAATCAGCTCTATCGGTTGCACTGGCTCGTTTGACAACAATACCTCCCTCAACGCATCGCTCGTTACCGACAACCGCAAGGCGGGACTTATGGTCTATGGTCAGAACCGCCACCGCTCGGGCTATGACCACAACGGCGACGGCTTTGTGGAGATTGGCGAGATTGACGGTCAGACAGTGGGTCTGAGAAGCTATATCAAGACCAGCGCTTACAGCAAGCTCTCGCTTGAGTATCACGGAACAAAGGAGTATCGTCGTGGTGGCGACCAGCTTGATGTTCCGCCACACCAGGCGTATGTTGCCGAGACTACTGACCACATTATCAACAGCGGAGGAGTTACCTTTGAGGGCACAACTGCCAACACTCGCCACCGCTATAGCGTCTATGCCTCTGCGCAGGATATTCGCCGCGACAGCTACTACGGCAGTTATATGGACCCTAACGCCTATGGAACGACTCACGGACTTACGGCAGTGGGCGGTGTGCAGTATATGTACCGCTGTCCAAAGATGTTGTTCCTGCCTGCCGAGCTTACCGTTGGTGCGGAGTACAACCTTGACTATATGAAGGATACACCGCTCACAGAGGGCTACACCCCTACAAATCAGACTATACATATCTACAGCGCTTACATTCAGAACGAGTGGAAGAACGAGACTTGGGGCTTTTTGATTGGTGGTCGTGCAGATAAGCACAACCTTATTGACCACCTTATCTTCTCACCACGTGTAAACTTCCGCTACAACCCTACTCACAACATCAACCTGCGCGCCGTATATTCATCTGGTTTCCGCGCGCCACAGGCATTTGACGAGGATTTGCACATCACTATCGTCGGTGGTGAGCGTACCCGTATCCGCCTTGCCGATGACCTTAAGGAGGAGCGTAGCCACTCATTCAGCCTCTCAGCAGATATGTACCACACCTTTAAGAGCGGTGTTCAGGGCAACCTGCTCGTTGAGGGTTTCTACACTATCCTAAAAGATGTATTTACCCTTGAGGAGACTGGCGAGACTGCCGATGACGGTACAGCAACTGTCCTTGAGCGTCGCAATGGCTCTGGTGCAACGGTTATGGGCGTAAACCTTGAGGCTCGACTTGCATTCAACCCTTGGCTACAGCTTCAGCTTGGAGGAACACTACAGAAGAGCCGCTACAAGGAGCCTGAGAAGTGGAGCGAGGATGAGAGCGTACCAGCCGAGACCCGTATGTTCCGCACACCTGACAGCTATGCCTTTTTGACAGCCACTGTCACACCAGTGCGCCGTTTTGACATTGCTCTGACAGGTACTTACACAGGCAGAATGCTCGTTCAGCACTTTGCAGGATATGTAGATAAGGATATCGCAAAGCTCACAAATCCATTCTTTGATATGGGCATTAAGCTGAGCTACGACTTTAGAATTTACCGCACAATCGGACTTCAGATAAATGGTGGAGTGAAAAATATCTTCAACGCCTACCAGAACGACTTTGACAAGGGTGCAGACCGCGATGCAGGATATATCTACGGTCCATCACTACCACGAACATGGTTCCTCGGTGCAAAAATATCCTTCTAAATCAAATATAAAAGCAATATTTTACCACAAAATCCCTCTATTTATTTAGGGGGATTTTTATTTTAATAAAAAAGGTGTATCTTTGTCAAAATATTTGATTTCCAAAATTTTATTGATACTCACACACATTATGAAGAGATTTTTTACCGCAGTTTTGCTCCTTATAGGGGTGTTCCCGCTTTATGCTCAGCATATAAATTCTACTGCAGACCTTACGCTTGCAGAGGAGATTATGCAAGATCTTGCACGCGAGAGGTATGTTTGGGAGGTTGGTTATGGAGATGACCTGACCGCTGCGGATAATGCTGCAATGGCAAATCTGACATCTATGGACCTAAGTTTGGTGGCTCTATACAACAGCGAGACCAGAAATGAGCAGCTCAATATTGAGAGTGCCCGAACTAAGGAGGTGGATGAGATGAAGTTTGTCGGCACGGCAATGATGTACCTTGAGAATGTGCATCGTATAGACCTCTCAAATATTGAGTACAAGGGTGCTATCTACCCATATTTCGTACTTCGTTATGTTACTGCCGAGGAGTGGGGCAAGCGTTACGACAGCCTTAAGCGAAAGATTGAGGAGTACTTAGAGTCTGCAGAGATCTTCACCTCAGTAGTGGACCAGTTGCGTTGCTATACCTGGGCCTACGCGCTGCTAAGGCAGTACAATAGAGGCGACATTAAGATTGACAACAAGGCGGCCGATCAGGAGGCAATTAGCCGCATCACTAGCCTACTTGACGGCATAAAGGTTGAGGTCAAGGGTATTGAAAAGGTTGAGGGCGATAAGAACTACCCATACAAGCTCTTCTTGGATTTTATGTACGACGGTGAGCCACTCTCTAACATCACCTTCAGCTACTTTGACGGTAGCGGCATTATTGAGGGCGAGACAGTTAAGGATGGACGTAGCATGCTGATGATGAAAAAGCTCAACCAGACCCTCAAGATTACTATAGATTGCTGTATGGAGGACCAGGCACGCCTTCAAGCACCAGGAATCTACCAATCTATCCGCGAGCTTCGCCTCTCAGGCGCTCTGCCAGCTGCTCAGAAGGAGATTATCACACAGCCTAAGGGTGTAAAACCTCAGAAGGAGGTTGATACAAACAACTTCAAGAATGAGTCTGCCGTAGACAAGAGCCTTAAGAATAGCGAGGCTCAGTATGGTAGCACCACCGCCGCCGCAAATAGCCAGAGCTACACAACAATCATGGATAAGATTGTCAGCTCCTTTACCGACAAGAGCATCAGCGTGCGCGAGCACTTTACCGACAATGGTTGGGATGACTATGAGAAGATTGTTGCTGAGGGCAATCCAGTTGTCGCGCGTACACCATCATGGCGATTTGTAAAGCTCGACACACTGGTTATCTGCCGCGAGCTACCTGTAAAGCTCAAGTTCCCATCTTCACGCAAGTCGTTTATTGAGGATGTTGTCTTCCGTATCAACGAGCGCACTAAAAAGATTGAGTCTGTAGCCTACAAACTCGGTGCATCTACCGAGAGCAGTATCATGGCTAAGGATTGGAGCGAGACCGACAGATTGACCCTTATCACCTTCCTTGAGGATTACCGCTCAGCATACTGTCTGCGCGATATTGCCTACATCAAAAAGGTCTTCTCGAATGATGCCTACATCATCGTTGGAAAGGTACTTCAGAAGTCTACCAAGAAGTTTAATGACAAGACTGAGCTTATAGATAGCGACGGTAGAGCAGTCTACACCCGATATAGCAAGAAGCAGTATATTGAGAATCTCTCACGAAGTTTCCTTAGCAAGGAGTTTGTCAATGTCCGTTTTGAGGAGTGCGATGTCTGCTCTGGCTACGGCTCTAAGAAGGGCATTTATGCCGTGCAGGTACGACAGCTCTACACCTCAAACAACTACGCCGATGAGGGAATTCTAACCCTTGCCATAGATATGCGTGACGATGTCAATCCACTTGTTCGCGTACGTGTATGGCAGCAGGAGAGGGATGTAAACTACACTGCCGAGCAGATGATGGAGCGCACAGTATCCACAGAGGGCAGCTTTAGCCACGACAAATAGAAACAATCTAACCCAGCAATATCATGAAGCGTTTTCTGACACTCTTTATCGCAATAGCAACACTGGCTCTTAGCGCCTCTGCTGAGCAGATTAAACAGAGCATAATCATTGATACCAACACCATCCGCCAGGTGCAAACGGATGCTCTAACTGGCGCAGTGTTAGATAAGATTCAGCCCGATACATCCCGCCGACCTTGTGCGCGAATAAAGATTCTCTTTCACAAGATGACAAAAGAGCAGATGAGTGAATTAGAGGCTCTGACTCCTTCAGATGTTATTGACATCACAAAGACCAAAGTCGCTGACTATGAGAACGTTCTCATTCTTGAGATGACTGCACGCCCCAATACAAAGTTCTACCTTCGCCATCCAAAGTTTGGCACTTCAAATGAGGTAGTTATCAATCTTGAAGGTGACAAAGAGTATCAGGCTGAGGCTACGCTCAACAAGCAGCTTACAATCAACATTGCATCCAATGTTGCTGGCGCAGATGTCTATCTGAACAACGAATTTAAGGGCACTACCGTCGCTCCAAACAACATCTGCACCATTGCCGATGTATTCCAGGGCAAGTACTCCCTGCGCTTAGAGTATGGCGAGCGTAAGTCTACCTCCGACATTGAGGTTATTGATGGTAGCAACATCTACTTCCGCCTTGATATTGACGACACAGCTCCAGTATATCAGTACCTGATTATCAACACCAAGCCAAAGAGTGCCCTTGTAGAGATTGACGGTAAGAGCATCCAGCGTAAGAGTGGCAAGATTGAGGAGTTAGTCACCAAGGGTGTTCACCACTATACAGTCTCCGCTGCCGACTACTATCCACTCAGCGACACCGTTGTCTTAGATGGCAGCAAAACACGCACTATAGAGGTTGCACTTAAGCCAGCCTTCGGTTTCCTCAATGTTGAGCATAGCCAGGAGCTTAATGGCGCAGAGGTATATGTAGATAGCCGCATGCGAGGTACACTACCACTGAGCAAGCCTATCACTATCAAGAGCGGAACAGCCGCTGTGCGCGTTGTCAAGAGTATGTACCACGACTATAACACCACAGTCACCATATCTGACGACCAGACCACAACACTCACAGCATCCCTTGCGCCAAACTTCTCTACAGTCACAATCACTGCCGATAGTGGTGTGGAGATTTGGATTGACGGTCAGAAGCGCGGCACTGGCAAGTGGGTCGGCAACCTTGAGATTGGTAAGCACCTGATAGATTGCCGTAAGGAGGCTCATGAGGAGGCTCACCACCTGCTAAATGTTACCAATATTGAGCCTATGAGTGTAGACTACGGCTCTCTTACACCTATCTATGGCGCACTGAGCGTTAAGTGCAACATTAGCGGTGCAAAATACTCTATTGACGGCATTGAGCAGCAGGATGCCCTCCCATACGTAAACCAGAAGATGCTTATCGGCACACACTCCATAAAGATCTATGTCCCTGGATACAACACTCACACCCAGACAGTTACCATTGAAAAGGGGGAAATCGCCTCTATAGATGCAACACTGACCGAAAAGAGAACCTCAAGCTATAAAACTGGCACAACAACCTCTACGGGCGGGTATACAGCAACAAGTAGCAGTAGCAGCACAACTAAAACCAAGCCAGTAAAGGGACACTTCCTGCAGTTCGGCTTAGGCTTTGAGTTTGGTTTTGGCTCAAATGTTTCAACATTGGGAGTGCCAGTTGAGTTGCGTATCGGTCGCGTAAATCAGTTGATAAATGGTATCATTGGCATAAACTATACCCATGGCTCAACTAAGATTGATAAAGGAAGTGTTGACGTGGATGTAAACCAGAACACACTCTCACCGATGGCTAAGTTGCGCCTAAATACTAAGCGTAGCAACAGCTCAGCACTCTTTATTGAGGCGGGAGCGATGTATAACGTTCTCCACTCTGCAAAGTATAAAACCAACTTCATCGACACCGGTACAGAGAGTTATGCAAATGGTTGGCTGAGCGATAGTGAGTATAAGATTGACAGCAAGCCTGCACTTGTAGGTCTTGCCTCTATAGGTTATAGCATTGGGCTGATAGAGCTCTCACTCTATGCCACATACAACTTCACCAACCCATATAGCGGAGTAGATCCATCATCATATATTGTTAGCCACAGCTGGAACGGCGCTCCAACAACACTTAACGACTACGAGTGCAGCCAGAAGTTCCTTGCAAATAACTACACAATTGGTATGGCTCTGAAGATATACTTCGGTAGCGGATTGATGAAAAGATAACACTGCGTATGGAGCTACTTGGACTCATACTTATTACATTTGTCACCTCATTTATCGGAGTGGCAATAATACACCCGTATTTAGTTAAGTTCGCCAAGACCAAAAATATTGTAGACAACCCCAACACCCGCAAGCTCCAACTTCGCCCTGTACCCGTTTTGGGCGGCTTGGCAATATTCTTCGGCATCGTTGCGGGCTTGCTGGCAGCACATACAGTGATAGACTCCTCTGAGCTGTTTGTCATTATCTCCGCCATGATGATAATGACATACGTCGGCGCACTGGACGATGTGCTTGACATCTCCCCTATCATCCGCCTTATCGCTCAGATTATCACCGTCTTGATACTCATATACATCGGTGGACTATCACTTAATAACCTCCATGGTCTGTGGGGTATAAATGCCCTGCCAGAGTGGGTTTATGTTCCCCTGACAATAGTCTCAGTGGTGGGAATTATTAACGCGCTGAACCTTATAGACGGCGCAGATGGACTCTTCTCAATCTTCTGCATCAGCGTCTGCGCAATATACGCCTCAATATTTACTACCGTCGGCGATTATGCACTTCTTGCACTTGCTGTGGCAGCTATTGGCGCCCTAATTCCATTTTTGCTGCATAACGCCTTTGGTATAGAGTCAAAGATGTTTGTTGGCGACGGCGGCTCTCTGCAGATGGGCGTGGTGCTGTCGGTATTTGTTATGGAGGTAATCTGCAAAGCTGAGTATAACGCCTTAGCTGAGGATAAAAACCTCGCCCTTGTCCCTTTTGTGCTTGCAACACTCTCCATGCCAGTCTTTGATACTCTGAGAGTTATGATAGCTCGCATAGCCCGCGGCACATCACCACTTATTGGCGATAAAACCCACCTCCATCACCTCTTTATTGACCTCGGAATCTCCCATATTAGCACCGCAGTACTTATATCACTACTAAACCTTATAGTTGTAGCGACATGGTACTATGTGGCACACCTCGGCGCATCAATTGAGAGCCAACTTTATACCGTAATAGGCATGGCATTACTGCTCGATTGGGGCATATACTATACCATCCAACTCCTTGATTATCTGTATCCTTCGCAGATGCAACAGCTCCGCAGTTGGAAGCGAAACCACCGCCCAAGCCGCCGACTATTTGACTTCATGCGAAAAATAGTTGATAAGATGTAATGCAAATTGAAAAAAAAATATTACTTTTGCGCATCCAATGCTGCCACCCAGCATTTTAGGACGATGGTTCCGTAGCTCAGTTGGATAGAGCAACAGCCTTCTAAGCTGTGGGTCGTGGGTTCGAATCCCGCCGG
>SUZO01000021.1 GCA_015059805.1 Rikenellaceae bacterium
TGTAAAAAATATTAAATGTATCGTTAGAGTCCTGACTACCTCTTTTTCCTTAAAGGAAATTGACAGATAAATACTACACTTTCTCTCAATTTATAACCAGTAAATCAAAGAACCGTTTTCAAAATTGCTCTCTCCTTTTCGGAGCGAACAGTGGTGCAAAGGTAAGACCTTTTTTTGAAACCACCAAATGTTTTTGAAACTTTTTTTGAAAAAATTTTCAACAGTTTGTTTTTCTCACCATTGAAACCCTTTTCAGAACCACTGCAACCGGTGTTATTTCCTGATTGCGGGTGCAAAGATAGAGACAAAAAAATTACTGTGCAAATGTTTTGCAAACTTTTTTATATATTTTTTGAAGTTTTTTTAATATTTCTTAAAAATGGCGGTTTATACCTATATATATTATATATAAGGGCTATTGGCTTGCCTTCGGCAACCCGACCCTGCTCCGCCTCGGTAATATCAGTCGCGGCATAAATGCCCCAAAAGGCGTAAATTGAAAATTCGCAAACAAGTTCCCGTTTTCAATTTACACCTTTTGCACCTTCGGTGTGCGACCACTGTTGCACTCGGCTTAATCGCAGCGTTGGCTTGCTAACGCAGTACAGAGAGATTGAGGAGCACACAATGACAGCGAATGACAATGAATGGCAGCGGGCTAACGCCCTTAATACTGCGCTGTGCGCGGAGTGCTATTCTATGTCATTGAGGGCTGAAAGCACTTGTCATTAAATATCATTCACGACAACTCCGCTAAATCAGAGCACCCCACTGCTCAATCAGAGTCAGGTCACCAGAGGTGAGTCAAGCTAATAGCTAATTGCCCCATTTTGCATTTCGGTAAAAATTACTATCTTTGCGGGAAATAGTGTAATATTATGAATTGGAAGAAGATTTCGATACTTATTGTAATTTTACTCATTGCCGATCAGCTACTCAAGATTTGGGTTAAGACCAATATGCACCTTGACGAGGCGATAACAGTTTTCCCAGATTGGTTTCAGCTTCGATTTGTTGAGAACAACGGCGCTGCGTTTGGCATGCAGATAACCAGTGGTAGCGGTTTTGACTGGGGCAAGCTGCTGCTCAGTCTTTTCCGCGTGGGTCTTGTGGGGGCGATGCTCTACTACATCAACTACCTTATCAAGCAGAAAGCCCCTAAGGGTGTGATTATAGGTCTTGTGCTAATTATTGCAGGAGCTATAGGCAATATTCTTGACAGTGCGTTCTATGGAATGATCTTCTCGGCATCTACACCGACAACAGTTGCGGAGTTTGGTGGCAGCTACGCGCCATTTATGATGGGTCGCGTGGTGGATATGTTCTACTTCCCACTTTTTCAGTGGAATAGTTGTCCAAGCTGGCTGAGCTTTTTGGTCGATTCAAACAACTACTTCTTCGGTGCGATTTTTAACCTTGCCGATGCATATATCTCTGTTGCGGTGGTCTACCTGCTGATTTTCCAGTATAAATTTTTCAAATAACTCTCAAATATTAAAAAAAATAACCCTCTCAAGCTCTGAGAGGGTTATTTTTTTGTTAATTTTGGACTAATATTTGGATAAGTATTGAAAAATTGTTACCTTTGAGAGAATATTTAGCAATTTATCTTAAAATTATTTAATAATTACCTAAAAAACCTAACTATGAAAAGAATTTTAGATGGTGCATACGTTGCACCAAAACTTCGAGAGTTGGATGTTCGCGTAGAGGCGGGCTTTGCAACCAGTGTAAACATTGATGGCGTCACCCCTGAGGATGGCGTATGGGATGAGTAGTAACCAATAACAGACTAAAACTATGAAGAAGATTTATGCTATTTTCGGTCTGGCATTGGCTATGCTGACCGCAGGTTGTGCTAAAGACGCAACTGAGGATGTCGCAGTAGGCGGTAAGGTTATTCTGGGCGTAGGTATTGAGAACACTCGTACCTCTCTTGGTGCTCTTAATGGTACTCAGCACCCTATTCTTTGGAGCGAGGGTGACAAGATTGCCGTAAACGGTGAGGTTTCATCGGCTGTAACTGCACAGCATGCAGGTACATCTTATGCGACCTTTGAGGTGGCTAACGTAGCTGCTCCATACTCTATTCTCTACCCTGCTGAGATTCTTGGCGCTGACGGTAATATCACCGTTGCTACTGAGCAGGCTTATACAGCTAACTCATTTGCTTCTGGCTCAGCTGTTATGGTTGGCTACGCAGAGGCAAACCCTGTAACACTTCACAACCTCTACAGCTTTGTAAAGGTTACTGTTGCTAAGGGTGACGATGTTGCTCTTAAGAGCGTAACCCTTACTGCTCTCGGTGGTGAGGCTATCTCTGGTACTTTCGCTGTAGACTATAAGGCTGCGACAATCGCTCCACTGGCTGGTAAGGACCTTATCCGCGTATCTTCTGCAGATGGCATCCCTTACGTAGATGGTAAGGCAAGCGTAATTATCGCAGTTCCTGCTGGTGAGTACGCTCAGGGCTTCAGCGTAAAGGTTGTTGACGCTGCTGGTAAGGCTATGGAGAAGAAGGCTTACACAACTGCTGGCGTTGCTGTTCCTGCAGGTGTACTTCTCAACATGCCAGAGTTTACATACACAGGTGTTGCACAGAGCGTAATCTCTGTAACCAACGCTGCTGAGCTTCAGGCTGCACTTGCACTTGGCACTGCAGAGGCTCCAGTAAACGTTGTTATTGAGAATGATATTGATATGGCTGACGGTACTTATGTATCTGCAGTAGAGTTCTACGGTGTACTCGACGGTCAGGGCTACTCAATTAAGAACTGGAATGCTACTCGCGGTCTTATCGCAACAAACTATGGTGTTGTGAAGAATATCGTTATTGATGCATCTTGTACACTTAACTATACAGTTGCTGAGGGTGCTTCAGGCGACCAGAATGCAGCGTTCATCGTTGAGAACAACAATGTTATCGGTACTGTTTCTGGTTGTGTAAACAAGGGTAATGTGATTATTGTAGACGTAAGCTGTGGCGCTCACCGCGCAGGTGGTGTTGTTGGTGTATCATACGGTTTAGTGAACGACTGTATCAACTACGGTAAGATTGATGTAACCTCACAGACTGTCAAGAACAACCAGATAGTTGGTGGTGTTGTTGGTTATATAAACACAAATGCAAGTACAAAGGATGCTCTTGGCAAGGACTTCCTTGCAAACTGTATTAACTATGGCGAGGTAAAGATCCTCTTCCCTTGCCAGCCAAAGAGTGTATTTGTTGGTGGCGTACTTGGTGCAACTCAGATGGCTAAGTCATCAGCTGCTGTATATCAAGGTCAGATTGTTGATTGTATCAACTATGGTAAGGTATCATATCGCTTTGAGGTCCTCAGTAGTGGTACTTACGGTAATGTTGGTGGTGTTATCGGTTACGCACAGGCAAATCTCTCTGGTTGCGACAACCATGGAGAGGTTTCATTTACCACCCCTGCAGAAGATTTAACACAGGGCGGTACTCGACCTGCTCTTGGAGGTGTTGTAGGTTCTAATATCTTCAAGACTGTTAGCTGTAACAATTATGGAAAGGTTTACAGTGAGGGCGTTTGGGCTGCAGGTACACAAGACAACTCAGGCGCTGGTTCTCAAGGCGGTTCTACATTTGCAGGTGTAGCTGGCTGTACAGGTGTATACAATGTTTATAGCTCAGACTACAATGTTGAGGATTGTCATAACTATGGAGAGGTAGAGATCTATAACTATTGCAAAATTGACGGCGGTACTAAAGGTTGGTACGCAGGTGTTGTAGGTTATACTACTGGAGACGTTAAGAATTGTTCTAATGAGGGCATCGTTAATCTTAACCACAAGGTTTATGAGTCATACTCTGCAGGTGTTGTAGGTGAGACTAAGGGTGGTGTTTACAACTGTTCTTCAAATGGTCCTGTAACTGTTGACGTAATGAACGTATCAAAGGCTGGTGGTGCAATTTACTTGGCGGGTATTGTAGGTTATTCTACAACTGTTGTTGAGGACTGTCACCTCAATGCTGATTTCTCAGCAAAGACAAACAACGCAGACGGTTCACTACGCTTTGCTGGTATTGTTGGTCAGATTAAAACTGCAACAACTCGCTCACAGACTATCTCTAACTGTTCTGTTAAGGATGGTGTTAAGCTCTCATTCGTAACTGACAATGGCAAGGCTAATTACTGTGGTGGTATTATTGGTCTTGCTAACAACGGTATTACAAACTGTGTTAATGGTGGCGATATTGATATTAAGGTTACAGAGTTGTTTGAAGACGGCGATATTACTTACGTTGCAGGTATTGCTGCTGCTCAGCAGGAGGATATGAACGGCTGTACAAACAATGGTAATATTACCGTTGACATGTTCAATTCTACAGGCACATTCTATGCTGCAACCGTATTGGCTGACAACAAGAAGGCTGGCGCACATTTCTCTGCTTGTCATAACACTGGTAACCTCACAATTGTGAATGCTGGCAACACTGAGAACATTGGCATCTTTGTAGGTCACAAGGCAGATGAGACTGCAATTGTTGATGAGTCTGCATGTACAAACACTGGCGTTATTACCGTAAACGGTCAGCCTCTTGGTGGCGGTGCTGCTGAGGCTCTTACAGTAGATGGTAAGCGTTGGCAGTTGCCTGCTGATATTGCAGCAGAGATTACTGGCGTTGCAGCAGCAGTTGTTGTAGCAGACCTTGGTGTTACTACTCCTGGCATGCTCTACATAGCTGTTGATTATGAGTCTGTTTATGGTGCGCAAGCTGCAGGTATGTGGGCTCCAATGGTACAGGCAGCATACACAATAGAGGCTACAGATGCAACTTCTGGAAACATCGTACTTGCTACAACTGATCACTTTGGAGATACAGTTAAAACAAATGTTCCTTACTCTAATCTTACAGAAGAGTCTGTAACTATTGATTGTACAAATATGATTGGTATGCCAGGCAATGGCCCTTGTACTATCTACACTGGTGAGGTTAACCTCAATGGCGGTGGCGTAGCAATGTAAGCAACAACACTCAATAAAAAGAGCACCCTTCGGGGTGCTTTTTTTATCTCCTATGCGAACACAATAACTGCAAAATATTTTATCGTCAGAGCAAAGCATCTCCTCAGAATAAGTCCTATTTTATCGTCAGAGCACAACACCTCCTCAGAATAAGTCCCATTTGCAGTTACAGTGGGACACCTCCTCAGAATAAGTACCTATTCACAACACCTCCTCGGAGTAAAAAAGAAATCTAATTTTAGGCGAGGATTTACCACGCTCAATGAAAAATGCCTGCGCAGGATAGTACTAAAACGTACAGCCCAGCAGGCATTTATCATTAGCGGCAGGAAATACCGCTTAAAATTAGATTTACTTTTACTCCTCGTCGGTGTCGGTATAAGCCTTAAGAAGCTTATCCTGTACATCGGCAGGAACCTGCTCGTAGCACTCGAAGCGCATGGTGTAAGTAGCTGCGCCAGAGGTGAGTGAAGAGAGGGTTGTAGAGTAGCGATATAGCTCTGCCAGAGGCACGCGAGCCTGGAGGCGGTCGAAGCCCTTATCGTGATCCATACCCATAATCATTGCGCGGCGGTTCTGCAGGTCGCTCATCACTGAGCCCATATACTCTGATGGAGTGAGAACCTCTACGCTATAGATAGGCTCCATAATCTTTGGACCTGCGTTGCGGAATGCCTCCTTGAAGGCGTTACGAGCTGCAAGCTTAAATGAGAGCTCATTTGAATCAACTGGGTGCATCTTACCATCGTAAACAATTACGCGGATATCACGAGCATAAGAACCTGTGAGTGGACCCTCGTCCATCTTCTCCATAATACCCTTAAGGATAGCTGGCATAAAGCGAGCGTCAATAGCACCACCAACGATTGAGTTGTAGTACTGCAGTTTACCGCCCCAAGGAAGGTCATACTCCTCCTTACCCTTGATGTTCACAGTAACCTCCTTGCCGCCTGACTTATACTTTGAAGGCTCGCCGATACCCTCATAGTAAGGCTCAATAACGATATGTACCTCGCCGAACTGACCTGCACCACCAGACTGCTTCTTGTGGCGGTAGTCTGCCATAGCGACCTTAGTAATAGTCTCACGATATGGAATCTTTGGAGCGAAGAACTCCATCTCCACCTTACTATCTGCAAGGATACGAGCGCGGAGGATATTGAGGTGGTGCTCACCCTGACCCTGGATAATGGTCTGCTTAAGCTCCTTAGAGTACTCAACAAGGATTGTTGGGTCCTCAAAGCGAGCATCAAGAAGCAACTTGCCGAGCTTCTCCTCGTTTGACTGATCCTTAGCCTTCACAGCGGCACGGTAGCGTGGCTCTGGGAATACGATAGGCTCAACAGCAACTGGAGCACTTGGAGCAGCAAGGGTGTCGTTTGTGCGAGTACCCTTAAGCTTTACAGTACAGCCGATATCACCAGCGGCGAGCTGAGTAACCTTAATACGGTTCTTACCAGCAACAGCGAAGAGCTGCGAGAGCTTCTCCTTATTACCTGTGCGAGAGTTTACAAGCTCCATACCCTCAGTAACAGTACCACGAACTACGCGGAAGTAGTTAATCTCACCAATGTGGTGCTCCATCTGGCTCTTGAATACGAACAGTGCCACTGGAGCGGTCTCGTCAGCTGGCATAGCCTCGCCCTCAACAGTAAGGAAGTCTGGAGCCTTAGTAGGACCTGGTGCTACGTTGATAATGAACTCCATAAGACGCTTTGTACCGATGTCGCGCTTACCACTGGTAACGAAGATAGGCATAACCTTACGGTTAGCAACGCCGAGCTTAAGACCAGAGCGGATATCGTCCTGAGTAAGAGTACCCTTGTCAAAGTAGAGCTCCATAAGAGCGTCATCATACTCTGCAGCGGTCTCCACAAGCTCCTGGTTGTAAGCCTTTGCGCGCTCTAACTCATCAGCAGGAATCTCAAGCTCCTCACGAGTACCGTTCTCGTCAGTGAAGCGGTACATCTTCATCATCAGAACGTCAATAAACGAGTCAAAGCCAATACCCTGATTTACAGGATACTGAACAACTACTGGCTTTACTACAGAGTCAGCCTTAATGCTCTCAAGGGCTGCCTCATAGTTAGCCTTCTCAGCATCAAGCTGGTTGATTACACCGATAAGCGGTTTGTTAAGGATGCTTGCATAGCGACCCTGAATCTCGTTACCAACCTCCCAGCCAGTCTGTGCATTTACGAGCATAACGCCCACGTCACCTACCTTGAAAGCAGAGAATAGGTTGCCGCAGAAGTCGTCAGAACCTGGGCAGTCAATAATGTTGAGCTTGCGACCCATAAACTCTGTAAAGAGTGTAGTCGCATATATTGAGCGCTTGTACTCGTGCTCAATGTCAGTGTTGTCTGACAGTGTGTTGTTGTTTTCAATACTACCCCTACGGTCAATAACCTTACCCTCGTAAGCCATTGCCTCTGCAAGAGTAGTCTTACCCGAGCCTGGGGCACCCACAAGAACGATGTTCTTAATCTCTTTTGGTGAATAGTTTTTCATATTTTTGTAGTTTTAAGGATTACAAATCTGGACAAAAGTCCCTTTTCAGTCTATAAAATTAAAGACTTTTTTTTGAACTGCCAAGCGTTTTACCAAAAATCTGCAATTATTTACCATCTTTTCGGATTTTTATATCATCAACAGAGTATTTTGGATTGAAACGACAAATATCCACCGCCGTAGATATGCCCGCAATACGCCCGTGACGAGTATACTGCCAAATGGTGTACATCCCCTTACCATCTATCACCGGCCGCTTGCCACCATAACGACCTAAGTAGAGATGATAGCGGTTATACTTGGGTGCAAGATACCTATTATAAAATACCTGCGAGCTATATATCATCGGCGTGCAGCCATACTCGCTCTTGAATAGGGCGATAATCTCATCCAGCCGCTTCTGTATCGCCGCCTTGGAATATCCATCCGACACCTCAATGTCTATCATCGGCAGTAGGTCCATAGCCCTTCCCGCCACCGTGCGCTTGAAGTGCGCAAACTGCGCCGAGGCAGAACTCGTCATACGGAAAAAGTGATATACACCCACAGGTAATCCCACACGCTTCGCCCCCGCAAAGTTGCGCTCAAAGTAGGGGTCTGTGTATGTCGCACCCTCCGTAGCCTTTATGTAGACAAACTTTATGCCCGCACCCTTGACCTTGCTCCACTCAACACTCTTCTGATAGCGCGACACATCAATGCCACGCCCCTGCCCCAGCGCCACCACCGAGACACAAACCGCCAAAATCGCTAAAATCGCCTTTCTTATATCCATAGCACAAAGATAGGAAATTTTTTGGCTACGCAGTACTGCCCGCTTTTTGAAAAAAGCAGGGCGTGCAAAAACTTTCGGCGAAACTTTGTTTCGCTTCCGTGCTGATGCGGATTTAGGGTAACTCTGCGAGTTATTGAAATAAAAAATATCCACCTTTGGTTTCAAGCAAGCTTGACCTTTGGTGGATATTTTCTCTTTCACTGCCTTGCGGCAGCAACCTAAATCCGAATAAACACTTTCAGACGAAGTCTGTCACTAAATTCTTTAACTTCCCTAACCTCATTAAATTCTCTGTTCTGCGTCAGCCAGCTAACGCTGCGATTAAGCCGAGAGCAATCAAACTCGTTTGAATTGCCGAGGCGGAGCAGGGTCGGGTCACCGAAGGTGAGCCAATGGCTAATGGCTAACGGCTAATAGTTAACAGCCATTTTGTCGTCAAAATGGGGCAGTTGCGGTGCATCGTGCAAAAAAGCAGTGGCGGATAGTACTAAAAGGTACAGCCGCCACTGGTTTTTAAGGGATGTGACGCAAATGCGTCATTTTCACGACAAAATCGACAAAATATTAGTCTACCTTTATGTCAGTATTAACATTCTTAGAACCTACAAGTGCGTAGAAGAGCATGTAAACCAGACCGGCAACGATAACCCAGTAGCTACCGATATAGCCTGCGAAGTCGGCAACAAATCCCTGGATGAATGGGAGGATACCGCCACCGCAAACGAGGGTCATAAAGATACCAGATGCAAGTGGGGTGTACTTACCAAGACCCTCAGCGGCGAGGTTGAAGATTGCGCCCCACATAACAGAGGTGCACAGACCGCAGAGGAACATAAATACCATGCTTACAGGTACTTGAGCCTCAACAACTGGGATTGTAACGCGTACTGACTCTGGGATATACATAAGTGCGAAGACAAACACAAGAGCAACGAGGCAAACAGAGGTAAGCATTGCCTTTGAAGATACCTTACCGCCCACAGCGCCACCGATAAGACGACCGCACATCATAAGGAACCAGTAGAAGCCCACCAGTGTACCAGCGACAGCTGGACCAACGCCCTCAAGACCAGACATATATAGGTTTGCGGTATTTGGAATACCCACCTCAACGCCTACATAGAAGAAGATTGCGATAGCGCCAAGAACGAAGTGGCGGAATGAGAGTGGTGAGTGAGGATCTTTTTCAACATTGCCAGCCTTGCGGGCAGCCTTCTCCTCTGCTGTCTCCATGTGTGGCTCTGGAATAGCAGAGAGGGAGATGATAATAAATGCAACAGCGAAGATTGCCATAGCGGTAATCATTGCAGGAGCGGCATCGCCAACGCTTGCTGTAGCAGCCTGACCGCCAATCATATAGCCCAAGAAGATAGGAGCGATAGTACCACCGATAGAGTTGCAAGAGCCACCGAGCTGAATGAGCTGGTTACCGCGGTTACCGCCACCACCGAGGGTGTTAAGCATAGGGTTTACAACAAGGTTGAGCAGACACATAGAGAAGCCTGCAACAAATGCACCGAGTACATATACTGCAAATGACTCAACGTATCCAGAGGCGAACTGGATAGCCACGCCCACAAATCCTACTGCCGCAGCGAGCAGAGAGGTAAACTTGTATCCCTTACGCTTCAGAATAAGACCGCCAGGGATACCCATACATGCATAGGCGATAAAGTTTGCCAGCGTACCGAGCTGAGCCATAGCGTTTGACGCACCAAACTGGTTCTTAACGATAACACCCATAGAGCCAGCGAAGTTGGTCACAAATGCAATCATAAAGAAGAGCAAGAACATCACTCCGATTGCAAAAACATTTCCATTTTTCTTTGTCATAACTATTTAATTTTAAGTTGTTTGTATCTATCTATCACGCTCCGCCACAAAGGTACAGAGGTCAATCATCGCCTGGCGGTATGGAGTATCATCAAGCGCCGAAAGCTCCGACAGTGCACGCTGGAGGAAACGCTGCAGCGTTGCTCTGGCAGCCTCTACGCCGCCATACTCTACAACCTTCTCGCGGATAAAATCCACAGCGGCATTATCTGTTGCTGCACGCTCAACAGCAGCAAGAATCTCGCTCTTAAGCTCAGGGGTTACCCTCTCAAGCACCTCAATAAGTGGCAGGGTGATTTTTCGCTCCTGAAGGTCGTTTGCCGCAGGTTTACCTGTGTTATTATCGGGCGTATAGTCCAAAATATCGTCTACAATCTGGAATGCCATACCCAGCTTCTCACCAAAGCGGTGCATACTCTCAACAGTTCTGCGCGGTGCGCCTACAGACATAGCGCCAGCAGAGGCGCAAGAGGCGAAGAGCGAGGCGGTCTTTTTGTAGATGATGTCAAAATAGTCCTCCTTTGAAATATCCAACTTACCGGCGTGGTCGCTCTGCAGAATCTCGCCCTCACACAGCACCGCCATATTGCCGATAATATGCGTCAGAAGGTCGTACTGCCCACTTTTTAGACCTATATCCATATTTCGTGCAAGGATATAGTCGCCCACAATCACCGCATTACGAGACTGCCAGCGAGCATTGACCGACGCCTGACCTCGGCGCAAATTTGACTCGTCAATAACATCGTCATGCACAAGCGAGGCGGTGTGAATCATCTCAATAAGCATTGCCGCCAGCATTGTGCGCTTGCCAAAGTTGCCCGTAGCGGAGGTTGCTGCTGCACTGAGCATGGTAAGCGTTGGGCGCAGACCCTTACCTCGTGAGGAGAGGATATACTCCACCATATCGGCAAGTAGAGTTCCCTCCTTTTCGCAGAATGAGCCTCGGACAAAATCCTCAAACTCCCCAATTCTATCGGCTATTGGTCGGCGAATATCGTCAAGTGTAACCATAAAGTTGTCCAAATAGTCTTATATTTGAGCAAAGATAAGCAAATTTTAGCAGAGAGTTCAGAAATATGAATGTTTTTTTGTATTTTTGTGTGGTTTGCAACTAATATTTGATTAAGAATGGAGTTTTTGAAACGAATATTCCCAAAATCTATCCCCACACTGGTGGCGATAGCTATATTTTTTATCATCTCGGCTCTCTGCTTTGCCCCTCAGTTTGAGGGTCGCAAGATTGCCATGCACGACATCCAGCAATTTGACGGCATGAGTAGCGACATCCGCGCCCACCGCGCTCAGACGGGCGAGGATCCACAGTGGACAGGTGCGATGTTTGGCGGTATGCCCGCTTACCTTATAAATATACGCTACCCCGCCCAGTTTATCAAGACCAGCGCTGACAAACTCCTCGGAGCTATGGGCGAGCCGTTAGTGCTGATATTCTTTGCTATGGTCTCTATGTGGCTAATGGTGGTGATGATGGGCATAAACCCGTGGATAGGCATTGTCGCGGGACTGGCTTACGGACTGTCCACCTACTTCTTCCTCATTATCGGCGCAGGTCACATCACAAAGATGTGGGCAGCAGTATATGCCCCTGCAATGATGGGTGCGATATATATGGCACTGAGGGGCAATATGTTACTGGGTGGTGCTCTGGCAGCACTTTTTGCCACATTAGAGATTGGTGCAAACCATCCTCAGATAACATACTACTTCCTACTTGCAGCACTGGCGCTATGGATTAACGACCTTATTTTTGCTGTTAAGGATAAAGTGCTAAAAGATTTTGGCAAGCGCACAGCCATACTCGCACTGGCAGCAGTAATTGCCGTAGGAGCAAACTTCTCGTCGCTCTTCTACACCATGCAGCATACCAAAGATACTATCCGTGGCGGTAGCGAGGCTGTAGCTGCAGTGGAGGGGGAGAATAACAACGGTCTTGATCTTGACTACGCTACGGCGTGGAGCTACGGCATAGGTGAGAGTTGGACAATGCTTGTCCCCGACTTTATGGGTGGCGAGAGTGGCTTTGAGGGCTATAGCGAGGATAGGGATGCCCCTCTGAATAACGTTCTGAAGGAGTGGGATTACTTTGACTTTATAGGTCTACCAAAGCAGTATGTCGTGCCATATCTTACCGATACAACCTACTGGGGTAAGCAGCCATATACTGCAGGACCTACATATTTAGGCGCTGTGGCGGTATTTCTTGCTCTGATAGGTGTGGCGCTGACAAGCAAGAGAAATCGTTGGTGGATTGTTGCAGTGAGTCTCTTTGCGTTGCTGCTCAGCTGGGGCAGTAACTTTATGTGGTTCACAGAGTTGTGCTACAAATACCTGCCGATGTACAACAAGTTCCGCACAGTATCTATGGCGCTGATTATTCTGCAGTGGTCAGTACCTCTGCTGGCTGCGTTTGCAATTTGGAACATCTTTAAGTGCGAAAATAAGACATCGCTACGCAAGGCTCTACTCTGGAGTGGCGGCATCACTGCCACAATACTACTACTCTTTACCGTTGCGGGCGACTTCTTCTTTGACTTTGGCGAGGAGCAGACTGCTCTTCGCATAAGCAGCCGCTTTGAGCAGATATTCGCTGGCGGAGGTGCTGAGGAGCTTGTAAAGCAGGGACTTCATGACGAGATTGGCTGGAGCTTAGCGGGCGCAATAGCCACTGAGCGCGAGCAGATGATGAGCGCCGACTCGTTGCGCTCGCTTATCTTCGTACTCCTTGCTGCAGGAGTAATTGCATTAGTGCTCTACGACAAACTCAAGAGGGGCTATGCGATTGCTGCCCTTGCATTATTGGTTGTGGTTGATATGATCCCTGTGGCATTCCGATACCTGAGCTATGACGACTTTGTAGCGCCTCGCAAGACCCAAATTGTCGCCACAGAGGCGGACAAAGCTATCATGGCAGACAAGGAGCTGGGCTATCGCGTGCTCAACCTCTCCGTCTCACCATTTAATGATGCAACAACATCGATGTTCCACCGCTCCGTAGGTGGCTATCACGGCGCTAAACTATCTCGCTATCAGGATATTATAGACTACTACCTACCTGTTGAGTTACCTCACGAGGGTGTGCTTGATATGCTCAACACAAAGTATATCATCTCCCCAGAGGGTGAGGTTATTGAGCGACCAACAGCCCTCGGAGCAGCGTGGTTTGTAGACTCAGTGCTTGGCGTTAGAGGTGCTGCTGAGGAGATTCAATCTCTTGGACTTGTAGACCTCGCCTCCACCGCAGTAGTTGCCGAGCGTGACCTGCCTGAGCAGACGGCGTACTCTACAGAGGGCAACATTACCCTTACAGAGTATGCGCCAAATCGTCTTGTATATCAATATTCCGCCCCTGAGGATACCTTTGCAATCTTCTCGGAGATATTCTACGACAAGGGTTGGAGTGTGACCATTGATGGCAAGCCTGCCGAGGCTATTCGCGTAGACTACATACTGCGCGGTATGGCTCTACCTGCTGGCGAGCATACTATTGAGTGGAGTTTCCGCGCCCCATATTGGGGTATTACTCAGACTATTACAGCTATTAGCTCAATAGTTGTAGTACTGTCTATTATTGGTGCGTTAATATATAATAGGAGAAAAAAGAATGAAAAATAGACCAACAAAGAGCAAAATATTACGCTCATACTCCGTAGCAACTATAAGCATCGCCCTTGTGCTCTTCCTACTGGGCAGCATATCATACGCCATGCTCTCAATCTTCCGCTCAGCACAAGGGGTGCGCGAGGGTGTGGTGATGCTCGTAGAGCTTAAGGATGACATCCCAGAGCAGCAGCGTGATAGCCTAAGCAGCGCAATAGAGTGCAGCGACGTGGTTGCCAAGGTTGAGTTTGTATCTAAAGAGCAGAAGCTCGCCGACCCAGCTTTTCGCCACGCCTTTGATGTGGATGTGGAGAGCCTTATGGGCGAAAACCCACTACCAGATAGCTTTGACGTTACACTCTCTGCTATAGCTGCCGACTCTGTTGCCTTAGCCAACTTTGTCGCTCAAACATCCGCCATGCCTGAGGTGACACATATATCTTATCCTCAGAATATGATTGAACAGGTGCACTCAGTACTCGATACTATGCAGTGTCTGCTGCTGCTCTTCGGTGGCGCAATGCTTATAATATCCATAGTGCTACTCAATAACACCATCCGCCTTGCTATCTACTCCCGCCGCGAGGCTATCAATACCATGAAACTCGTCGGAGCAACTAAGTGGTTCATAGTAAAACCATTCCTCGGTCGTAGCGCACTGCAGGGCGTAATAGCTGGCATAGTGGCAACACTGCTCTTCGCACTAACCCTCTTCGGCATTGACCACACACTGCCAGAACTTGGAGTGATGAAACAGATAGAACTAATTGCTATAATAGCCGCCATAATGGTCGCCGTAGGCATCATCGTTGCCGTGCTTTTCACACTCTTTACAGTCAATAAATTCGTCAATATGAGAACCAATAAAATATATATGTACTAATATGAAATGGCTAAATAATCTTAACGACCCTAACGATAACAAAATGCCCCTGACTGTGAAAAACTACGCCCTCATAGCCGTCGGCGCAGTGATAATAATCATCGGCTTCATCCTTATGGCTGGCGGAACAACCGCAACACCAGAACAGTTCAACGAGGATATATTCTCCTTCCGCCGCATAACCCTCGCCCCAATCGTAGTCATCGCCGGCTTCGCCTTTGAAATCTACGCCATCCTCAAACGATTTTAAGTTTGGCTACGCAGTAAGTGTGTACCGTCCCTTTTCTGAAGAAAAGTGACCCAAAAGACTTTGTGAGAAACTGCGTTTCTCTTCTGTGCTGATGCGGATTTAGGGTAACTCTGTGAGTTATTGAAATAAAAAATATCCACCTTCGGTTTCAAGCGAGCTTGACCTTTGGTGGATATTTTCTCTTTCACTGCCTTGCGGCAGCAACCTAAATCCGAACAAACACACAGACGAAGTCTGTCGCTAAATTCTTTAACTTCCTTAACCTCCCTAAATTCTCTGTTCTGCGTCAGCCAGCCGACCCTGCTCTGACGACAAAATTGGTGCTCTGATTAAGCGGAGTAATTGTGAATGACATTTAATGGCAAGGGCTTTCGCCCTCAATGGCATAGAATAGCGCGTGGAACGCGCAATATTAAGGGCTTTAGCCCGCTGTCATTCATTGTCATTTGCTGCTATTGTTCGCTCTCTAATCTCTAAATTCTCTGTGCCGCGTTAGCCAGCCAACGCTGCGATTAAGCCGAGAGCAATAGCAGTCGCACACCGAAGGTGCAAAAGGTGTAAATTGAAAACGGGAACTTGTTCACGAATTTTCAATTTACGCCTTTTGGGGCATTTATGCCGCGACTGATATTGCCGAGGCGGAGCAGGGTCGGGTTGCCGAAGGCAAGCCAATGGCTAATGGCTAACGGCTAATAGCTAACAGCCATTTTGTCGTCAAAATGGTGGATTTACAATGCTCGGCAAGAAAAATTGGTGCAGGATAGTACCAAAACGTACAGCCAAACCAATTTTTCTTGATAGCAGAAGTAAATACGCCATTTTCACGACAAAATTAAAAGTGCGCTACCTTCTGCCCCACAATAGCCGACAGCAGGTTATTTGCTGCCGACGATGCACCGATGCGGAAGAGGTCTGTTGTGAGCCACTGCTCGCCCAGAATCTGCTCCACGATGGTGTAGTAGAGCGCTGCATCCTGTGGAGTCTTAACGCCACCAGCAGCCTTGAAGCCCACCTTGCGACCTGTCTTGTCGTAGTAGTCTTTAATAGCCTGGCACATCACCACAGCAGCCTCAGGGGTCGCAGCGACGTCAATCTTACCGGTAGAGGTCTTTATAAAGTCTGCGCCAGCAGCCATAGAGATTAGCGATGCATTACGGATAAGCTCTGGAGATTTGAGCGCGCCCGTTTCGAGGATAACCTTAAGGATAACATCGTCATCCATCTCAGAGCGAATCATCTCCACCTCATTAGCCGCCTCGTCATAGGCGCCTGTGAGCATCTTGCCGACGTTGAGTACAATATCCACCTCGTCAGCGCCATTCTCCACAGCCATAGCCACCTCAAGCATCTTCACCTCAAGGAATGTCTGCGAAGAAGGGAAGCCACCTGCCACGCTTGTAATACGCATTGGAGTGCCATCAACCGCCAAGCCAACGGTCTCCACAAACGATGGATAGACGCATATAGAGGCTACATTATCCACCTCTGGATATGCCTTGTAGAAGTCCACTGCGCGATTAGCAAATGCGGTAACTGACTCTACAGAGTCGTTGCAGGTAAGGGTTGTAAGGTCTACTGCCGAGAGGCAGAACTTATAGACCTCGCTATTCTCATTCTTTGCTTGTGCAGCACGTGCTGCTGCCACCTGCTCTGCCACCTGCTCTACTGTTGCGGCAGGAGCGTACTGATTAAGGATGTTACTATATTCCATAATATATCTATTTTATATTTCTCACATGTTTCTCCCACTCCCAAGCAGCCTGCAATGTCTGCTCAAGGGTGCGCTCAGCTCTCCAGCCAAGCTCCTTATTTGCAAGTGTTGTATCTGCCCATACGGCAACAACGTCGCCCGCGCGACGAGGGGCTACCTTGTAGTTGAGTTTGAGGTTATTGACCCTCTCAAAGGTCTTCACAAGCTCAAAGACCGACACTGCGCGACCTGTGCCGACGTTGAAAATCTCGTAGTTGCTCCTATTTTTACCCTCAACCATGCGGTCAATAGCAGCCACGTGTGCTTTGGCAAGGTCTACGATGTCAATATAATCTCTTAAGCAACTACCATCCTCAGTAGGATAGTCGTCACCAAAGATAGATAGACACTCACGCACGCCAGCGGCGGTTTGAGTGATGTATGGGACAAGATTTTGCGGCACTCCGCGAGGAAGTTCGCCAATAAGAGCCGAAGGGTGTGCTCCGACAGGATTAAAGTATCGCAGGGCTATACCTTTAAGCTCAGGATATGCGGCTGTAGAGTCACGAAGAATATCCTCGCACATCTGCTTAGTGTTTCCATAGGCACTTGTTGCAGGTTTGCGCTCTGTAGCCTCAGTGACAGGCAGCTCGTCAGCCTCACCATAGACAGTTGCCGAGGATGAAAAGACGATATTATGCTTGCCATGCTCGCGCATAAGCTCTACAACATTGAGAAATGAGAGCAGATTATTACGATAGTACTTCATCGGGTCGGCAACAGACTCTCCGACAGCCTTGAAGGCTGCAAAGTGAATCACCGAATCAAAGTCATATCTCTTAAATAGCTCTGCAAAAGCCTCTTTGTTGCAACAATCAACATCCACAAATGGGACATCAACACCAGTAATAGCGCGTACACCCTCCACGCCCGACATATCAGAGTTAGAGAGGTTATCGGCAATAACCACATCATACCCTGCTGCGATAAGCTCTACAGCGGTATGCGAGCCGATATAGCCAGCGCCACCAGATACCAGAACAGATTTTTTATTCATCATCCAAAAAAATTATGTAGTTCGGTACAAATATACAAAAAAAATCAATACCTTTGTTATAAAGAAGCTTATTTCAACTTCTATACAATTAACAAAGTTAGTATTATGAGCAACATTATTATTGCAGAGCACATCACCAAACGTTTTACTGAGCATACTGCCCTTGATGATGTTTCGGTAGAAATCCCTACCGGCTCGGTCTATGGTCTTTTAGGACCAAATGGAGCGGGAAAGACAACTCTTATCCGCGTAATTAACCGTATAACTATTCCCGATGAGGGTCGTGTGCTTTTTGACGGCAAGCCAATCACACAGCAAGATATATACCGAATTGGATACCTGCCAGAGGAGCGAGGATTGTACAAGAAGATGAAGGTTGGCGAGCATGCCGTCTTCCTTGCCCGTCTGAAGGGTCTCTCTCGCCACGAGGCTCTGGTACGCCTAAAGGAGTGGTTTACCCGCCTTGGCATTGAGGATTGGTGGGACAAGAAGGTTGAGGATCTATCTAAGGGTATGGCGCAGAAGGTGCAGTTTATCGTAACTGTGCTCCACGAGCCAAGACTGCTTATTTTTGACGAGCCATTCTCAGGCTTTGACCCAATCAATGCAGAGCTACTCAAGACCGAGATTTTGCGCCTCAGAGATAAGGGCGCTACGGTGATTTTCTCAACACATAATATGTCCAGTGTAGAGGAGATATGCGACCATATTACCCTGATTAACAAGTCAAAGAATATCCTCTCTGGTCGTGTAGATGAGATTCGCCATAGCCATGGAAACAACATCTTCTCTATCCAGTTCCGAGGCAATGAGAGTGAATTTCGCCAGAGTGCTACGATGGCGGAGATTATGGAGTACAACTGCGACCAGATTACAGGTCTTACAACGGCAAAGATTCATATTGAGAGCAACGACGACATTCGTAGCGCTATCTCTGCAATAAACAACGCCGTTGAGTTGCGTAGTTTTACCGAGATTATCCCAAGTATGAACGACATCTTTATCCGCGCCGTAAATGGCACACTAACAGAGTAATAAATTAGCAATCAAAAGGTTATGAGAAATATCGGTTTGATAATAATGCGCGAGTTTAAGGAGCGCGTGTACAAAAAGTCGTTTATCATCACTACCCTACTTATGCCACTTCTGCTGGCACTTGTAAGTGTAGCGCCAACGCTGATAATGATCTTTGCCAAGGGCGAGGCGAAGCAGATCTCTGTAATTGACAATAGCGGCATTGTGGCTGATAAGCTCGAAAGTAACGAGGAGATTAGCTTCATCACCCTTGTCAATGCAGATTTGCAGCAGGAGCTTAAAAATTCACTTGAGAAGGATGAGTTTGGTGTGCTATACATAGGCGAGGATATTGTCACAAACCCAAGCAACATCCAGCTCTACACCAACAGCTCTTCGTCAATGATGATTGAGGATAATATTGCCGACCAGGTAGAGGAGATTATTGAGCAAGAGCGACTTAAGGAGTACAATCTTGAGAATCTGCGCGAGATTCTTGACAAGGTAGAGGTCAATATTTCACTCTCAACTTTCCGCAATGGTGACGATGAGCAGAGTACAGCCTCCTCGTCAGCGGCATCGAGCTTCGTGGGTTTTATTCTGGGTTTTGTACTCTACTTCTTCCTTGTTATCTACGGCTCAATCGTTATGCAGAGCATTATTGAGGAGAAGAACTCTCGCATCCTTGAGGTCCTTGTCTCAACAGTGCGCCCATTTGACATGATGATGGGTAAAATCTTAGGTGTGGCAGCAGTAGCAGCAACACAGATATTGGTGTGGGGAGTGCTGATAATTGCTATGAGTGCATTTGTAATTCCAGCCCTTATTCCTGACGATATTATGGCGAGCGTAGAGGCTCTTCAGGCTGGTGCCGATGTGACAGCAATGGCAGCTAATGGTGTAGATACTGGCATGATAACAGCTATGGCATCTGTCTTAGATACTGGTTACATTGCCAAGATAGTTGGTCTACTGCTACTCTTTATGGTTGGTGGATTCCTTCTCTATGCAGCTATGTATGCAGCCGTTGGTGCAAGTGTAGACGAGGCTCAGGATGCACAGCAGCTCACAACACCGATTACAATTCCGATTATCTTCGCCTTCATTATCCTTACAATGGTGATGAACGACCCTAATAGTCCACTTGTTGTCTGGTGCTCAATGATTCCGTTCACCTCGCCAATAGTTATGATGGGACGAGTACCGAGCGGCATACCTACATGGGAGATTATACTCTCGCTTGTACTGCTCTACGCAACATTTGTGTTTATGGTCTGGATTGCTGGCAAAATCTACCGCGTCGGCATCTTTATGCATGGCAAGAAGCCATCATTCAAGGATCTATATCGCTGGCTGAAGTACTAATAGTTACAGTCAAAAATGGAGTGTCTAAAAGTTTTTAGACACTCCATTTTCGTTAGAAGTTGTATAACAAAACGCCTTTTATTTTCTCTCCAAGAACTCCTTTGTAACCACCACCCTTATAGCTCGCGGCACAATCTCTATATCCACTGGTGTCTCGCCCATCATCTCGCCATCGCACTCAAGCATTATAGGGGGCGCAGAGGTGATACTGATATGCTTACCCTGAGCGTGCTTGACATGTCCAATAGAGTAAATACCTCCGTTAAAGAGGCGGCGCAGACGAAAGACTATATGCCACCAGTGCAGAGGTTTAATCAGTGTTATATCCAGCAGTCCATCATCGGCAACCGCTTTAGGGAGCTGCTGCACACCACCGCCGTTATACTTACATATACCGACAGCGATGCTAAAGATTAGATTGTTGAATATCTCCTGACCATCAACGACAATCTTTACACCTGAAGCCTTATAGCTAAAGTATGCCTTCAGAATGCTTGCATAGTATAGCCAGCGACCCTTATACCCCTTAGCCTTCCAGTGGTTGAATATTGAAATGACAAAGCTATCAAATCCCAGTCCCGCCACATTTGCCATGTAGCGGGTCTGACGATATTTTGACTCTGTATATGTCACAGCGCCCACATCCTGAAGGAAGGTTTTTCCCTCCTTAATAGCGCGAATAGCCTCAGAGTAGTGTGATGCAATGCCAAAGGTGCGCACCCAGTCGTTTCCCGTACCTACAGCGATAACGGCAAGGCTCACCTCTTTGGGCTGGCACTGCTTCTGGATAAAGAGTCCATTAACCACCTCATTGAGCGTACCATCGCCACCGACAACAATAATCTTGCGATAGCCATTATTGACAGCCTCCACAGCAAGTTCAGTGGCGTGGCATCTATGCTCAGTAAAGACAGCATCGTGATAGATATTGTTATCCCTGAGTAGCTTGGCAATCTGCGGATAGTCCGTAAGACCAAGACCTGCGCCAGCAGTGGGATTGACAATAGCAAACCAGTGCTCTGTATTTATCTGATCGGCAGTCATACTACTTCAGTGGAGCGTTTGCAAGGGTATGGAGCAAGAATGAGTAGAACTTCTCTACCGATGCAATCTCAACCTTCTCATCTGGAGAGTGTGGATAGCAGATTGTAGGTCCAAACGAAATCATATCTAAACCCTCATACTTACCACCGATAATTCCGCACTCAAGACCTGCATGGATAGCCATCACAGCAGGCTTAACACCATAGAGTGACTCGTACGATGCCAGCATAGTGTGCAGAATTGGCGACTCCATATTTGGCTTCCAGCCGTCATAGTCTCCCGACAACTCAACAGTAGCACCTGCAAGCTCAAACACGCCCTTAATAGCCTCGCCAAGAGCGTGCTTCTCAGAGTTTACAGAGCTACGGAGCAGGCACTGAATCTTGATGCACTCGCCATTGCTCACTACACGCGCAAGGTTAGACGAGGTCTGCACAAGACCCTCCATCTCTACAGACATCTTGACAACGCCATTAGCTGCGCCGATAACCGCCTTAGCAAGCTTTGCTGCAACATCTGCTGGGATAACCTGCTCTGGCATAGCAGTAGCCACAGCCTTTACAGAGATACTATCCTCAATATTTGCATACTCAGCCGTAAGGGTCTTCTCAAATGCTGCAACCTCAGCCTCAAAAGCTGCCACATCGCCATTTGCCACAAGCACAACAGCTGTAGCCTCGCGCGGAATAGCGTTGCGCAGACCTCCACCATCTACACTTGCTAAGCGAATATCGCAAGCGGTATGGTTCAGCAGGCGGAACAGCTCGCGGTTAGCATTTGCCCTCTGATAGCCAATCTGAATACCAGAGTGACCACCCTTAAGTCCCTTAACCTCAACAGTATAAGCTCTATATCCCTCTGGTGCAGCCTCAGCGGTATAAGGCAGTGTAATATTTGCATCAAGACCGCCAGCACAACCTACATAGAGCTCGCCCTCGGTCTCAGAGTCAAGGTTGAGCAGGATATCACCCTGAAGGAGTCCTCCCTTAAGACCAAAAGCGCCATCCATACCTGTCTCCTCAGTAGCGGTAAAGAGCGCCTCCACAGGTCCGTGAACAAGTGTTTTATCCTCAAGCACTGCCAGTATAGCCGCTGCGCCGATGCCGTTATCAGCACCCAGAGTAGTGCCATTAGCGGTCACCCACTCGCCGTCAATATATGCCTCAATAGGGTCTGTCTCAAAGTCAAAAACCTTGTCGTTATTCTTCTGTGGCACCATATCAAGGTGAGCCTGAATAACGATACCCTTACGGTTCTCCATACCTGGGGTGGCTGGTTTGCGGACATAGACATTATTTGCCTCGTCTACGCAGTACTCAAGCCCCTGAGCCTGAGCAAAATCTACTACATACTGACGAATCTTCTCCTCGTGGTGAGAAGGGTGCGGAATATTACAAATAGCCGCAAAATGTTTCCATACAAGCGCTGGACTAAGCGCACTAAAATCTTTGTTCATAGTTTACTGTTTTAATCTATATTTTTTGTTGTTTTTGCTCCTCTTTCATCAACTTTTTATAGTGGTCATACTGGTCAAAGATAATTCCGTTGCATATATCCTCCCAAACTTTTGGCTGTCTATTTTTAAGGTAGTATCGCAGACGATTCTCCTCCTTATAGCCATCCGACAAGGTTCGTGAATGGAGGTCATCCAAGCCATTATCACCATGTTTCGTCTGCCAATCTGCCATATAACCCCTCATACGCTCCAACTCCGCAGCATATTTAGGGTCTGAGACCAAATTATTGAGGCAGTGTGGGTCTACAGTGTAGTCATACAACTCCTCTATAGGCTTTGTATCAGCCATAAAGAGCAGCTGATTTTCATCAAGTTTTCCCTTCGCCTTCAATTTTCGCATAATGTGCAGCGATGGGCGATGCAGGTCCATATACATCTGCTGTCGGTCATACGGATACTCTGGAAGGTGGTTGCGAATGTATGTATATCGGTCACTATGCACCGCGCGGAAGCACTCTATTATATCGTCAAAATTATCGGCAGCCGTATATAGATACTCATACGGTTTTTGTTGCTTATCCTCTGGTAATAGGACATTTAGCACACGACCCTGATAATGTTTCGGCTGCTCAACCCCTGCAAGGTGTAAAAATGAGGCTGGCAAATCAAGCTCGCTTACAAGGTCACTTACAACATCATTTTTAACACCCTTACCCCAGACAATCATCGGTACGCGTGTGCCAGGCTCATAGAGGTAGGACTTTGCGCGGATATCGCAACGACCATTATCGGCAATAAAGAAGACGACAGTATTATCCAGCAGACCCTTACTCTCAAACTCCTCTAAAATCATACCCACCTCACCGTCCATATACTCCACCTGGTCAAGCAGCGTGGCTATATCGTGGCGTACAACGGGGTGGTCGGGCATATATGGCGGAACAACAACCTGCTGAGGGTCTACAGGGTCTACAGAGGCGTTGCGCACGCGATTCCAGTGGTCACCGCGGTGAGTTATGTAGAGCGAAATCTGGCAGAAGAATGGCACATCATTAGGCTCTACATCGTGCAGTTTGTCAAACAGCCCGAAGTTCTGCTTACCGTCATACTCGCCTACCATATCCCAGCGGAAGTTGCAGTCAATCTTTCGGCTACTCTGGACATCATTATCCTTGATATTGCGATTCTCGTAGCAGTTTTTATTACCCAAGATACAGGTATATCCCGCATCACGAAGATAGGATGTCACTGGCAGAACACCTGCAGGCAGAGGGGTATTACGGTTGCTGCGGTGGTTGTGGGCATATATTGTGGTCTGGTGCATACCCGTCATCATCGCCGAGCGAGTGGGCGAGCTGATAGAGGAGCAGCAGCGGGCATTGGTATACATAACACCCTCACTTGCCAATCTGTTGAGATTTGGCGTCTGCACACCCTTACAGCCGTAACACTCAAGGTCAAGACTCATATCCTCGGCAATGATAAAGAGGATATTAGGTCGCTGCTCTTCTGTAGCCTCCCCACTGCACCCCGTAAGGCATAAACCTGCCGACAAAAGTCCTGCTATTCTTCTCATAATCTGCTATTTACTCTCACTTTCGCGAGCCTCACGCGCCTCACGGCGACGCTGCTCCTCAATCTTATCCTGACGGTCAAAGGCATCCACAATATGCTTTACAAGCTCATGGCGCACAATGTCCGAGCGGTCAAACTCCACAAAGCCAATGCCCTGAATATCCTTTACCGTATTCATCGCACGAACAAGTCCGCTATCAGACTTATGTGGCAAATCCACCTGCGTAACGTCGCCCGTAACGATAAACTTGGCATTGCGACCCATACGGGTAAGGAACATCTTTATCTGCGAGCGTGTGGTATTCTGCGCCTCATCCAGAATCACAAAGGCGTTGTCAAGCGTACGACCACGCATATAGGCAAGCGGGGCAATCTGCACCGTACCATCCTCAATAAACTTCTGCAACTTCAGCGGCGGAATCATATCGTTCAACGCATCGTAGAGCGGCTGTAGATATGGGTCGAGCTTCTCCTTCATATCTCCAGGCAAAAAGCCGAGCTTCTCGCCCGCCTCAACAGCTGGTCGGGTGAGTATCACGCGGCGCACCTGTCGCTCACGCAGTGCCCTAACCGCCAGAGCAATAGCCGTATAGGTCTTACCCGTTCCTGCAGGACCTGTAGCAAAAATAAGGTCGCACTTGTCGTAGATATTTACCAGCTTGCGCTGATTCTCTGTTCGCGCCTTGACAACTACTCCATTGTTGCCATAGACAATAACCTCACTATCGCGCGGAGCTGCACTACCACCCTCCTGCGGTGCATCACCCGTAGTAAAGCCCGCTGCAAAAGATTGGTCTACAACCTCCTTGGATATATGCCCATAGCGGTCGTAGTAGTCAATAAGCGACTGCATACGGCGCTCAAATCGCTCAATATCACCCTTTGCACCGAGCACCTTGAGCGTATGCCCGCGCGCAATAATCTTGAGTTTCGGATGCAGAGCCTTTATCTGCTCAAGATAGACATTCTTTGCGCCATAAAGCTCTCTGGTATCTATATTCTCTACCGATATTGTCTTACCCTCTGTCTCTATCATTAGAATAGTATTCCTACTTTTAGTTGTGCATTAAACATTGTTGTCTTGATATACTCCCCCTCGGCGGCAATGTCGTACGACAGACAGTTCTCCACAGCCTTAAATCCACCACCTACGCGCGCATCTATAAGCAGTCGCCTTAGCAGACACACACTTACGCCCGCGCTATAGGATACCGTCGGATAAACCCTGCCAAACATAACCTTCTCGCCCTTGCGGTCAAGATATGTCGGATTGTCCATCAGCGTAAATACAGGACCTACATTAAACCGCACAAGCCCCGCCTTAAGCGACACAAGCAGAGGCACTTGCAGAGTGTTACACTTTATGTCTGTGTTAAACTTCTGCTTCTCATCCTTTAGGGCAATCTTGTTGTAGGAGTATAGAATCTCTGGTTGAATGCCAAGAATGCCAAGAATGCCGACAATGCGCAGCCCCATATGAAGCCCCGCCGCAAAGCCAGTGTTAGCCTTCAGCTCTGCTGTTGAGCTACCCATATTAAACTTCGCTAACGGATGGTGCACACCCGCTACAACGCCCCACTCTGTCCTCACGCCAGGCACTCCTCCGCCCGCATACGCCGTTGCACCAATCAGCAACGCCACCAGTATAACTATACATCTTCTCATAATCACTCCAAAAATAGTAATTTTTTATTAAACAGCCATATAAATAGGTATCAATCTTGCCAAAAATTTTGTTCTCCCAATGCTTTTCACTACCTTTGCACTGGAATTGGCCGTTAGCCATTAGCTAATAGCCAAAATTATAAACAGTAAAAGGGACATTTGTTCCAAAAAACACTATGAGTTTAGTTGCAATCGTTGGTCGCCCGAATGTGGGCAAAAGTACACTCTTCAACCGCCTTGTGGGTCAGCGTCAGGCTATTGTAGACGCTACGGCAGGCACTACGCGTGACCGTCACTACGGCAAGACAGACTGGAATGGTCGTGAGTTTTCGGTTATCGACACTGGCGGTTATACTGTAAACAGTGAGGATATTTTTGAGGACGAGATTCGCCGTCAGGTACTACTTGCCATTGAGGAGGCGGATGTTATTCTGTTCCTTGTAGAGGTAGGCACAGGAGTTACAGACCTTGATATGATGATGGCGGAGATTTTGCGCCGTGCAAAGAAGCGTGTGATTCTTGTCTGCAACAAGGTGGACAACTACGAGCTTATCTACAACTCGCACGAGTTCTATACCCTCGGTCTTGGCGACCCATTCTGCATCAGCTCTATGTCGGGCAGTGGTACTGGCGAGCTGATGGACGAGATTCTCAAGCTCCTGCCAGAGGATTGCACAGCAAATGAACTTGAGGACCTGCCACGCATCACTATCGTGGGTCGTCCAAATGTCGGCAAGTCCTCTATGACCAACGCCCTACTTGGTCAGGAGCGCAACATTGTAACAAATATCGCAGGTACTACACGTGACTCTATCCACACCCGATATAACAAGTACGGTATGGACTTCTACCTCGTTGATACAGCAGGTATGCGCAAGAAGGGCAAGACTATGGAGGACCTTGAGTTCTACTCCGTTATGCGCTCTATCCGCGCCATTGAGGCATCAGATGTCTGCATTCTTATGCTTGATGCTCAGCAGGGCATTGAGTCTCAAGACCTAAATATCCACAACCTCATTATCCGCAACCGCAAGGGCTGTGTTATTGTTGTCAATAAGTGGGACCTTGTAGAGAAGGAGAACAACACAATGAAGGAGTGGAAGGAGTTCCTTGAGAAGAAGCTCGCTCCATTTAGCGATATTCCGATTATCTTCACCTCAGCACTGCATAAGCAGCGTATCCTTGACGTGCTGCAGACAGCTATCCGCGTATGCAACTCACGCTCACGAAGAATACCTACCTCGGAGCTGAACGACTTTATACTGCCAATCATTGAGAACACCCCACCACCAACAGTCAAGGGTAAGTATATCCGTATAAAGTACGCTATGCAGCTGCCAACACCTACTCCGCAGTTCGCATTCTTCTGCAACCTGCCACAGTATATCCGCGAGAACTACCGCCGCTTCCTTGAGAACCATATCCGCGAGCAGTACGACTTCTCCGGCGTACCTATCCAGATATACTTCCGCCAGAAGTAGCTATGCAGAACTGCCCGCTTTTTCGCGAAAAAGCAGGGCGTGCAAAAAGCTCTTGGCAAAACTCCGTTTTGCTTGTATACTGATGCGGATTTAGGATAGCCTTGCGGCTATTACGACAAAAAATAGAGCCATTCACTTTCAAGCAAGCTTGAGTGAGGCTCTATTTTTCATCGTACCATCTGCGATGGATAACCCAAATCCGAATAAACACGACTAACGAAGTCTGTTACTCTAAATAAAGAATCTAAGGAGATTAGGGAAGTTAGTGATAATCTGCCTTAAACTCGTTAAACTCCTTAATTTCACTGTTCTGCGTTAGCCAGCTAACGCCGCGATTAAGCCGAGAGCAATCAAACTTGTTTGAATTGCCGAGGCGGAGCGGTGAAGGGTCACCGAAGGTGAGCCAATGGCTAATGGCTAATAGCCAACAGCTACTACCCCCATAATTATTCCACCGCCGAGGATAGTATTGTTGCGGTAGAAGGCGGCTGCTTGACCTGCAGCTACGGCAGTAAGTGGCTCAAAAAGAGCAACTTGCAGGGTGTTATCTGGTAGCAGTGTTACTCGGCAGCGATTTACTTGTTTGCGGTAGCGGATTTTTACGATAACATCATCTCTATCAAGCAGTTGGGTAGGATTTGTGATGTTCCAATCCTTGAGGCGAAACTCTGTGCGCTCTAATGAAACAAGGTCACCCAGCACGACACGATTCTCCGTGGGAATAATCTGTTTTACGAAGGTCGCTTTGTTAAGGTCTATGCCCAGTCCGCGCCTCTGACCGATAGTGTAGAATGGATAACCCTCGTGCCAAGCGATAAACTCCCCATTTTCATCCACAAACTCTCCCCTTACAATAGCCTCCGATGGAACATTGTCGCTAAGAAATGTGCGGTAGTCCATCGGGCAGAAGCAGACGCCAAGGCTATCTTTTTTCTGCGCAGCCTTCATAAACCCGCGCTGCTGAGCAATTTCACGCACGCACTGCTTAGTTAGCGCACCCATAGGCAGGAGCATACGCTCTAATATATCTTGTGGCAGCCCCCACAGAAAGAAAGATTGGTCTTTATCTGGGTCAGCACCCGCCGTAATGTGCCAATAGTTATCTATAAACTCCTTTTGCACATAGTGCCCCGTAGCGATATGATAAATTCCCCGCTCATCGGCTAACTGGCGAAGAAGAGGCCACTTTAAGTAGTTGTTACACAGCGTACAAGGCACTGGCGTGTGACCGTCCATATACTCGCGGATGAAGTAGTCAATAATAGTCGTCTTAAAGAGCTCTCTCTGGTCAGAGATGACATGCTCAATACCAAGACGAGAGCATAGCTCCCGCGCATCGTCAAGATACTCCGTAGAGCCATCTGTCTCATAGAAGCGGAAGGTCACACCAGTAACCTCATAGCCAGCATCCTGTAACAGCAGCGCCGCCACAGAGCTGTCCGTGCCACCACTCATCCCCAATAAAACTCTCCGTCTCGGTTTCATTCCACAAAGATAGTCACAAAATAGAAAAAGCCAATGGCTAATAGCCAATAGTAAATCTGATTTTAGGTGAGGATTTACAAGGCTCAATGAAAAATGCCTGCGCTAAATTTCATTTTAAGTAGGAAGTTACAACGCTCGGCAAAAAATCCCACCGATGAATTGCACAAAGTCAAAAAATCTGATTTTAGGTGAGGATTTACCACGCTCAATGAAAAATGCCTGCGCAGGATAGTACCAAGTAGTACAGCCCAGCAGGCATTTATCATTAGCGGCAGTAAATACCGCATAAAATCAGATTTTACAGAGCGCCGATTTCGTAGAGAGCACCATTAACCTTACGTACTGCCTCAGCAGCTGCGTCGAACTTAGCCTTCTCCTCCTTAGTGAGGTCTACCTTAACGATCTTCTCAATACCCTTCTTACCGAGAACTACAGGTACGCCGAGGCAGATATCCTCCTGACCATACTCGCCCTCAAGAAGAACTGAGCAAGGAACGATAGCCTTAGTGTCGTTGATAATAGCGTCAACAACATAAGCACCTGCAGAACCTGGAGCATACCAAGCAGAGGTACCGAGCAGACCTGTAAGAGTAGCACCGCCGACCATAGTATCAGCAGCAACCTTCTCAAGGCTCTTCTTTGAGAGGAACTGAGATGCAGGAACACCCTTAATTGTAGCCTTAGAGGTGAGTGGAACCATAGTAGTATCGCCGTGACCACCGATAACCATACCGTCGATATCCTGGATACCTACGCCAGTAGCCTTAGAGAGGTAGCAGCGGAAACGAGAAGAGTCAAGAGCGCCACCCATACCGATGATGCGGTTCTTCTTAAGACCTGTAGCCTTGAGTGCAAGGTAGGTCATTGTATCCATAGGGTTAGAGATAACAACAACGATAGCCTTTGGAGACCACTTAAGAGCGTTACCAACAACACCCTTAACGATACCTGCGTTGATACCGATAAGCTCCTCACGAGTCATACCTGGCTTACGAGGGATACCAGAGGTAACAACAATTACATCAGAGTTTGCAGTTGGCTTGTAGCCCTCTGCATCTGTAGCTGTAACACCTACGAGCTTAGTCTTGTAGCCCTGAGTAGCAGCAGCCTGGAACATATCCAGCATCTTACCCTCTGAAAGACCGTCCTTAATATCAACCAGAACAACCTCGCTTGCAACGCCACGGCAAGCCAATACATTTGCACAAGTTGCACCTACTGCACCTGCGCCGATAACTGTAACTTTTGACATAGTTTTGTGTGTTTAATATAACTTAGTGTTGATTACTTCTCAATCAGTGCTGTGTACTGCTCTGCTGTAAGGAGTGCCTCAACCTCAGATGGGTCAGACATCAGAACCTTAACCATCCAGCCCTCGCCATAAGGGTCGCTATTTACCAGAGCAGGGTCGGCATCAATAGCAGGGTTTACCTGTTCTACAACGCCAGATACTGGCAGGAACGCATCAGATACGGTCTTTACAGCCTCGATAGTACCGAAAACATCACCTGCAGCGAGGGTCTCGCCCTCGGTTGGGATGTCTACAAATACAATATCGCCAAGCTCGCTCTGAGCAAAATCGGTAATGCCCACATAGGCATACTCGCCCTCTACACGACACCACTCATGGTCATTAGAGTACTTCAATTCAACAGGAATGTTAGCCATAGTAATTATAATGTTTTAGGTATTTGCACTTTTATCGTACAAATATAACATTTTTTTCAGAGAACAACAACAATCGTTCTCTTTTTTTAACCATAATCGCAATTTTTCGCCACATTACGCCTATATATGGCTGGAAAGATCATCGTAGTATCGTTTAGTTACAGGGATATTGCCCACCGTTTCAACATCCAACTCGGCGACAATAACACCCTCGCGCTCCTTCCTCAACGCCTTGATATGCATAGGATTAACATAATAGGAGCGATGACAACGCAGCAATCCATACTCGGCACACAACGGCTCTACAGACTTCATTGAGCGGCGCAACATATATTCATTTAACTGTTGCCCATCAAGATAGCAGATTTTAATGTAATTCTCCTCCGCTTCAATATAGAGAATAGATGAGGCTGCGACAACCAATTTGAGGTTCTTGCGCTCATCATAAAATCGGATTTTAGACTCCTGTTTTTCATCTATCTGGCTCTGACGATATTGCGCCACCAAAAATAGCGACAGGGTGATAATGACGTATGGATATATCAACACGGGCAGCACCCACGCCAATGCGCGAGAGAGGACAAGGAAGTAGGGCTCAACACATCTATCCATCAGCCATGCATATAGAGCGACAAAAAATGCCGCCACAACCATCTCAAATATAGACCAGAAAAAGTAGGATATTTTATCAACACGCCTGCGTATAAGGTAATATATAGTACGCATAATGGCCATTGTTCCAAATATTATACACGCAAGCAGGGTCAGGTGCACACCAAACGGGAAATGCCCAATCATCAATCGCTCCTCAATATGGAAGGGTCTATATACAACCATAAATGCAAAAAAGACTAATGGCATTGCAACGACATGAATTAGTTGCACAGATTTGGTTTGAAAAATAGATGGAAGCTGCAGCATAACTCTAATATTTTATGTGTGACGAACAGACAAAGGTACGTTTTTTATCCCAATTATCATAATTTAGTCACCAAAATCGCCATATTATCACATTTTTTCATCACCAAACACAACCTTTTCCGTCTTCTGAACAAGGGCAGTAATTTTGCACCAGAAACAGTGATGATTTATACAATTATGAGAAGAATTACAGCACTTGGAGACTCTATTATGCGTGGCGTTGTGCTTGATAAAAGCAGCAACACATCAAAGCCTCGCTATGTCAATCTCAATGACAACTTTGCATCCATTTGTGCCACAACATTAGGGATAGAGATTAAAAACTTCGGTCGTTTTGGCAACACTACACTTCACGCACTAAAGAGTTGGGATAGATATAGTGCTGATATTAAAGACTCCGACTACATTGTTATGGAGTTTGGAGGCAATGATTGCGACCATCGTTGGATAGAGATTGCAAACAATCCCACTGCCGACCACTCTCCGATAATAGACCTATCAAAATATGTAGAGCTATTTCGCACAATCGTTATAAAGGTCAAAGAGTCAAATAGCAAACCGCTACTGCTCTCACTGCCGCCAATTATTGCAGAGGACTACTTCAACGCCTTCACGCAAAATATGAGCGCTGAGCAGAGAGAGAATGTTCTACTCTGGCTCAACGGCTGTTTGGAGAATATAACCCAGTGGCACGAGATGTACAACCTGGAGCTATTCAAGCTTGCCACAGAGCTAAATATCCCAATCATTGACATAACATCGCCATTTTTGGTAAAGCGAAACTACCGAGAGCTATTTTGCACTGACGGGATTCATCCAAACAAAAGAGGACATAGTTTGATTGCCGATACAATACTAAACTATGTCCATAAACACATTGCAATATAGGCAAGGTCACTAAGGAGTTATCACAAACTCAATCTCCTTGAAAAGATAACCATTTTTCGCACCTTCTCTATCCTCTACTATCAGCTCTCCCGTCGGTTGCACACCACGAATAGCCCCCTCAAAGCGGGTCCCATTTGGCAGAGCGTAGGTGTGCCACTCATTAAGGCGGTAGAGTGATGCGTGATAGTCACTCTGAAGTCTATCCCACTCCCCCTCGCGCAGCTGGCGGTATCGCTCAGCAAAGCAACGCTCAAAGCTGCGAAGCAATGGGTCAAGGTCGTACTCTTTGCCAGTAAGCATACTAAGAGAGATTGGGTTGGGAATATCGGCAGAAAACTCCCTCTGATTGACATTTATACCGATGCCGACAACGGTGCGGGCAAGGCTACCTCCAGAGTAGGTATGCTCAATAAGAATACCCACCGCCTTACGGTCGCCAACATAGATGTCGTTTGTCCATTTGATAGCCGTAGCAACCCCCTGCTCGGCAAAAAAATCGCTCAGCGAGAGCGCCACCGCCTCAAGCAGCATAAACTGCTCTTTTACAGGCAGAAACCTCGGCTCAAGGAGAACCGAGAAGGTAAGATTTTCGCCCGAATGACTCTCCCAAGTATGCCCCCGCTGACCGCGCCCTGCAGTCTGAAAATCTGCCCACACAATATCCCCATCGTGATACTGAGCACCACGAGCAACATCGTTTGTTGAGCCGACGGTATCGAAATGGTAAATCATATTTTCTGGCTTTTGGCTATTAGCCGTTGGCTGTTGGCTTTTTTTGTTAATAGGGAGTTTAAGGAATTTAGGGAGATTAAGGATAATTCTCTAAATTCACTAACTTCACTAAATTCTCTATTCTGCGTTAGCCAGCCAACGCCGCGATTAAGCCGAGAGCAGAGACTGCTTGCAGACTTTGCCGAGGCGGAGCGGGGTCGGGTTGCCGAAGGCAAGCCAATGGCTAACGGCTAACGGCTAATGGCTAATTTATCCCAAAATCGCGCAGTGCGTCGTTAAGGGTTGTCTTCTTATCTGTAGACTCCTTGCGCTGACCGATAATAAGGGCGCAAGAGACATTGTATACTCCCGCAGGGAACTGCTTTGGATATGTACCAGGGATGACTATTGAGCGAGTAGGAACATAACCCTTATAAGTCTTTGGCTCAGAGCCCGTTAGATCAATAATATGGGTAGAGCCTGTAATGACCACATTAGAGCCAAGCACAGCCTCACGGCAGATGTGCGCACCCTCAACAACGATAGCCCTACTGCCGATAAAGCAGTTATCCTCAATAATCACTGGTGCAGCCTGCACTGGCTCAAGCACGCCACCGATACCTACGCCACCGCTCAGGTGTACATTCTTGCCAATCTGTGCGCATGAGCCGACAGTAGCCCAAGTATCAACCATCGTTCCGCTATCTACATAAGCGCCGATATTGACATACGACGGCATCATAACAGCACCTGGGGCGATATAAGCGCCATAGCGAGCGATACCGTGTGGAACAACTCTCACGCCAAGGTCGTGGAAGTTATGCTTCAGCTCCATCTTATCGTACCACTCAAGCTCGCCAGCGCGCATAGTTCTCATCTTCTGAATTGGGAAGTAGAGGATTATCGCCTTCTTAACCCACTCATTCACCTGCCACTCACTCCTCTCAAGGTCTACTGGCTCAGCACAACGAAGCCGACCCTTATCTACCGCCTCAACAACGGCACGAATAGCTGTGCGGGTAGCCGCCTCATTTAGCAGCTCTCTATTCTCCCACGCAGCCTCTATAATATTGCGTAATTCTGTCATAATAAAACAAAGTTTTAGAAATTTTCCCAAAGGTACAAAAAAGTTACCATTTATTAAAGGTTATGCGAAGAGTTTTTTGTATCTTTGTACGCAAATTATTTATATTGGTATGGCAAAGGCATTAAAAAGCGTTGCAATAGTCTTTGCCGCAGTGGCTATTTGCTATGCGGCGGGGTATGGTTGCGGAAGAGCATTGAAGAGTATGTTGAGAAAGAGTATTGAATATCCAGCTACAGCACGCGAGGGTGTTGTAGACAACTATTTCGGCACAGAGGTTGCCGATCCGTATCGTTGGCTTGAAGACGACAATTCAGAGGCTACTGCCCAGTGGGTGGCAGCGCAGAACAGGGTCACTTTTGACTACCTGCACTCTCTGCCAGCGCGTGAGAAGATTAAGTCGCGCCTTGAGCAGCTGTGGGACTACCCTACCCAGAGCGCACCATCCAAGCACGGCGAGTGGTACTACATCTCGCGCAACAGCGGGCTGCAGAATCAGAGCGTGATATACCGCAAGCGCGACCTTGCAAGCACAGAGGAGGAGATATTCCTCGACCCTAACTCGCTGTCGGAGGATGGCACAGTGGCTCTAAACACCGCCACCTTCTCTAAAGACGGCAAACTCTTTGCCTACTCGCTCGCCTCAGCAGGTAGCGATTGGGTGGAGATTTTCGTTATGGATGCCGAGAGCAAGACTCTACTCCCAGACCATATTAAGTGGGTAAAGTTCTCTGGCGCAAGCTGGTCACCAGATGGTAAGGGCTTCTACTACAGCGCCTACGATGCTCCAAAAGAGGGCGAGGCGCTCTACTCGGCACAGAACACAAATCAGAAGGTCTACTACCACCGCATAGGCACTGCGCAGAGCGAGGATAGGCTCATCTATGCTGACCCATCACGCCCGCTACACTACTTCCACGGTGGCGAGAGCGAGGATGGTCGTTGGATCTTTGTCACTGGCTCGGCTGGAACATCTGGAACAGAACTGCTCTACAAGCGCAAGGGCGAGAAGCGCTTCAAGACCCTCTTTGAGGGCTTTGATTACGACTATATGGTGCTTGACTGCTACGACGACACGGCACTTGTGATGACAAATAACGATGCGCCAAACTACCGCCTTATCTCTGTAGATCTCAACACAAGGGTCTGCCACGACCTTATTCCGCAAACCGACAATCCACTGGAGGGGGTAGGCACTGTGGGCGAGTATCTGTTTGCCTTCTACCTTATAGATGCGCAGAATAAGGTGTTGCAGTACGACCGCAAGGGTAACCTTATCCGCGAGGTTGAGCTACCTGCAATAGGTAGCGTGGGTGGCTTTGACTCTCGCCGCGAGGATAAGGATACATACTACGCTGTGGCAAACTACACTACCCCAGGCAATATCTACCACTACGACCCTGAGACTGGCGTCTCTACACTCTACCACGCCTCGGAGGTTAAGTTTGACGGCGAGCAGTACACCACTTCGCAAATCTTCTTCACAAGCAAGGATGGCACTCGCGTGCCGATGTTCGTCTCGCATAAGAAGGGGCTGAAGCTTAACGGTAAAAACCCTTGCTACCTCTATGGCTATGGCGGCTTCCAAATAAACCTCACCCCATCGTTCAGCACTACGGCGGCAATGTTTATGGAGCAGGGTGGCGTCTACTGTGTGGTAAACCTTCGCGGAGGTACGGAGTATGGCGAGCAGTGGCATAAGGCTGGTATGCTTGAGAATAAGCAGAATGTCTTTGACGACTTTATCGCCGCTGCCGAGCATCTTATTGCCCAGGGATATACCTCGTCAGAGAAGCTCGCCATTGCAGGTGGCTCAAATGGAGGTCTACTCGTAGGTGCTTGTATGACACAGCGCCCAGAGCTCTATGCCGTAGCACTGCCAGCGGTTGGCGTGATGGATATGCTCCGCTACCACCTCTTTACTATCGGTCATGGCTGGGTCGTAGAGTACGGCAGTTCGGAGAATGAGGAGCAGTTTAACTACCTCTACAAGTACTCTCCACTCCATAACCTCCGCGAGGGTGTATCTTACCCTGCAACGCTTGTCACTACTGCCGACCACGACGATCGTGTAGTGCCAGCGCACTCGTTTAAGTTCGCTGCCACACTTCAGCACTGCCACGCAGGTGATGCTCCGGTGCTTATCCGCATAGATACCAATGCCGGTCACGGCGCAGGTAAGCCGACAGCAAAGCGCATTGAGGAGGCGGCAGATATCTACGCATTTATCTTTGAGAATACTAACACGAAATATAAGACAATAGAGTAACACGATGAAAGTATATAAGTTTGGAGGAGCATCGGTAAAAAATGCCGATGGCGTAAGAAACCTAAAGCATATTATTGAGGGGCAGAGCGAGCTATTTGTAATCGTCTCAGCTATGGGCAAGACCACAAATGCCCTTGAGGAGGTCTTTGACTTCTACCGCACAAGCAACATTGAGGGTGCGCAGAATAAGATTGACCAGATAGCGGCATACCACCAGCAGATTATTGACGAGCTTTTTGGTGAGCCACGCCAGCTTGGTCAGGTGGAGGCACTGCTGAGCGAGCTACACCGCTTTGTTACTACCGTTCCTTACGACGCATCACGCGCTGAGGAGCGATATGACCGCATGGTTGCCTTTGGCGAGCTTATCTCAACATCAATTATCTCCGAGTGGCTCAACTTCGTAGGCATTGCCAACCACTGGGTAGATATGCGCCGTTGCTTTGTGACTCAGTTCCGCCATAAGGATGCCAATGTGCTTATCGAGGAGTCTACTCCACTGCTTCGCCGCGAGGTAGCTGGCTCTGCCGAGCGTGTATTTATCGGTCAGGGATTTATCGGCTCTGCCGCTGATGGTAGCACTACGACCCTTGGTCGTGAGGGCTCTGACTACTCGGCAGCCGTTGTTGCCCACATCCTTGATGCAGAGTCTATGACCGTATGGAAGGATGTAGATGGCATCCTTAATGCCGACCCAAAGATTTTCCCAGAGGCGCAGAAGATTGACGCACTGAACTATGTAGATACCATTGAGCTTGCATATAGCGGTGCGCAGATTATCCACCCAAAGACTATCAAGCCGCTGCAGAACAAGAACATTCCGCTCTATGTTCGCCCATTTGGCAATAAGGAGGCTGCCGGAACACGCATTGACGGCACAGCGGAGGATGTCAAGGTGCCAATTATCATCCTCAAGCGCAACCAGAGCCTGCTCACGCTGCGTTCACGCGACCTGTCGTTTGTTCTTGAGGAGAAGTTCCCTATAGTATTCTCAATCTTGGAGCGCTTCCGCATCAAGACAAACCTTATCCACAACTCGGCTGTAGACCTTAACCTCTGCACCGAGAGTAGCTGGCGACTTGAGGAGGCTGCTGCAGCACTTCAGGCAGAGGGCTTTGATACAACAATAAACAACGATGTTGAGTTGCTCACTATCCGCAACCATACCGAGCAGTCGCTTAAGGCGCACACCTTCTCGGGGCGCAACATCGTAAAGCAGATAGACGCTCGCACCGTCAGAGTAATACTTCGTAAAGAGTAATGAGTAGTTATCACACCCCCGTACTGCTTGAGCAAGCAGTAGCAGAGCTCAATATTAAGCCCGATGGCGTATATGCTGACCTGACTTTCGGTGGCGGAGGTCACTCGCGCCGTATTCTTGAGTGTTTGGGCGAAAATGGTCGTCTCTATAGCTTTGACCAAGACTCAGACACTAAGGCTAATGCCCCAGATGATAGCCGCTTTAACTATGTGGAGAGCAACTTCCGCTTTCTGCGTGGCGCACTGCGTCTGCGCGGTGTGACAGAGGTAGACGGTATACTTGCCGACCTGGGCGTATCGTCACACCACTTTGACGCCCTGCCACGAGGCTTCTCGTTTCGCGGCGAGGCTCCTCTTGATATGCGTATGAATCAGCGCGGTGGCGAGACGGCTGCCGATGTAGTAAACAACCGCACCGAGGAGCAGTTGGCGACAATATTCTCGCAGTATGGCGAGTTAGAGACCACTTGGAAGATTGCCGCATGCATTGCTCGCGCAAGGGCTGTAAAGCCAATTACGACCACTGCCGAGCTTGTAGCCGCCGTAGCCCCTTGCACGCCGAAGAAGGATGAGTCAAAGTTTTTGACAAAACTCTTTCAGGCGCTGCGCATAGAGGTCAATGGTGAAATGGAGGCGCTCAAGATGGCTCTTGAGCAGAGCCTTAAGGTGCTGAAGCCTGGGGGTAGGCTTGTTGTTATCTCCTACCACTCGCTTGAGGATAGGATTGTAAAAAACTTTATCCGTAGCGGAAATACGGAGGGAAAGATAGAGAAGGACTTTTTTGGTCGTAGCACCACGCCTCTATGTGTTATAACTCGCAAGGCGATAGTTCCAACAGCCGAGGAGATAGAAGCAAACCCACGCTCCCGCTCGGCAAAGATGAGAGTAGCAGAGAAGTTATGAGCGAAATTGACTATATAGACGATACTGTTGATAGCACACCCGCTGTTGAGCCTATCAGAGACAGTGACAGCGACACTGACACTGACTCCGCCCCTGCCCAGCCAGAGATGGATCAGGTGGTTATTACCATGCCAGCAAAGCTCAAGAGGGCTATTGTTGCGGTGGTAAACTTTGTTCGCAGCCTCTTTACTGGAGAGATTATCATCAATCCAACCGTATCTAAGGGTTACGACTATCTCGCCTATATAGCCTTTCTGATGCTTGTGAGCATCATTACACTATTCTCGTCGCTTCACATGGAGATTCGTGAGAATCGCCTCTCTGAGCAGGTGCGCCTACTCGGCGAGCGTGCAGTGCGCACAGAGGAGCAGAGGGTTAAAGCGACAACGCACTCAGCGATTGTCAAAGCGCTTGCGGAGCGTGGCATTGAACTTAATGACTGCCATGAACCTGTTACAATAATCAACACGCAGAAGTAGCATGGAGGAGCTTAAGAAGAGGTGGCAGAGCCAGATGCGCTGTAGGCTCAATGTTGTCAAGTGGGTGATAATCACACTCATAGTGGTTATCTTTGCCCGTCTGATATACATTCAGTTCTACGACAGCAATATTGGAGAGGTCTCTAAGCAAGTGCATAAGAATCTTATCTCCCATCAGACTATCAACGCTAAAAATGGACGTATTCTTGCCCGCGATGGCTCTGTGCTCGCTACAACTGTAGAGCGTAAGGAGATATTCTTTGACATGGCAAGCCACGGCTTTGACCGCGAGGAGGAGTTTGTTGAACAGGCAGACTCTCTGAGCAAACTGCTAAGTCAATATTTTGGCAAACATAGCGCCTCATGGTACGCCGACACTATGAAAACTATCCACAATAGGGCTATACGGCGCGACTCTATAGGCTTTAAGGTTGAGGACAAGCGTTCACTATTCGGCAAGCTCTTCGGTAGCAAAAAAAATATCGACACCCTGCCCGTCTACAAGGTCACTCGCCGCCATACATACACCCGCCTTTTCCGCGATGTGGATGCAAACGAGTGGGCAACACTGAGCCGCTATCCGATACTGAACGAGTCGCTCGGTCAGGTCTATAACCACACCCTAAAACCGATACGTATCTATCCTCATGGCGATTTAGCAAGGCGTATAATCGGTAGAACAGATGTTGAGAATCCATATGGCATTGAGTACGCCTATCGCGACACCCTTATGGGCAAAAATGGCAAGGTGTATCTGCAATATATGGCTCCGAATTTCAAGGCAAAGATTGAGAATGACACCCTCAAGACCACCCCAGCCATTGATGGTTACGATGTGGTAACGACACTTGACATGGAGCTTCAAGATGTTGCCGACCGCGCCCTGCGCCAGAGCCTAACTGAGCAAGGTGGCGAGTGGGGTACAACGGTAGTTATGGAGTGCGCTACTGGCGATATACTCGCCATGGTAAACCTACGTCGTAACTCCAAAGGGGAGTACACTGAGGGTATCAACTACGCCGTAGCGCAGCGCATGGAGCCAGGCTCTACGATGAAACTCGCCACGACAATCCTTCTGCTTGACAAGGCGGGCATGTCACCAGAGCAGAAGTACAACTCTGGCTATGGCAAAAAGGTCAAGGTTGGCAAGTACAACGAGGTTGCCGATTCTCACCCTATCGGCACTCGCAAAAAGCCACAGATAGACCTTCGTACCGCCTTTGCCGAGTCGGCAAATGTCTACTTCCTCAAGGCTGTGATAGACAACTTCCAGGGGCGCGAAACAGAGTACTACAGCGCTCTATGTAGCCTCTACCTTGACCGTCACCCAGCTCTTACAGAGCTTGAGAAGAGTCCAAATAAGGTCTTTCTACCAAAGCCAGGCAGCAGTAAGTGGTACGGCTCTACGCTGGGTCTACTAAGCTATGGCTATGGTCTTGAGATTACACCGATGCAGACCCTGACACTCTATAATGCCGTTGCAAACAATGGTAAGATGGTCGCACCGCGAATCGTTGAGCGTATAGAGCGCGACAAAGAGGTTGTTGCTCAAAATCCAGTCAAGGTACTCAACCCTCAGGTCTGCACCCCTACTACCCTCGCCCTTGTGCGCGAGTATATGGAGCAGGTGGCACTAACTGGAACGGCTAAACACTACTTCTCTGAGGAGCAGACCCCTTTCCGCGTAGGTGCTAAGACTGGCACTGCCACAGCGGCTAAGGGTGTAGTATATGGCGAGGGATACCATTTAGGCTCTATGGTTACCTACCTACCTGCCGACAAGCCACAGTACACCTTTATCACCGCCATCTACAAGAAGAAGGGCAAAGGTTCAGTGGCTGGAGCGTCGGTAGCCGGTCCTGTGCAGCAGCGCATAGCCACATATCTCTACAACCGCGAAACTAAGTGGGCAGAGAGGCTTATTGTAAGCGACGTAAAGCAGTTACCAACAGATGTCAAGGGTGGAAATATCGAGCATATAAGCAACGTAGCAAGCCACTTTGACTTGGCTACATCCTACACCACCCCAACAGGCTGGGGAACAACCGTAACGGGCATAAACAGCATAACCATACACTCAACAGTTGCCGATAGGCGCCTTGTACCAGATGTTGTGGGTATGGGTCTTTCTGATGCAATATTTCTACTTGAGAGTAGGGGTTTGAGAGTGCAATTCTCTGGCAGTGGCAAGTGCGTTTACCAGAGTATTGCCGCTGGAGAGCCTATAAAGCAAGGTGCTAAAATTAGAATTAGATTAGAGTAAGATGAATATTGAAAAACTACTAAAAGGGGTCAGCTACACAGCCATTCATGGCGATATGGGGCGAGAGGTTACACAGCTAACATTTGACTCTCGTACTGTAACAGAGGGCAGTTGCTTCTTCGCCATTGAGGGTACGGTGGTAGATGGTCACAACTACATCGGTAGCGCACTGCAAAAAAGGGCGGTGGCTATTGTGTGCAAACAACTCCCTGAGCAATTAGAGACCCAACGTGCAACATACATCGTCACCGATGATACCGATAGCGCTATGGCAACAATTGCCGCTAACTTCTATGGCAATCCAAGCCGTAAGTTGAAGGTTGTCGGTGTTACTGGCACAAACGGCAAGACCACTATCGCCACACTGCTCTACGACCTTGTTCGCAGCATGGGGCACGAGGCGGGACTTATCTCAACGGTGGTATATAAGGTTGGAGATGAGCAGATTGAATCAACACACACCACCCCAGATACAATTCGCCTCAACGCAATGCTTGCCCAGATGGTTGAGCGCGGATGTGAGTACTGCTTTATGGAGTGTTCGTCGCACGCCATAGTTCAGCGTCGCATATATGGCATACACTTCGCGGGTGCGCTCTTTACAAACCTAACGCACGACCACTTAGACTACCACAAGACCTTTGCTGAGTATATCCGCGCAAAAAAGCTCTTCTTTGACAACCTTACAAAGGATAGCTTCGCCATTGTCAATAGTGACGATCGCAATGGGCTTGTGATGTTGCAGAATTGCAATGCACGCTGCCTAACCCTCTCCCTGAGGAGCTATGCGGATTATAGCTGCAAGATTCTGGAGAGCACTGCCGAGGGTATGCTTCTACGTATTGATAACAACGAGGTATGGGTCAGCTTCTTAGGTCGTTTTAATGCCTACAATCTGCTTACGGTCTACGCCGCCGCTGTAGAGTTGGGATTTGAGCGGGCAGAGGTGTTGCGATGCCTAAGTATGCTACACCCTGTAGATGGACGCTTTGACATTGTCCGCGCAGCTGATGGTACTATTGCCATTGTGGACTACGCCCACACCCCAGACGCTTTAGAGAATATTCTTAAGACCGTTGCCGAGATACGCTTAAAAACTCAAAGTGTGACAACCATCTGCGGCTGTGGTGGCGAGCGCGACACAACCAAGCGCCCAGAGATGGCTCGCATAGCTGTCAAGTACTCTAATCGCGCCATCTTCACCTCCGACAACCCTCGTAGCGAGGACCCTGAGTTAATTTTGCGCCAGATGGAGGATGGAGTTGCGGTGACAGATAACTATATGAAGATTACCGACCGCGACACCGCTATCAAGACGGCGATAATGCTCAGCTCTGCGGGCGACATTATTGTCGTCGCAGGTAAGGGACATGAGTGCTACCAGATTATCGGCACCGAGAAGTTGCCATTTAACGATAAGGAGCGAGTAATTTATTGGTTTTCAACATTTAACAGATAACACACGACTATGTTATACACATTTTTCAAATACCTTGATAGAGTTTACGACATCCCTGGCTCAGGAATGTTTCAATACATCACCTTTCGTGGCGTTGCGGCATTTATTATCGCCATGCTTATTGTAATCTACATCGGCAAGCCTATTATCCGCAAGTTGCAGAAGCTACAGATTGGTGAGGAGATTCGTGACCTCGGTCTGGAGGGTCAGCTTGCCAAAAAGGGTACTCCGACAATGGGAGGCATACTTATTCTGCTGGCGATACTTATCCCAGTGTTGCTCCTTGCTCGCCTTGATAACATCTACATTCTGCTGATGGTTATCTCTACAGTTTGGTGCGGTGCTATCGGCTTTTTGGATGACTATATCAAGGTCTTCCGCCACAATAAGGATGGACTGAAGGGCAAGTTTAAGGTTGTCGGTCAGATTGGTTTAGGAATTATCGTAGGAACAGTTATGTGTTTCTCTGAGGATGTTGTTGTGCGCGAGAACAATAGCATTGAGAGCAACAACAGCCACACCATTACCATTGAGCGCTATGATGATGTAAAGACCACCCAGACCACAATCCCATTCTTCAAGGAGAATGAGTTTGACTATAGCTGGCTCACTGGCGGCAATCAAACTGCGGCGTGGATTGTATATGTGCTCATGGCGATACTTATCGTTACAGCTGTATCTAATGCTGCAAACCTCACAGATGGCATTGATGGTCTGCTTACGGGAGTATCTATGCCTATAGTGGTAGTGCTCGGTGTGCTTGCCTATCTGTCGGGACACATCGTCTACGCGACCTATCTGAATATTATGTTTATCCCCGACAGTGGCGAGCTTTTGGTCTTTGCCCTTGCTATGATAGGTGCGCTGTTGGGCTTTCTGTGGTACAACGCCTACCCTGCGCAGATATTTATGGGCGACACTGGCTCACTTGCCATTGGCGGTATTATCGCCGTCTTTGCGCTCTGTATCCGCAAGGAGCTGCTGCTGCCGATTATGTGCGGAATATTTGTTGTGGAGGCGCTCTCTGTAATTATCCAACGCCGCTATTTTGCCTACACAAAGCGTAAATATGGCGAGGGTCGCCGCGTCTTCCTCATGGCACCTATCCACCACCACTACCAGAAGCAGAATATCCCAGAGAGTAAGATTACCATGCGATTTATCATCATCTCTCTACTTCTTGCGGCTATCAGTCTTATAACCCTTAAAATCCGATAACGATGAAAAAGCGTATAGTAGTCCTCGGAGGAGGCATTAGTGGCTACGGAACGGCAATACTTGCAAAAAAGGAGGGGCTTGATGTCTTCCTCTCTGATGCAGGGATAATCTCTCCACTCTACCGCTCGCGCCTTGAGCAGTGGAATGTTGAGTTTGAACAGGGGGGACATACGGTAGAGAAGATAGTAAACGCTACGGAGGTGGTAAAATCGCCTGGTATCCCAGATAAAGCGCCTATTGTTGTGGCTATCCGCGAGAGGGGCATACCGGTAATCTCGGAGATGGAGTTTGCTGCACGATATATGGGTAGCGCAAAGACAATATGCATCACTGGTAGCAACGGCAAGACAACGACCACCTCGCTAATCTACAAGATTCTCTCTGATGCGGGATATAACGTAGCTTTAGGAGGCAATATCGGCGAGAGCTTTGCCTATAGCGTGGCTACAGGGGCTTATGAGTGGTATGTTCTTGAGCTGAGCAGCTTCCAACTTGACGGTATGTTTGACTTCAGGGCAAATATCGCTGTGCTGATGAACATCACCCCTGACCACCTTGACCGCTACAACTACTGCTTCCAGAACTATGTAGATAGTAAGATGCGCATTGTGCAGAACCAGAAGAGCAACGACTGCTTTATCTACTCGGCTGATGACAATACTATCCTTGCAGAGCTAACGAAGCACCCACTGCGCTCGCGTGAGCTGCCATTTATGGCAAAGAGTGCCGTTGCAAGCGGTGCTGGCGATGCCTTTCTCTCTGGTGAGAGCTTTACCGCTCGCGTAGGCGATGTTGCAGTAGATATTGATACCCAGAAGATGCAGATAAAGGGTCTACATAACGCCTATGACGCTATGGCAGCAGCATTGGCAGCCCTCGCGGCAGGTGTAGCACCAGAGCAGGTGGCAGAGTCTATCTACGACTTCTCGCCCGTTGAGCACCGCCTTGAGCCAGTGGCAGAGGTTGACGGTGTGCAGTATATCAACGACTCCAAGGCTACAAATGTGGACTCTGTATGGTACGCCCTTGAGAGTATGACCCGCCCAGTGGTGTGGATTGCAGGCGGAACAGATAAGGGAAACGACTACACCCCACTTATGGAGTTTGCCCGCGAAAAGGTGCATACACTTATCTGTATGGGTCTGGATAACAGTAAGTTAGAGCGCGACTTTGCAGGTGTAATACCGACAATCATCTCTACCGACAGCCTTGACAGCGCTATGCGTGCAGCAGTTGCAGCGGCAAAGAGTGGCGACAGTGTACTACTCTCCCCTGCTTGCGCGAGCTTTGACCTCTTTAAGAACTACTGCCAGCGTGGCGAGCTGTTCAAGGAGTGGGTAACAACAAATCTTAAAAAGTAGAAACGATGGAAGACAATAGAGCACAAGTACCCTCAATACTCTCCAAAGTTACTATCTTCAATGCCGACAAGGTGTTGATGGTCATCGTGCCTATACTCTTTGTGCTCTCGGCACTTGTTGTCTACTCATCTGTGGCAAAGATGGGCTATGCCCACATGGGCACTGAGACTAACGCTATATTTACCAAGCACTTAGTGGTTATTTTGCTGGCTGTGATAACCATGATGTGTTGCTACTTTATGGGTGCAAAGTTCCTTTATCGCATTGCCCCTTATGCCTACATTTTCTGCTGGTTCTTCACCTTGGGTGTCTACTTCTTCGGTGCAAAGAGTGGCGACGCTGCTCGTTGGTACGACTTCGGCTTCTCTGTTCAGCCCTCGGAGCTGCTTAAGGTGGCGACCATTCTACTTCTTGCCCGTATGCTTGACCAGGCGCAGCCAACAATCGGCAAGCAGCGACTTATCCCATCTCTGAACCCATGGAAATGGAGTAAAAATGGGCGCAAAAAGCAGCTTGATATACTCTGGAATGGCACCTGCAAGATACTTATGCCTGTGGTAGCATCGGTGGTGGTGATTATCAAGGCTCATAACTCTACCGCCCTGCTGATCTTCGGCATTGGTCTTGTGATGATATTCATTGCACGAGCACTCAAGATGGAGATTTTTAAGTTCATCATGCTCATTGCCGTAGCTATAGCAATCTACTTTGCCGCTGGAGGTGGTCGCGCACATACAGCTACAAGCCGAATCACCAACTTTGTCAAGGATTGGACCGGCACTGCAGATAGTAGCAGCCGCCTTAGCGATGCCGACCACGCCATGATTGCAATCTATGACGGCGGTCTGTTTGGCGTGGGCGCGGGTCAGTCGGTTATGCGTGCAAAGATTACACACCCAGAGAGCGATTATATCTTCTCCTTCTTTGTGGAGGAGTACGGAATTATTATGGGCATGATACTCATTATCCTCTACGCCTGGATTTTCGCTCGCGCTATAGCAATATTCCATCGCAGCCGTTGGCTCTTCGGAGGATTGCTCGCCCTGGGGTTGGCGCTGATGATTACTATACAGGCACTGCTGCACTTTATGGTCTCGACACACCTATTTTTTGAGACGGGACAAAACCTGCCACTTATATCACATGGCGGAACGTCAATGATCTGCACCGCCGCCGCATTGGGCATAATCATGAGCATCAGCCGCCAAGTTAATAACCGCACCCTTGAGCCACCTGAGGGCATCGCCGCCATGAGCGGAGAGGAGGAGTAAGGGCTGCAGTGAGTTTAGGGAAATTAGAGATATTAAGGAGATGCAGCACAACCACTCAAATAGCACGATTTTGTTATTTTGAGAGAGGTTTTGCAAGGCTTGCGAAGTAGAGAAAAGCGGAGCATACTAAAACGTATGTGAGCTTTTTGAGACAAACATAACGCAGCAAAGCTGCTCAAAGTAACGCCATTTTGTTATTTTGAGTGAGGTTTTGCAAGGCTTACGAAGTTAATTTTTGAATTTTAGGCGCGGTTTTACAACGCCGTCAAGGCGAGCAGCCACTCAAAGTAGCACCAATTTTGTTATTTTGAGTGAGATTTTGCAAGGCTTACGAAGTAGAGAAAAGCGGAGCATAGTAAAGCTACGTGAGCATTTTCGAAACGAGTATAACGCGGCAAAAGCCGCTCAAAATAACAAAATTATGGAGGTTAGACTTGACAAATACCTATGGGCAGTCCGCATCTTCAAGACAAGGAGCGACGCTGCCGATGCGATTAGGAATAATAGGGTGACGGTAAATGGGAGTTACGCCAAGCCGTCGCGCGAGGCAAAGGTGGGGGATAAGATAGAGGTCAAGAGGGGTATGATTACATATTCATACCTTATCACGGATTTGGTATCAAATCGCCAGCCGGCGAAGAATGTACCGCTCTATTGCCAAAATATTACGCCACAGACAGAGCTGGATAAGTTAAACATCCCTCGCGAGACAATCTTTGTATTCCGTGAGCGAGGCACGGGTCGTCCGACCAAAAAGGAGCGCCGCGAGATTGATGCTGTGATGGGCGAGATGTTCCTCTATGATGACGACGAACTGGAGCCAGAACTTGAGTATGGTTCGGAGATAAATGACGAGCCAGATATTGAAGAGATAGACCCATACGAGGACTTTTAATGGATAACGCTGCAAAAAATTGATTTTTGCAGCGTTATCTACTAAAGGGCGATTTACAAATCGTACTGCAATATTGTTGCCAATCTATTCTTTGTCGTAGCGCCAGCAAGATGTGTCACAATACCCAAGTAGAGTTTGCCATCACGAACCTGCACGCCCTCAGCCTCGCAATATAGGTTTTCATTAAGTCTAAGCAACTTCTGCAGATTATTGAAGTCGGATGCTGCTGCCACACGTGTACGAGGAACAACGCGATTGCCTGAGTAGTCAAAGACCTCAAGGTATGCCTGCGAGTTATCATACACACCGCTACCCGATTTTTTCTCGTATGCATTTCCCTCATACCAGAATATATATTTGTCGGCAATAGCATGCCCCTGATATGAGCTTGAGTAGCTCTTTGTAAAGTCTGTTGTGCTTGAGTTATTCTTGAGCGTAAATGAGCCCAGAGGGGTTAGGGTGTTAAGGTTACGAGCCTTGATAGTTGTAGTCTCTGTATGCTTTGAAGTGCCTGTATCGCCCTCGCCGCCCCAAGTACGTGTAAGGGAGACATTCTGCTCCTTTAGAGCCAGCACCCGATCAAGGTCGTAGACAATAAGGTGGCGCACGCCACTTGTACGGCAGGTAGCAAGCATACGGCGAGCCTTAAAGTCGATATTTACCTGGAAATCAAGGAGATTTGACCAAGTTTTACCACTGCTATCGCGGTAAGAGTCAAGATAGAAGTGCTCACCCGCGCAGTGCTCATAGGTCTTTCCAGGCTCAAAGAGTATGCGAGAGACGGTCTTCTGATCGGTATAGTTGCTACCAGAGAGTGTACCGTTAGAATTGACCCAAATATAGTCCTCGCCATTACTCTCGGAGTGCTCTACGCACATAATTGTTCCGTGACCAAACCAGCGTAAATACATAGCCTCGCTGCTTGGTGTGCTATCACCGTATGGACCACGCTTTACACGACTTGCAACAACAATCCACTTATTACCCGTAGTAGCATCAGCGCCACACTGGGTAAAGTATATATAGCCATCTTGACTGCCATCGTAGAAGTCAAAACACTGCATAACTGTACCTGGATACCTGAGCTGGCGAGAGGAGAATATCATACTCTGGCTCAGCGGATTAGCAAGCGAAGCGAGGGTAATCTTATCAGGCAACTCCCCTGAATCTGTCTTAGGGATAACCTTTACACTGCAGCGCGCTGAAATCTGGTCGTTATAGCTACAGATAATCTCTGCCGTACCCTCAGAGATAGCCTTAACAACTCCAGCATCATTAACAGTAGCTACACTACTATTGGTTGATGACCAGGTGAAAATCAACCCCTCCACCACTGGAGTGCTGACAACATTGAGAGCCTTGGAACCACCAACCACAAAGGTGATACTTCGTGGCTCTACGCGCAGAGTGTTGAGTACTATCTGACCATCCTCATTAGTTGTTGTATCTGTGCAACCACATGCAAAGAGGAGCGCCACAACCACAAGAATATCAATAAATCGTCTCATATCTTTTCCAATTTGCGAACAAAGTTAGTAAAAAACGGAAAACAAAAGAAGTTAGACACCCACTTAAAAGTCAAGGTGGTAACACCTGTCTTACGCACTAAGAACAAATCCGCGTTAGTTGGATATCCACTTAAAAGTCAAGCTATTAATAGCTAATACTATATATTATGGGTACTTGCAAGTTGGATATCCACTTAAAAGTCAAGCTATTAACAGCAAGTAGTAAAAATTTCAGTAAAAAAAAGAAGTTGGATATCCACTTAAAAGTCAAGCTATTAACAGCTTTGCCATTATTTGCGTAAAAAATTGGTTAGTTGGATATCCACTTAAAAGTCAAGCTATTAACAGCCTGCAAGGTTGGAATGTGTTGATTTCCAACTATATATCACAAAAAATAAGTGAATTTTTTGAGTGCTTGAATATCAAAAATAGCCTCCACCTATTTGATTTTTATCTTCAAACCTCAAACTAAGGCGTTCCAACACGCCCAACCCATAATGGGTGTAGAAATCTATATCACATATCAAAGAACTCTTTCTGAATGCAAAGATAAGCTATTTTTTCTTTTTATCAACTACTGTAGTACTTAATGCTATGTTACGAGCTGCATTCCAATCTGCATTTATACCATCATAACTGCCATCAGCGTGCTGTTTTCCCTTGCCTTTTACACAATCTGGATTTTTACAAACAAA
>SUZO01000022.1 GCA_015059805.1 Rikenellaceae bacterium
ACGACACAAAGCAGGTGAATAGGTATATGGAGGAGAAGAGTCGCCCAGTGCCATTCTCGCGTATGATTTATGTGGGCGATGGAACGACGGACATCCCTTGTATGCGCCTTGTAAAGAACTTTGGCGGTCACTCCATTGCTGTCTACAACCCCAAGGACAAGGCAAAGCGCGGCGAGATGAACACCCTTATTCGTGATAACCGCGTAAACCACGTCTGTCCGGCAGATTATACCGAGGGCTCGGAAATAGATGCAGTTGTAAAGGCGGTAATTGACAAGTGTATTGCCGACTACAATGTCGAGCTACTTGAGATAGCTAAATAGCGTAAACACAGAGGCTTATGCCTCTTAAAATACTAACTATATGAAACGAATTACACTACTAATCTGTGCGCTTTTTGTTACTAGTGTAATAAGTGCGCAATCTCGCACGGTTGAGTATGACGGTCAGCAGAATACTGTTACCGTAACCCGTGTTAAGCCAAAGAGGGTAGATCAGCACGACCTTCGTATTGGCATTGGAAGCCCATCGTTAGGTTTGGGTCTGTTTGTAACCACTTATGCAGATGATTACTACTACAAAAATTTCCGAGAGGAGGTTCTTGATGCAAAGACCTACGATGCAGGTACTTACTTTACAGGTATCTACTCACTGAGCTACGCCTATCACTCTCGCCGCTGGCTGCAGTGCGGTGCTACGGTCAATTTTGCCCTTTTAACAAATCCTACACGCTACGTAGAGGATAATACACTTAAGAGCCGCGAAACTGGTTTTATGGTGAGTGTTATGCCTACATTCCGTTTTGTCTACCTCTACCGCGAGAAGGTGCAACTATACTCAACTGTCTCTGTAGGTCTTGCTGGGGGAAGTAGTGGTATGATGCTTCCTTGGGCAGATTTTACGCTTATCGGATGTACCTTTGGTCGTAAACTCTTCGGTTTTGTGGAGCTTGGCTCGCTGACGGGTACAGGCGGTTGTGGTAGAGTGGGTATTGGTTATCGTTTTGATTCAAAAAAGAGGAGGTAGGCTATGAAAAGATATATTGTTGTGCTAATGGCTCTGTTATCTCTTACATCTTGTAAGATTGCCGACGGCTTTAGTAGAAATGAGGATGCTGTAGATAGGTTGCTCTATAATAGGGCTGTTACAGCTATACACGAGGCATCAAACCTATCTTATTATGCAATTTATGCCGATATACTACTTGGTGGGGATGAAACAGAAATACGCCTTCTAAATGCGGTGCTTTCAAAGAACTACCTTGTCACTATAGAGGAGGACGGAGTAAAGTTCCAGAGAATACTCAGCAATGGTGTCTTAGAGAATAGTTATAAAGTTACAACTGGTGGTAAAAGGCTCTCTGAGGGTGCTGTGTGGGAGCTTACTACAATTAGTCAGTATCAGAAGTTATCTGCCCAGTTTGTAGGCAAGCAGGGTGCTGAAAGGGAGTTTTATATTGAGAAGATAGATGAAAAACCGTTCTTCTATGAATATGATAAACTCTCTTACCACTTTGATTTCAAGTATGATGCATCTATAGATGCTCTTGCCGTACTATCAACTATTTCTGGTGTAGGTACTATTGATGGCGAGGGGTATACACTTGACTTTACCATTCTTAAAAGCGCGCCAGTGGTTACTATAAACTGCAGTGGTGTAGATAGTGGCGTGATAGATATTAAGTATAAAGACCTTGTTTTAGGCACTGAGGATAAGACCACAGCTGTGATAAATGGTAAGTATGTAAGTTACGAATAGATATGAGAAGATTGATTTTTGCCACAAATAATGCCCATAAACTTGGCGAGGTGCAGGCTCTGCTTGGCGACGCTTTTGAGTTGGTGACATTACGTGAGTGTGGTATTACGGAGGATATTCCAGAGACAGCCGACACCCTTGAGGGAAATGCACTGCAGAAGGCACGCTATGTATACGAAAAAACAGGTATGGATTGCTTTGCAGACGATACTGGGCTGGAGGTTGATGCACTCGGAGGCGCTCCAGGGGTACACTCGGCGCGCTATGCCACAGATGGACACGACTTTGCGGCAAATAATCGTCTGTTGCTGAAAAATCTTGAGGGGATAACTGACCGCACAGCCCGCTTTAGAACAGTTATAGCGCTTATTCTTGACGGTGTGGAGTATACCTTTGAGGGTCGCGTTGAGGGGACAATAGCCACCGCCGAGTCTGGCAGTGAGGGCTTTGGGTATGACCCACTTTTTGTACCTTCGGGAGAAATTATTACCTTTGCGCAGATGTCGGCTGAGGCTAAGAATGCAATCTCGCACCGCGGCAGAGCTGTTGCTAAACTTGTAAACTTTTTGAAAACACTATAGATATGGAAAACTATAGAAGGGAAGATATTTTTGACGAGCAGACCCTTGAGAAGCTCGCCTACCACTACTCCGAGGTGCTCAAGCTCTTGGGTGAGGACCCAGAGCGTGAAGGACTTGTTAAGACCCCTATGCGCGTGGCAAAGGCGTGGTCGTTTCTGACAAAGGGGTATAACGAGGACCCTATAGAGATTATCCGCTCGGCGATGTTTAACGAGGAGTATCGCCAGATGGTGCTTGTCAAGGATATTGAGATCTTCTCTGTCTGTGAGCACCATATGCTGCCATTTATCGGCAAGGCTCACGTGGCGTATATTCCCAATGGCAAGATTACTGGTCTGAGCAAGATTGCTCGCGTAGTGGAGTGCTTTGCCCGCAGATTGCAGGTGCAGGAGCGACTGACAGTCCAAATCCGCGACTCTATTCAGGAGGCGCTCAACCCACTGGGCGTGGCTGTGGTTATTGAGGCTTCGCACACCTGTATGCAGATGCGCGGCGTGGAGAAGCAGGACTCAGCGACCACAACTTCGGCATTTACAGGCATCTTCCTCTCCGACCACCGCACCCGCGAGGAGTTTATGTCGCTTATCTCTAATAGATTGAGGTAGTTACTTTTCTTTATAATAATAAACCGCCCCTATTCTGACTGAATAGGGGCGGTTTACTGTATATTTATAGGATTATCGCTTTGATGTTACCTCGCGCTCATACTGCTGAATGTCGGCAATAAAGCCCTCCCCAACAGGAACGTTATTTCTCAAGCAGAACATATCCCAAACGGCATTCCAAGGCATATTCTTACTCTCCTCAAGCAGAGCAAGGCGCTCAAAGCCCTGACCATTTGCCTCATACTGACGTAGCTGAGCAAGTGGCTCAAGAAGAGCCTGAAGCAGACACTTCTGTGTTGCGCGAGTACCGATAACGTATGCACCAATACGGTTGATTGATGCGTCAAAGTAGTCTAAACCGATATGTACTCTATCAAGGGCGTTGCAGCGAACAATCTCCTTACACAAATCCATGGTCTCGTCGTTCATAATGGTCACGTGGTCAGAGTCCCAACGCACTGGGCGGCTCACGTGGAGCATAACCTCTGGTACAAAGAGCAGCAGTGAAGAGAGCTTGTCAGCAACACTCTCGGTAGGGTGGAAGTGACCAGTGTCAAGGGTTACAATCTTGTTGTTTGTAGCGCCGTAGCCGATATAGAAGTCATTTGAGCCGACAGTGTAGCTCTCAAGACCGATACCAAAGACCTTAGACTCTACGCAGTCCTTCATATTGTCATACTGCTGTGCAAAAATCTGATCCAAAGAGTCCTTCAGCAGCTGGCGGTAGAGCATGCGGTTTACAGTAATATCCTTGCTTCCGTCGTGCACCCATAGGTTCATAATGCAAGGGTTGCCCTGACGCACGCCCATATACTCGGCAATGGCGCGACAACGCTTTGAGTGCTCAATCCAGAAGTCGCGGATAGCCTTATCTGGGTTTGCAAGTGAGAGGTCGCCCGACTTTGGATGTGAGAAGGAGGTGGTGTTGAAATCAAGGCTCATACCATTCTCAAGACCCCACTCAATCCAGCTCTCAAAGTGCTTAGGCTCTACCTGGTCGCGGTCTACGAACACCCCGCCAAAGTCACCATAAATCTCGTGTAGATTTAGTCGCTGACGACCAGGAATAAGAGATGATGCCTTGAGAATATCGGCGCGCAGCTCATCAATATTACGCGCCTTGCCTGGGTAGTTTCCCGTAGCCTGAATACCGCCCGTAAGCTCACCACTCGCCTCAAAGCCAGATACATCGTCCGCTTGCCAGCAGTGCATTGATATCTCAACCTTTTGAAGCTGCTCTAACACCTGCTCCACATCTATTCCAAGCTCTGCATATCGCTCAACAGCAATATCGTACGCCTGCTTAATTCTCATTTCATTCATATTTTGTAGGTTTTAAGGTTTGAAATCTTCTGTATGCATCGTTCCACGCCTCTGCGTTTTGAGGGGTGAAAGAATCTGTTGTGATTGAGTTGCGGATAATAGCGCGAGCCTCGGCAACAGAGCCAACAACCCCTGCACCAACCGCCTGCATCATTATATTTCCGATAGCTGTCGCCTCGGATGGTCCTGCAACAACACACTTGCCCGTAGCATTTGCCGTATACTGGTTGAGCAGCGCATTCTTTGAGCCACCACCGATAATGTTAAGGGTCTCAATGGCAAATGGAGCCATGCTCTCAAGTATCTCAAGCACCTGACGGTAACGCAACGCTAAACTCTCAAATATTGTGCGGACAATCTGCTTGTCGCTCTTTGGTGCTACTTGACCAGTTTGGGCGCAGAAGCTCTCTATAGCCCCTAACATAGAGTCTGGGTTGGCAAAAATTGCATCATCGGGGTTGATAAAGCACTGGAAAGGCTCTGCACTCTCAGCCATAGCGACAATCTCTGGGTAAGAGTACTCCTTGCCCTGACGGCTCCACTCCTTGCGGCACTGCTCAAGAATCCACATTCCGCAGATATTCTTCAAAAAGCGGGTTGTGCCCTCTACGCCACCCTCATTTGTAAAGTTCTCAAGCATAGACTCCTCTGTAATTATCGGCGTGCGGGTCTCGATGCCCATCAGCGACCAAGTGCCAGAAGAGAGGTAGGCGAAGTTCTCTGTCTCTACGGGCACTGCCATAACTGCCGAGGCGGTGTCGTGCCCTGCTACAGCGACAACATCAACCTCTCCAATGCTCGTCTGCGCAGCAATGGTAGGGTTGATTTTGCCGATAACGCATCCTGGAAGGGTCGGCTCAAGCAGAATATCCCCCTTTACGCCCGCAGTGGTAAGCAGCTCTCTATCCCACCTCTGTGTGCGCGGGTCAAGGCACTGCGATGTGGAGGCTATGGTATACTCACAAATCTGCTTGCCCGTGAGCATATAGCTCAGCGCATCGGGCATAAAGAGCAGCCTATCTGCCTGAACAATAGGGCTATACCCCTCCTTTACGGCTGCGTAAATCTGGAAGAGGGTGTTGAAGTTCATCACCTGAATGCCCGTCTTGCTGTAGACCTGCTCGCGCGGGATAAGCTCAAAAAACTCCTCTGGCGCACCGTTAGTATATGGGTCACGATATGCGCGTGGCATACCGAGCAGAGAGCCATCGCTACCGAATGGGACAACATCTACGCCCCAAGTATCAATGCCCACAGAGTCGGGGCGAATGCCTCGCTTAGCGCAGAGTGTAAGACCCTCTACAATATGCTCGTAGAGAGATAGAATATTCCAGTAGTACTTGCCATTTACTGCCGTAATACCATTACCAAATCGGGTAAGCTCCTCAACCTCCACGCGACCGTCACGTAGAGTACCTAAAAGTGTGCGACCAGATGTTGCACCGAGGTCAAATGCAAGAAATTTAGAGTGTTTCATACTACAAATTTATAAACATTTTTTATGATAGTCAACAATAAATAGACGAAAAAAATGGGGTTATGTACATTGTTTGTTCAAAAATATTTTCAATACCTGCAGAGTATTCGTTAATTTGTTGTAATTTTGTAACAGAAACAAAACAAACTAATATCAGAATAGAATGGAAGCTATTGTAAAGACAAACTTCAACTTTAAGGGTCAGCAGAGCCACTATGTTGGTAAGGTGCGCGACGTTTATGCTATCGAGGGCGACTACCTTGTAATGGTTGTCTCTGACCGTATCTCAGCCTTTGATGTGGTACTGCCAAAGGGTATTCCGTTCAAGGGTCAGGTGCTTAACCAGATTGCTGCATCGTTCCTTGACGCTACTGCCGACATCCTTCCAAACTGGAAAATCGCTGTTCCAGATCCAATGGTAACTGTGGGTCACAAGTGTGAGCCATTTAAGGTGGAGATGGTTATTCGTGGATACCTCTCTGGTCACGCATGGCGCGAGTATAAGGCTGGCAAGCGCACTATCTGCGGCGTAGCTATGCCAGATGGTATGGTTGAGAACCAGAAGTTCCCAGAGCCAATCATCACCCCTACAACCAAGGCTGACGAGGGTCACGATGAGGATATCTCTAAGGAGGAGATTATCGCTCGCGGTATCGTTAGTCGTGAGGACTATGAGCAGCTTGAGGCTTACACCCGCGCAATTTTTGCTCGCGGAACAGAGATTGCTGCCAAGATGGGTCTTATCCTTGTTGATACAAAGTACGAGTTTGGTAAGAAGAATGGCGTTATCTACCTTATGGATGAGATTCACACTCCAGACTCTTCACGCTACTTCTACGCCGAGGGCTATGCCGAGCGCCTTGCTGCAGGTGAGAAGCAGAAGCAGCTGAGCAAGGAGTTTGTGCGCGAGTGGCTTATGGCAAATGGTTTCCAGGGTCAGGAGGGAGAGCAGGTGCCTGAGATGACTCCAGAGATTGTAGCCTCTATTACCGACCGCTACATTGAGCTCTACGAGAACATCACTGGCGAGAAGTTCGTCAAGGCTGAGTGCGAAGATGTTGCTGCTCGCATTGAGAAGAATGTCAGCGATTTTCTTGCTACTTTGTAGCCCAGTAAAGTGATTATACAAAAAGGGTCACACTTTCAAAGTGCGACCCTTTACTGTTGTCTGCTCTCTACCAATATATAATATAGTTGCGCAGGTAGTTGATTACTGAGATTAGAGCGAGCATAACAGATAGCACAACCATTATTACAAGACCGAAAATTAGAGAGATCCATGTCTCGGAGTTGTCTGTCTCGGTTTTGGTCGTTCCGTCGCTATATGTGGTCACTGTTTTATAGGTCTTTGCAGTTGCTACGCCCATAAATAGTCCACCGATAATTCCAGAGAGGAAGCTGGTGCCGTTGCCCCCCTTTTGCTGTTTTGCGGCAATGAGGAACGTTGCTGAGCGACTGGCAAGTAGGTAGAGGGCAATGCCTACACCGATAGATATAGCCGCCTCAGCAGAGCCAGCGATTGCAGAGAGTACAATGCCGACGATAACGGCGGTGATAACCATCGCTTTTGAGCCGTTAAATTGGCGCTTACGGGCATGGTTAAGTATCTCGTTGGCATCATTTATACGCTCCACAATACGACTATTTGTCGGCATTGCGGCGATAGCCTGCTCAAGTGTAGCGAGTGACTTTTTCACTACAGAGTGTTTGAGTGGATATGGAACCATATCCCCATCCTCATTAGGCAGCTCTCCCCAGAGAGCAATAATTTGGTCAATATTGCTATCTATCTCCATCGCCTCCTGAGCTGTCATGTCGCCCAAAGATTGCTCCTTGCGCAAACCCCTAAACTCAGCGGCGGTGTAGTCTGTGCGTAACGCCTTGCGGAAGAAGTTTTCATAGAGCATGTGTGCCACCATGGCAAGCAGCGCAAGTAGTACAATAATGGCGGTAATAATGCCCTGAACATCTGTTGTTGAAGATGTTGTCTGCGCAAAGGCGCTATATGCACCAAGGGCAAAGAGTGTTGTAAAACAGAGTCTTTTCATGTTTGGATTTTTTGTTTATCACCCCAAAATTACAAAAAATCTTCAGTTTTAACAACTATCCTCTATTTTTTACCATTTCCGATAAGCGACATCGCCTTTTCAATCTGTATGTCGCTACCAGAGAGCAGTATTAACACCGCGCTATTTTCAGAGTGTGAGAACATTGCCAAGTGGTATATTTTACCCGCGCTGTCGCTCTTGCTGTGTATCGACACATTCTTGCCATCGCTGACCATTGACATTATCCTCTTATACTCGGATAGCAAGGCTGTAGCATCTGCCGTAAAGAGGGGTGCAATATCGCCATCTTCAGTAGAGAGGGCGACCATCGAATCAATACCCTTCACTTTATTTGTCTGGAAAATCTCCTTTGTCAGCTCTACACTTGTAAATCCAGGCTTGTTGAGATACTTCTCAAGAAGTTGTTTTGTGGTGAGCTGCTGTGCCACGGCTGTTAGTGGCATCAGGAGCAGAAGTATTGTAATAATCCTTTTCATAGTGTAGACAATTTTGCTGTTAGAACCATAATCCCATACCTGCAGAGATGCGGTTTGCCGAAATATCGGTGCTCTGTTTGTACATATTGAGCACTGAATAGTTTACAAAGGCGTAGATTCTGCGCCAGCCAATGCGCGCTGTAACACCCACTTGAATAGGGTTTAGTGGCAGGGCTCTGTCAATTTGGGTCTTAGGCTTTTTGTAGGATAATTGTGAGTTCATCAATATATCCAAAGATGCACCTGCAGAGATGAAGAATCGTTGGCGGATGTTCCAATCAAAGAGCATTGGCATGTGGATATAGCTCACCGCGAGCTTAGATTTCTTAATACCCTCATCAAGATTTATAATGTTAAAGCGACCCTGGTCATAGCTAAGCGACACATTTTTGTTAAATGTATAGTTCTCCATCGCAAAACCGAAGCCCAAAGTAAAGCCGAGGGTGCGCTTAGGGTTTAGCGGAACATTCATCGTCATCAGATTTATGTTTACGCAGACAGCCTTGTGGTTACTAAATCCCAAAACCTCCTGCATAGCGGTGTCGTAGCCAGTAAAGTCGGTATTGACAACAAAATTAGTACCTATTTCAAGAAGTGCTAAGTGGTTGTATGACGGTATGTTGACACCTCCAAATCTAAAGTAAGCCTTGCTGCTCTTACTTGATTGCGTAGCTACAGAATCCCTACCACCAAGGCGGAAATTCATACCCGCCAAGTTGATTGTCAGGTCGCCATTATCCGCAGTGACGCTACTCTGACCACTCTTGTCTAAAGAGATTGTCTGCTGTGCCACGGCTGTGGTGGCAAGTGCTATAAGTAGTAGGGTTGTAAAGATCTTCTTCATGGTATATCCTCCTTATTTTATATCAAAAACTTGTATCTTCTCTATTGTCGCCATTGCAAGGTCTATATCTTGAGCCATGGCGCTAAAAATCTGCTCAGCCTCAGCCATTGCCACCTCTCTATCCTCAACCTGCACGCCGTCTATGTAACAGATAAGTGACGGCTCTGCTTTGGGCTGCTCTACCCAGATAAAAAGTCCCAAAAGTAGCGCCGCTGCCACTGCTACTGCCGACAATCCACTGTATAGTACTCTGAGGCGAGGCTTTGGGCTCTTTAGTAGCTGGCTGCTCTTCACCTGCTTTGAGTGATCAAAGGCTGCAAAGATTGCCTTGTATGGCAGTAAATCGGCTGGAATATCCTCTGCCGAGGCAAAATATTGGGACAACTCTCGCTCCTGCTCTATGGTTGTCTGAGCCTCAAAATATAGCTCTAACAACTCTCTTACTCTACTCAGTTCCATAATTCATCGCTTTTAATATCTGCTCCCTCACACTCTTTCTCGCTCGTGAAAGGTTCATTCTGACACTTGTCTGGTCGCACTCTAACACCTCCGCTATCTCCTCTAACTCATAACCCTCGACATCGCGCATCTGAATTGCCACCCTCTGCTTTTCTGGTAGCGCAGAGATAACCTTTACTGTATATTGAGCAATATCGTTTATAACTACCCCCTTAATACCATCCTCAACCTCTCTGTCTGCAATCTCAACTGTAACTTTGCGCATTCGTAGACGGTCTATGGCAAGATTGCGAGCCATGCGACACAGATAGGCACGAGGGTAGTGGCTCGCAAGTACAGCATCTCTTGCCCTCCACGCCTTCTCATATATATCTTGCACAATATCCTCCGCCTCAACATCACTACCAGTAATGCTCAACGCTAAACGGTAGAGTGTATCTTTTGCCGAGAGTACAAGATTGGTATATTGCTCTGTTGTCGTTTTCAAAGTTGTCTCTGTTTGTTTCTCTTGTCGTCTATATAACGCACAACGACCCCGAAATGTAACATCGAGGTCGTTGTTTTTTATACTTTTTAGGATATACCTATCTATTAGTAGCTCTTTGCGAACAGTACGCGGCAGTGTGAAGGCTTGCCGGTAAAGATACACTTGCCCTCCTCTGGCTCTGCATCCATAGGAATACAGCGGATAGTCGCCTTTGTTGCATCCTTGATTGCCTGCTCGGTCTCTGGAGTGCCATCCCAGTGTGCTGAGATAAAGCCACCCTTATTGTTGAGTACCTCAACGAACTCCTCCCAAGTATCAACCTTAGTAATCATAGAGTCGCGGAAGTTAAGAGCCTTAGTATATATATTTGCCTGAATCTCGTCAAGCAGGGCTGCAATGCGCTCTACGATACCCTCCTGAGATACAGTCTCCTTTGTAAGTGTGTCACGACGAGCAAGCTCAATAGTGCCATTCTGAAGGTCGCGCTGACCGAGTGCAAGGCGTACAGGCACACCCTTAAGCTCATACTCAGCAAACTTAAAGCCTGGGCGGAGGTTGTCGCGGTCATCAACCTTCACGCGGATACCGAGAGCAGTAAGTCCATCAGCAATCTCGTTCATCTTTGCGCGTGCTGCAGCAAGCTGCTCCTCACCCTTGTAGATAGGGACAATAACAACCTGAATAGGCGCGAGCTTTGGAGGAAGCACAAGACCGTTATTGTCAGAGTGAGCCATAATAAGCGCACCCATTAGTCGTGTAGAGACACCCCAAGAGGTTGCCCATACATGCTCCAGCTTACCCTCGCGGTTCGCAAACTTAACGTCAAATGCCTTAGCGAAGTTCTGACCTAAGAAGTGAGATGTACCGCTCTGCAGAGCCTTACCGTCCTGCATAAGAGCCTCGATAGTAAGGGTATCCTCTGCACCAGCAAAGCGCTCATTTGGAGATTTGTGACCCACAACAACTGGCAGACACATCCACTCCTGAGCAAACTTCTGGTATACATAGATCATCTTTGTAGCCTCAGCAATAGCCTCCTCTTTGGTCTCGTGAGCGGTGTGACCCTCCTGCCAGAGGAACTCGGCAGTACGCAGGAAGAGGCGGGTACGCATCTCCCAACGAACAACATTTGCCCACTGGTTGCAGAGAATTGGTAGGTCGCGGTAAGATGTAATCCAGTTCTTGTAGGTGTTCCAGATGATAGTCTCTGATGTAGGGCGCACGATAAGCTCCTCCTCAAGGCGAGCCTCTGGGTCTACAACAACGCCCTTACCCGCTGGGTCGTTCTTCAGACGGTAGTGTGTCACTACAGCGCACTCCTTAGCAAAGCCCTCAACGTGGCTCGCCTCACGAGAGAAGAAAGACTTAGGGATAAAGAGTGGGAAGTAGGCATTCTGCACACCAGTCTGCTTGAACATATCGTCAAGCACACGCTGCATACGCTCCCAAATAGCATAACCGTATGGCTTGATAACCATACAACCACGAACAGCTGAGTTCTCAGCCAGTCCAGCCTTAACAACCAAATCGTTATACCACTGTGAGTAGTTCTCCTCCGACTTGGTCAAATCCTTTAATTCTACTGCCATATATTTTGTCTGTTTTAGTTTCCAACTGACAAAGATACAACAATTTTGGATAAAAATACCGCTTAATAGGATTTTAGTTGCAAAGCGGGTAGATTTATCACCTCAACACAAAAAAAGAGAGCTGAAAAAAATCAACCCTCTTGGAAAAACACTTTCCCTTTAACAAAACATTACATTTAGATACGCCGAGAAAAGAACGGTTATGAATAGAAATGATGCGACGTATCTTACCAAAATCCTTTCGTGGTGCAAATGTATGGCGTTTTTTTGAAGAGAAAAAATAATTTCAACGAAACCAACTTTTTACTCAACAGAAACCACATTTTGCAAAATTTTTATGGTAAAAGATGGGGCTTTGATAGGCGTGTGAGGGCTATTTTTGTAGATTATGTGGTGCATTTCCACTTTATTTGTTATCTTTGCGTTATGAAAAGTTATAAAGTAATTATTGTCGGCAGTGGCAATGTCGCCGAGGCTTTTGCAAGGGCGCTCCGTACCACTTCGCACCAGGTCGTTCAGGTGTATGCGCGTAATGGTGAGCGCGGCAAATATGTCGCCTCTTTGGCAGGTGCGGAGTATTGTGGTTGCGCGGCAGAGCTTAAAGCGGCGGAGTTGTACCTTATCTGCGTTAGCGACCGCGCCATTGCACAGGTGGCGGCAGCGTTGCCATTTGCTAAGGGGGCTATTGTTGCACATACGGCTGGCTGCGGTACGCTTGAGATGTTGCCAGAGGGTGTTCGTCGGGCAATTGTCTACCCTTTCCAGACCTTCTCAATCGGCAGAGTTATCAATTTTAGAGAGATATTCCTATTTGTTGAGGCTCAAGATGAGGCTACATACAATGAAGCGGAGGCATTTGCTAAGAGTTTGACAGGCAATGTTTTACCAGCAGATGCTGCGCTGCGTGAGAAGATACACCTTACGGGCGTTCTTACATCTAACTTTGTAAATAATATGTATGCTACAGCGGCTGAGCTGCTTGCTGGTGCGGGTCTTGACTTTGAAGTTGTCGCACCACTTATAGCCGAGACGGCGGCAAAGGCGCTGGATAGCCGACAACCCGCACAGGTGCAGACAGGACCTGCCGTAAGGGGTGATATGCAGACCTTAGAGCGTCATCGCAAGTTGATTGGCGAGAATGAGGTGCTACGAAAAATGTATGATATAATAAGTGAAAATATATGGAGAATAAGAGAAACTTCAAAGAGGTAATTGCCGACGTTGAGGCATTTATCTTTGATGTGGACGGTGTGATGACCGACGGCAAGATTATCCCTATTGAGGGTGGAGACTTTATCCGTTGCTACTACGCTAAGGATGGCTATGCCCTTGCCTATGCAGTCAAGCACGGATATAATGTCTGCGTTATCTCTGGTGGCTTTGGTAACAACCTTGAGTCGCGTATGCGCCGCTTGGGTATTGAACACCGCTATCTCGGTTGTATGGATAAGATTGCGGCACTTGAGGACTTTGCCGCTAAGACGGGCGTAAACCTTCAGAATGCAATATATATGGGTGACGATATTCCAGACCTTGAGTGTATGCGCCACGTGGGTATCCCTGTAGCCCCTGCAGATGCTTGTACAGAGGTTCTTGAGGTTGCTCGCTATATCTCTGAGTATAACGGTGGTGCAGGTGCTGTACGCGATATTATTGAGCAGGTGCTGCGCGTGCAGGGCAAGTGGGCGCTTGATTGTCAGGGAGTTATCGCTTCAGATGCAAAAGATACCGCTTCACGATGAAGGAGATAGAGCGTAAATATCTCGTTTCAGATGACGGCTTTATCTCTCAAGCTTATAGCAGTAGCCGCATTGCGCAGGGTTATCTTTGTGCTCGCCGCGTTACGGCAAGGGTGAGAATCTATGGCGACAAGGGATTTATCACCTTTAAGGGTAAGAGTAAAGATCGGGGGTTGAGCCGCTTTGAGTTTGAGCGGGAGATTCCTCTGCGCTGCGCTGAGAGGCTGCTCACTCGTTGCCGAGGCATTGTGGAGAAGGTTCGCCACCTTGTCAATTATGGGGGTTATACCTGGGAGGTGGACCAATTTACTGGCAGAAACGAAGGTCTTGTTGTTGCCGAGGTAGAGCTGAAGAGTACCACTGAAAACCCACCCCTACCAGAGTGGGTCTGGAAAGAGGTAACCTCAGACTTCCACTATCGCAACTCCTACTTAGCACAAAAGCCTTATACAGAGTGGTTTAAGTAGAAATCAATCCACAATAATACCAGCATTCTTTAGATATATCTTTATCTGCAGTGCAACACTATATGCGAGATTGACAGGGACGGCGTTACCTACCATTTTATAACCATAATCTACATCGTTATAGATAAATTGGAAGTTATCTGGGAAACCTTGTATTCTAGCAACTTCTCTTACACTCATACGACGATACAGATGTTCACATCCCGGAACAAAACGAAAACGATTAAGACCTATATTCTCCATTTTAGGAGCTTGAGGGTGGAGCTGACACTGACGCCCACTTGCTTGAACTGTAAAGCCTGGTTCATCCCAACCTCTAACGCGATTTCTTGACATAAATATAGGAGAATACGACCCGATATAGTACTCGTGGTTTGCGACAATACAGTCATCTCCATTTGTTTTATTCTTCTCTTTCGCTGGAATTGCACTATCTTTCAAATCCCAAATCACATCCTTTAGAGTTAAGCGACAGTCTATAGGTGTAGGGTAAGTAAAAAACGGAATATTTACGTCTTTACGAAATCCTATAAAGAATACCCTCTCTCTATCCTCAGCAACACCAAAATCTTTAGCGTTTAGTAACTTAAGATTGACGTTGTATCCAATATCTTCAAAGAGTGATATAAACTCCTGTACTGCTTTACGGTGTCGTGCAGCAAGCATACCAGAAACGTTCTCAGCGACAAAGAAAACAGGTCTTTTATCCCTTATTACGCGGATATATTCATAGAACAATTGTCCGCGTCTATCTTCAATACCTTTCAGAGTTCCAGCCTCGCTCCACGACTGGCACGGAGGTCCTCCAATAATACCGATAATGTTATCTGGCAATGCAGATGAGTCTATCTTGCGAATATCCCCCTCAATAAGCTCAACATCTGGAAAATTAGCTCTAAATGTAGGAGTTATCTTTTTATCCCATTCATTTGCAACAATAGTCCTAAACCCAGCTTTATAAAAGCCGAGATCCATACCACCTGCTCCTGAAAATAGACTTATAAGATTCATATTCACAATTTGGCGACAAAGTTAATACAAATTATAGATTTTGCAAATTACACTTGTAGACAATAGTCCGTTGTATAATAGTCTACAATAGCCTACTTTTGTAACCTATGAACATAAATGAAATTTTTGGAGCAAATGTGCGCAAACTTCGACTTGAAAAGGGGTTATCGCAGGAGAAATTGGCTAACTTAGCCAATATAGATCGTACATACCTACCAGATATAGAGTCCGGACGTCGCAATTTATCTCTTGTGGTGGCAGAAAAGATTGCCTTAGCTTTGGGTGTTGAACTTAAGAACTTATTGTAATGGCAAGATTTATTCAATCCGAACAATATATTATTTCGCTCTTCAAACTTGGTCATCAGTTTGACTTTGGTGGAAGACAGTATACTGTAAAGAGGGTTGGCAAACCTCGTCCCTCAGAGGGTGAGTGTAAGACCGATGTCTATATTGCAGCTACAGACAATCAGGAACACACTATAGAGATAAAAATCTCCATCAAACAAACCAATGCAAATTTTATTGAGAATAAGATCTCTTTAGAGCGTGCTATTGAGATTTTTGGAGATGATGCGCAAAAGATTATAGCTACTGCAACAAGTGGTATAAAAGATAGTTTTGATGCTGATTATCTGATTTGTATTGACAACTATAGACGAACAAAGGCTGGATCTTTTAAGCTCGGGTGGAAATTTGAATTACTCAATAAGGTTAGTGGAGATAAATCTGGTTTACTCACACTCTCTGATAGTCAGAAAATAGGGATTTTCTCGGGAGATAATCTCTCTGAGGCAAAGCGTAACTGTAAAGTTTGTGGGGAAGTTATTCCCAATTCAGGCGTGGCAAACTACATTCTTGAATATGATGGTAGTGAAATCTCTTTACAACAATGTTTAGATAGTATTGTTCCTATAGCAGAGTATGCACAACGACAAAATATATATTTTGCTTGTAAAGCGCTCAATTATCGTATTTATGCCGATAAGTGGGATGGAGATAGACCTTTAGCGGTCTATGTAGATTGGTCAGTTAAGGATGGTAAACTGCACGGAGAGATTGTCTATCATTGTCCACTTGAAGTGAGGGGTAATAGCGTTGGGGAGAGGTTAAAAGCTTGTTTGCAAGAGCTTGGCATAGCAAAAGGGAATTTTAATGAGTTGTTAAGCTACACTGACAAAAATATGAAAATTTACAAAAAGATATAGACTATGTTTTTAGAGAATGCCAGCCAGAAGGGTTGGATTGAGGTTATTTGCGGCTCAATGTTTTCGGGAAAGACCGAAGAGCTTATTCGCCGCCTTCGTCGCGCAGAGTTTGCGCACCTTAAAGTAGAGATTTTTAAGCCGTGCATAGATGTGCGCTACTCAGAGGATGAGGTTGTGTCACACAACGCAACTACTATCCGCTCTACACCTGTAGAGTCGTCGCAGAATATTCTGCTTCTTGCCTCTGATGTAGATGTTGTGGGTATTGACGAGGCTCAATTTTTTGACCGAGGGATTATTGACGTATGTCGCACCCTTGCTAATAGTGGTATCCGTGTGATTGTTGCGGGTTTGGATATGGACTATTTAGGCAAACCGTTTGGTCCAATGCCCGACCTTATGGCAACGGCTGAGTATGTGACTAAGGTGCATGCGATATGTGTTCGTTGTGGTAACTTGGCACACCATTCGCACCGTCTTACGGCGGATAATGCCCTTGTGATGCTTGGCGAAAAGGATACTTATGAGCCAATTTGTCGCCACTGTTTTGCGGAGTTGTCCAAAAATGAACAATAAAAAATTAGAAGTCTCGTTTATATAGGAAATTGTCAGATTATGAGCGAAGTAATAAACATCAAAGAACTTAATGAGCGTATTGAGCGAGAGTCGCTCTTTGTAGATACCCTCCGTCAGGAGATGGGTAAGGTTATCGTTGGTCAGAGCCACCTGATAGATACACTTCTTATCGGACTGCTCTCAAATGGTCATATTCTTCTTGAGGGTGTGCCAGGTCTTGCTAAAACACTTGCTATTACCACCCTTGCCAAGGCTGTAGATGCCGATTTTTCGCGTATCCAGTTCACTCCAGACCTTCTCCCTGCCGATGTTGTGGGTACGCTAATCTACTCGCAGAAGAGTGAGGAGTTTACTGTCCGCAAGGGTCCAGTGTTTGCCAACTTTGTGCTTGCCGATGAGATTAACCGCTCCCCAGCAAAGGTGCAGTCAGCACTTCTTGAGGCTATGCAGGAGCGTCAGGTGACTATCGGTGAGAGCACCTATCGCCTGCCAGAGCCGTTCCTTGTGCTTGCAACCCAGAACCCACTTGAGCAGGAGGGTACATATCCACTGCCAGAGGCGCAGGTAGACCGATTTATGCTCAAAGTAAAGATTTCGTATCCAAAGAAGTCGGAGGAGAGGGATATTGTCCGCATGAACCTCTCTGGTGCAGGTATGCCGGTGCCTAATAAGATTATCACACCGCAGGATATTGTCCGCGCACGCAAGGTTGTGGAGGATGTCTATATGGACGAGAAGATTGAGAAGTATATCGTAGATATTATCTTCGCAACTCGTGAGCCTGCAGAGTATAACCTGCAGAAGTTGCAGTCGCTTATCGCCTATGGAGGCTCTCCACGTGCAAGTATCTCTCTTGCTAAGGCTGCACGTGCATACGCCTTTATCCGTCGCCGTGGTTATGTTATCCCAGAGGATGTACGCGCCGTGTGTCACGACGTGCTTCGCCACCGTATCGGACTTACCTACGAGGCTGAGGCGGAGAATATCTCTACTGAGGAGATTATTACCGAGATTCTCAATAATGTTATTGTGCCATAATGGGAACAAGCGAGAGCGATATTCTTAAGCGGGTACGAAAAATTGAGATAAAGACCCGAGGGTTGTCGAATGAGATCTTCGCTGGAAAGTATCATACGGCATTCAAGGGGCGTGGTATGTCCTTTGCCGAGGTGCGTGAGTATCGTATTGGTGACGATGTGAGGGATATTGATTGGAATGTTACTGCACGTTCAGCCACTCCACATATCAAGATTTATGAGGAGGAGCGTGAGCTGACGATGATGCTTGTTGTTGATGTCAGCGGCTCAGGCGCTTTTGGTACTACAGTGCAGACCAAGCGCAATATGATTACCGAGGTTGCTGCCGTGCTTGCCTTTTCGGCTGCTCAGACGGGCGATAAGGTGGGATGTATATTCTTCTCGGATAAGGTTGAGAAGTTTATCCCTCCAAAGAAGGGTCGTAGCCATATTCTGATGATTATCCGCTCGCTTATTGAGTTTACACCAACATCTAATGGTACAGCCCTCTCGGAGGCGGTGCGCTATATGACCAATGTCAATAAAAAGCGCTGTACAGCCTTCGTACTCTCGGACTTTATAGTTCCCAAGCGCGACATGGAGCCTTTTGAGGATGCTCTGAAGATTGCCACCTCGCGACACGATGTTGTTGCCATTCGTGTTACCGACCCACGCGATAAGATTTTACCCGATGTGGGAATAATTGAGATGCGTGATGCCGAGAGTGGTGAGAAGATATGGATTGATAGCTCCTCAGCGGCAGTGCGCGACTATTGTGCTGAGCAGTATAACGAGCGTGAGCAGGCGATAGATACCCTGCTTAAGCATAACCGCATAGATACTGCCGACCTTACAACCGAGGCGGACTATGTTGCTGAACTGATTAAACTCTTCAAAAAGAGATGATTACACGTGTTAAACATATCCTGACTGTGCTTTTTGCCACTGTTTCATATATCACTGTGGCACAGAGTGTTACACCGACAGTCAAGGCGTATATTGAGCCAGATAGTATCCTTATTGGCGACCGCTTTACCCTTACTATAGATGTTGAGAAGGATCAGGTGCAGAGCCTCTTTTTTCCAGCCTTTAGTATGGAGAGGGCTGGTACTGCAGAGGATGGAATGCCACAATTTGGGGTGTTAGAGTGCCTTGAGGACCATCCTGTTGATACTCTTGAGCAGAAGGGTCGCCGTCTATTGCTTCGCAAGCGATATACTCTGACCGCTTTTGATGAGGGGGTATATAACTTAGGTCGCCCAAGTGTGCTGTATGCAGATAAGAATATTGTCGATACTCTCTATGGTGTCAAGGATTCGTTGCATGTTGTTGTCAATACATTTAAGATTGACTCTACAGCGATGTTGCGCGATATTAAGCCAGTGAAGACACTACCGTTTAAGTTTGGTGAAATATCTGGCTACCTAACCATTCTGCTCGCCATTTTGGCTATCCTTGCGCTGGCGGTATATCTACTTGCTCGTTACCTTGCTAAGCGCGGCAAGAAGATTACCGATCTATTTAAGCCAGAGCCACCTCTTCCGCCACATATCGTAGCAATTACAGCCTTGGAGAATCTCCAAAATCAGAAGTTGTGGCAGAATAACCGCCACAAGGAGTACTATTCGGCACTCTCGGAGATTGTCCGCACATACATTGATGGGCGTTTTGGTATTGGTGCGATGGAGATGTCTACCGACGAGATTGTGGAGGCAATTAAGGAGATTGATTTGCCACAGAAGAGCGCTATGGACCTTGTCAGTGTGCTCCGTGATGCCGACCTTGTAAAGTTTGCTAAGGCGCTTTTTGAGGCTTCGGAGAATGAGAGTGCCTATAGCAAAATATACTACTTTGTTGAGGAGACTAAGCCTGTTGAGGTGACAGAGGAAGAGGAGGAGAAGTGATGAAATATAGAGTTTTAGCAATATTAGCAGTTATCGTTGCCTCCCTTATTTCTGGAGAGGTTGTAGCGCAAAAGATGCCTGAGCGTCGCCTTGTACGCAAGGGAAATCGTCAGTATGAGCGTGGAGATTATGACAATAGTATTGACAACTACTCTCGCGCACTTAGATACGACCCAAAATCTTTTGAGGCTAAGTTTAACACAGCCAATGTGCAGTTCCGTAGGGCTTTTGCCGATAGTGTGCAGTTGGATGTGAAGATGATAGAGAAGGCTGAGCAGACACTTCGCAAGCTGGCTCAAGACTCTACCCGTACAGATATTGAGCGTGCCGATGTGGCTTATAATTTGGGCAATAGCCTCTTTATGCAGCAGAAGTTTAAGGAGGCACTTGTTAGTTATCGTGATGCTATGCGCCTAAATCCTGATGACCAGGAGGCTAAATACAACTACGCCCTGACTAAGGAGATGCTTAAGCAGCAACAACAGCAACAGCAAAATCAGCAGCAACAGCAAGACCAAAATCAGGATAATCAAAATCAGGAGCAGGAGCAAAATCAAGATAATCAACAAGATAAGCAGGATAAAGAGGATAAGCAGAACAAGGAGGATAAGCAGAACCAGCAGCCTAATGAGCAGCAGATTTCCGAGCAGGAGCAGCAGGCAATGCTTGAGGCTATCCAGGCTCAGGAGGATAAGACTCAGGAGAAGCTCAAGGAGAAGCAGGGGGTTATCATCCGCGGAGGTAAGAATTGGTAGTTGAATTATTGTACAAATAAACAAAACAGAGCTAATGGCTAACAGCCAATAGCTAATAGCTAAATTATGGAGTTTGCACAACCTAAAATATTGTGGTTTTTACTACTTCTTGTGCCACTTGTTGCCTACTACATCTATCGTAATAGGCAGGGTGGTGCGGCAATGATTGTCTCAACAACCCAGAGCCTTAAGAGGGCGCCAAAGAGTTGGCGATACCTTTTGCGTCATATTCCTTTTGTGTTACGATGCGCAGCATTGAGCCTTATTGTTGTGGCTATAGCACGTCCGCAAAGTGCTGAGCACTACACCAATACAACTACTGAGGGTATAGATATTGTGCTTGCGGTGGATGTCTCAACATCTATGCTTGCCAAGGACTTTACACCAGATAGATTGAGCGTTGCTAAGGATGTTGCTGCAGACTTTATCTCTGACCGCACAGGTGACAGAATAGCCCTTGTGGTCTTTGCGGGCGAGTCGTTTACTCAATCGCCACTTACTACCGACCAGAGTTCGCTGCAGACTATGATTAACCGTATTCGTAGCGGAATTATAGAGGATGGAACAGCGATAGGTAACGGTCTTGCCACATCAATTAACCGCCTTCGTGAGAGTGATGCCAAGAGTAAGGTTGTCATTCTTCTTACCGATGGAGTTAATAACCGTGGTGAAATCTCGCCACTTACAGCGGCGCAGATAGCTAAGGATTTGGGCATTAAGGTCTACACTATTGGCATAGGCAAGCAGGGCACAGCCCCATATCCACTCTTTGACGAGCGCGGTCGTGAGGTTGATGTTGTGGAGATGAAGGTTGAGATTGACGAGAAGATTTTGCGCGAGATAGCACAGCTTACAGGCGGAGAGTACTTCCGCGCAACCAATAAGCAGACCCTTATGGCGGTCTATGAGAAGATTAACACCCTTGAGAAGAGTACCGTAGAGATTGAAAATAGAACACTTCTACACGAGCAGTATCTTATCTTTGTACTCTGGGCTTTGGCGGCTCTGCTGCTTGAGTTTATAATTGATAGAATACTCCTTAAACGCATACCATAATGTTTCAGTTTGCAAATCCACATATACTATACCTGCTGCTTGTTATCCCAGTGATGATAGCAGTGTTGATACTTGTTGCCTATCTGCGAAGGAGAAACCTTGCAAAGTTTGGCAATCTTGAGCTTGTAAAGTCGCTTATGCCGGAGGTGTCACAGTGGCGCATAAAGACTAAGAGCGTACTCTTTTTGCTTGCAGTTACGGCAGTAATCTTTGCCGCTGCACGCCCGCAATTTGGCTCTAAACTCCGCGAACATAAGAGTACAGGCATTGAGATGATGTTGGTTGTGGATGTCTCAAACTCAATGCTTGCAGAGGATTTTGCTCCAAATCGCCTTGACCGCACAAGGTATGCCATAGATAAGCTCTTTGCCTCAATGAGTCAAGACCGTGTGGGTATGGTTGTCTTTGCTGGTGAGGCTAAGGTGCAGCTGCCAATCACCTCGGACTACCGCATGGCGCGTAGCTTTACTAAGCGACTCTCTCCAGAGCTTGTGCAGGTGCAGGGTACAGAGATTGGTCAGGCGCTGACATTGGCAACACTGTCATTCTCAAATAACCGCGATGCAGGTCGTGTGATAGTGCTTATAACCGATGGTGAGAGCCATGATAGCTCTGCCCTTGATGCCGCTAAGCGTGCTGCTGAGCAGGGTGTTAAGATCTTTGCTGTGGGTATAGGTACTCCCGATGGCGCACCAGTGAAGGTAAATGGCGAGTGGCTCAAGGATGAGAAGGACGAGATGGTGGTCAGCCGCCTTAATGAGGAGCTTCTGCAGCAAATCACCGCAGCTACGGGCGGTGGATATATCCGTGCCACAAATGCCGCCTTCGGATTGGAGGAGATTGTTGGCGAGATTGAGAAGATTGAGCAAGGCGAGCTTACAACACTCAGCTTTGAAGAGTATAACGAGCAGTTTCAGTGGATTTTAGCCATAGCAGCCATTCTGCTTCTGCTTGAGAGTCTGCTACTTAGTCGCCGCAATCCTCGTCTTAAGCGATTTAACATCTTCCGCGAGTAGGCTATGAAGGCGCTACATATCGGAGCGGGAAAAATTGGGCGAGGCTTTATCGGGGCGCAGCTTATTAAGTCAAATTATGAGCTGACATTTGCAGATGTAAATAAGGGGCTCATTGACATGCTCAATAGCCAAAAATCCTATACCCTCCACATTATGGAGTGCGATGGAGAGAGCCAAACTATCACCAGTTTTAACGCCGTAGAGATAGGCTCTGAGGAGTTTTTTGAGCGATTTTCTGATGCCGATATCGTCACTACTGCCGTCAGTATGAAAGTGCTGCCCGAACTGGCATCTACTATCGCTGCAGCACTGCAAAAAAGGTGTATAAACAACCGCAAATCAACCCTTAATATCATCTGTTGCGAGAATGGCATTCGTGCAACCTCACAGCTAAAAAGTTGTGTAATCCAGCTACTTGATACTCAGACTATAGAGTGGTGTAGCGACATGGTTGGCTTTGCCGACTGCGCCGTTGACCGCATCGTACCTATCGCCACCTTTGACAATGCTCTTGATGTTGGCGTAGAGCGATACTGCGAGTGGTGTATTGATAGGGGGCAGATTGTAGGCTCTCTGCCCAATATTGTTGGTGTCAATTTTACAGATAATCTTGAGGCTACTATAGAGCGCAAACTATACACCGTAAATAGTGCCCATTGCGCCACAGCCTACCTCGGCGCTATTAAGGGCTATAAGTTTATCCACCAAGCAGTTACCGACCCTACTATCCGACAAATTATTGAGCAGGTTGTGGCTGAGAGTAGCGCCGCTCTATGTGCCAAATTCGGCTTTGACGCAGACTCTCAACGGCTCTATGCTCAGAGCGTACTGCGCCGCTTTGAGAATCCATATCTTGGCGATACAGTAGCCCGCGTTGCCCGCGACCCAATGCGCAAGCTATCCCCTGCACTCTACTTTGCCTACCCCACCGCTATGGCGCTTAATTACAACCTTGCCACAGAAGCTCTTGCCATAGTTACTGCCGCAGCTCTACACTACCGCAGTGATGATGACACCGAGAGCCAACAACTCTCAGCAATGGTTGCACTGTATGGCGTAGCTAAAAGTACCGAAATGGTCACAGGTATCACAGATAAAGCCTTTCTGCAGTGTGTAGAGCGAAAATATAGTGATTTTTAGCGAAAAAGTTGCAACTTTTTTCGTTTTCTATAGTTTTTTTCATATCTTTGTGGCAATTGGGAAAATAATGAACTTAAGATGCCGAAGTTGTATGACAGCGGTTGCGCTATGCGTAAACCTTCATGGCTTAAGATACGACTCCACAAGAGCGAGGCTTTTGCGGAGGTTGATCGTATAGTATCTGAGCATGGTCTTCATACAATTTGCAGCAGTGGACGATGTCCGAACAAAGCAGAGTGTTGGAGTAGACGCACTGCGACATTTATGATTTTAGGGGATATTTGTACCCGAAATTGTCGTTTTTGTGCAACTCTTACAGGTCGTCCGCTACCGCCGGATGAGTGCGAACCGCAAAAGGTGGCGCAGAGTGTATCGCTAATGAATCTTCGGCACGTTGTCGTAACTTCTGTTACACGTGACGATCTACCTGACCAGGGTGCTGCGCATTGGGCAGCAACTGTCAAGGCTATCAGGCAGAGTAGTCCACAAGCAACTATTGAGCTCCTTATTTCCGATATGGATGCAGTAGAGTCTCGTCTTGATACTATACTTGCATCTAAGCCTGATATTATCGGGCACAACATTGAGACCGTCAGCCGTCTTACACCGACATTGCGTTCTAAGGCGACTTACAGCAAGTCCTTAGCCACTTTGAGCTACCTAAGTTCAAAGGGTGCGGTGGTCAAGAGCGGTCTTATGGTCGGACTTGGAGAGACTGAAGAGGAGGTAGAAGCCACAATGCGCGACCTTCGCGCTGCAGGTGTTAGAATCCTCACCATAGGTCAGTATCTTCAGCCTACTGCGGAGCACTATCCAGTTGCTGAGTACATCACCCCGCAGCAGTTTGAGGCATACAAGGCTATGGCACTTCAGATTGGCTTTGATTTTTGTGCATCGGCGCCACTTGTACGCTCGTCGTATCTTGCCGATGAGGCGGTAGCTGCAATCAAACACTAACAACTCCAAACTCAATGTTGTGACACCCTTAACAGGCGTGTCTAAGGGCGTTTGCGCTTGCGCAAAGCTCTGAACACTGTATTTTATGTAGGCAGTAGCCTTATTGAGTATATGAAGGTCGGGTACAAGGATTTGGGCACAATGCCCTATAAAGAGTGCTGGGAGTTGCAGCAATCTCTCTTTGATAGCCGCTTAGAGATTAAGCGAAGCGGCGCAGAGAGTGAGGATTGTGGCACTATCCTCACTGTTGAGCACACCCCTGTCTATACTCTTGGTAAGAGCGGCAAGCAGAGCAATATGCTTATTCCAGAGGCATATCTGAAGAGTTTGGGGGCGGAGTTTTTCCATATTGATCGTGGCGGTGATATTACCTTCCATGGACCTGGGCAGATTGTCTGCTATCCTATTCTTGACTTGAGCCGCTTAGGCATCGGGCTTCGCCAGTACATAGAACGATTAGAGGATGCGGTCATTAAGACCATAGCCCACTACGGTATTGCGGGTGAGCGCCTTGCAGGTGCTACGGGCGTGTGGATTTGTGACCACGTGGCCGGCGAGCAGAAAAATTGGCGAAAGATTTGCGCCATAGGTGTTCGCGCCTCGCACTTTGTGACCATGCACGGTCTTGCGCTCAATGTTGCAACAGACCTTAAGTGGTTTAGTATGATAAATCCTTGTGGTTTTACCGACAAGGGTGTCACTTCAATCAGCAAAGAGATTGGGGCGGCTGTTGATATAAATGAGGTTAAGACACTGCTTGTAGCTAACCTCACAAAAGCACTTTTAGATGAAAAATAATACAAAAAAATATATAAAACAGTACAATTATGCCTATAGACAAAAGATGGGAGGTCAAGGCACAGGGTGATCCTAATGCGGTAGCTGCAATAGCATCGCATATTGGCATTTCGCCAGTCCTTGCTAACCTTTTAGTACAACGAGGCATAGACACAGTAGAGAAGGCAGAGAGATTTTTTGACCCGCAGCTTGCTTACCTGCACGACCCATTCCTGATGAAGGATATGGATAGAGCGGTATCTCGCGTGGAGCAGGCTGTTGAGCGTAACGAGCGCATCATGGTCTATGGAGATTATGATGTAGACGGCACGACAGCAGTGGCGTTGGTCTATAAGTTCCTGCGACAAATCGGGCACACAAACCTGATGTTCTACATCCCAGACCGCTATACCGAAGGCTACGGTATCTCGCGTAAGGGTATCGACATTGCCGCAAAGAAGGGTGTAAAGCTCATTATCGCCCTTGATTGCGGAATTAAGGCAGTCGAAAAAGTGGACTATGCAAAGCAGAAGGGCGTAGATTTTATAATCTGCGACCATCACCTTCCGGCAGAGCAGATACCTGCTGCCGTAGCAGTTCTTGACCCTAAACGAACAGACTGCACCTACCCGTTTGATGAACTCTCGGGTTGCGGTGTGGGCTTTAAGCTCGTTCAGGCGTATGCTCAGACACACAACATTCCATTTGAAAACATTGTGTGGCTGTTGGATTTACTTGTGGTAAGTATCGCTTCAGATATTGTTCCGTTGGTAGATGAGAACCGTATTCTGGCACACTATGGATTGCGCTGCCTCAATACCTCTCCAAGTGAAGGTCTGCTCTCTATTATCAACATCTGCAAGCTTGACCGCTCAAATATCACTATTGACGACATCGTCTTTAAGATTGGTCCGCGAATCAACGCTGCAGGTCGTATGCGCATGGATGAGTACGACGAGAACGACACCCCTTCGGGTGGTTATGCAGCTGTAAAGCTCCTTGTTGAGGGTGACGAGGCTGCTGCTACACGCTTTGGTGGCGTTATTGATGGATTTAACCAGGACCGCAAGAGCATTGACCGCTCAGTAACTCAGGAGGCGCACGACTACATTGAGTCGCACCCAGAGCTTAAGAGCCGCAAGAGCACTGTCATCTACAATCCAAAGTGGATGAAAGGCATCGTGGGTATTGTGGCTTCGCGCCTTATTGAGACCTACTACCGCCCAACTGTTGTCCTTACACAGAGCAACGGCTTTGTCACTGGCTCAGCGCGTTCAATTCCTGGCTTTGACCTCTACCAGGCTGTAGAGTCATGCTCCGACTTGTTGGAGAACTTCGGCGGACATATGTACGCCGCAGGTCTTACTATGCGCCCAGAGAATGTAGAGGAGTTTGCACGCCGCTTTAACGACTATGTGGAGGCAAATATAGACCCTAAGATTCTCGTTCCGCAGGTGGAGATTGACTCTATGCTCCTCTTCTCGGACATCACTCCGTCATTCCACCGCGAGCTAAACCGTTTCCAGCCTTTTGGTCCTGGCAATAATGCCCCAGTCTTTGCTACGCTATGCGTAAGCAACGAGAAGGGCGATGCTAAGCTTGTTGGTGCCGAGGCTGAGCACCTGCGTATGGATTTGACCCAGACACAAAAGCCTAACACAACCATCCAAACTATCGCCTTCTCGCAGCCTACCCACTATGAGTGGATTCGCTCTGGAAGACCCGTAGATGTCTGCTACCAGATTGTTGAGAACCACTATCGTGGCTCTGTGACAACACAACTTCGCATCAAGGACATCAAACGGAACACATCTAAGTAGAAATAATGAAACGATTTATCTCTTGGACACTCCTCCTTGCCACAATGCTCTTTGCAGCTTGTGGCGAGGGTGAGCAGCCCGATGACAATCCTCAGAATCCAACTGATGGGTTGAGTGTCACAATATCTGGTATAGTTGAGGACTATACAGCTATCTCTGTTAAAATCCGCACCACAGAGGCAACATCTTATGCCTATATCGCCGATAAAAGCTCTCTTGCTAACAGCTACACCGCTCAGGAGCTGTTTGCTAATGGTACTACGGGTAATTGCAGCAAATCGGGTACTACAACCTTTACGGTGCGTAACCTTGACGATGCAACCCCTTATACTCTCTATGTGGCTGTAAAGAGTGAGCTGGGCGAGCTTTCGGAGGTTGTCACTGAGCAAGCAACGACCAAATCTTTGCCTGAGTTTGCTGTTGTTTCAAAGAGCGAAAATGGTTTTAAGGCATCTGTACGCCTACCTGAGAGCGTCTTGCCGTCAAGTGTGGTTAAGTGGGCAGTTACTGACCTTGCTACATACAACTATAATGGTGGTGTGAGCTATGAAAATCAGCTGCTTAACCGTAACGAGGCTATCTATGCGAACTACTTTACTGACCGCTACGACTTTGACATCAACAACACCAACCGCACCTTTACAAAGGATGGGGTAGAGTACTCTCACTATGATGCTATTCTTCCAGGTCAGCCAACACTCTTCCTGCTGGGTGAGTATGGCGAGGGGTCACACCCAGAGTATGGCGCAGGACACTATGCTCCACTCTACGGCAAGGACAACTCTGCCGCATATTTCCGCAAGGAGATAATCATTACAACCAAGCCTGCAACATCTATCCAGACACCAAGCGTTAGCTCTACTCTGCTACCTTCAGGCAAGGGAAGTATCTCTATTGCTAAGCCAGCTGGTGCAGCAAAGATGTTCTACCTTGTCCTCAATGAACAGCAGTACACCGAGGTGCTCGGTCTGTTAGACAATAACGCCAATCTGTTGCAGTGGTTTACCTGCTCACCTTTGGCGGCTCAGCACTTTGGAGCAGTATCAACCACCGCACCTACAGTTACTATTGACGCTTCGCAGCTCTCGCTTACCGCAGATACGACAAATCGTCTGTTTGTCTGTGCGTGGGAGGATGAGGGCGGACTGAAGCAATCTTTTGTAACCTCTGAGCTTATCCTTCCTCCATCTGCACCTCTTCAGGCGGATAATATCATCATTGCCCACCGTGGAGGCTCTGCTGAGGCTGGTAAAAGCTCTACACCAGACAACTCTATCGCCTCGCTTAAGTATGCTATGGGCTTAGGTTGCTACGCCTCTGAGGCAGATATTTACTGGACAAAGGATAACCAGATTATCGTTGCCCACGCCGATGGAAACTGTAAGATTAACGGACTCTACCCATGGGAGAGTACCCTTGCACAACTTCAGGCTGCTGGCAAACTCTCTAATGGCGAGACCCTGCCTTCACTTCAGGACTATATCCGCACGGTGATGGTCAAGGGCAGCAAGACCAAGCTCTGCCTTGATATTAAGGCTATCACAAAGCCAACTTACCACCACCCTGAGGCGGTTAAGGCGTGTCAGCGTGCTTGCGAGATTATCGCCGAGATGGAGGCACAAAACTTCTGCGAATTTATCTGCTCTGGCTGGGAGGATATTGTAAAACACTGCGCTAAATACGCTAATGAGGTAGGCGTAGACATTGGTGCAATGGGTAACTTCTCTGCAAGTAAATATAAGGGCTGGGGCTATACATGGCATAACCGCGACAAAGGCTATGAAATTCCAGCAGATAAGATTAACTCCTATATAAATGCTGGCATGGAGGTCTCTGTCTTTACTATTGACACCGATGCAGATTGGGCGCTGATAGACTCCTACTACACCAAGCTGCGCGGTATTACGACAAACTATCCTAAAAGACTTCTCGCAAAGTTCCGTAAGTAGAAATTTTTTACAACAAAAAAGGCTCCACTCTGGAGCCTTAAAAATAGATGCACTATGTTAGTTACTGCTTGTTATAGGTCACCTTTAGCTGATAGATGTTGGTGCTTGTAAAAGGGGAAAAGTCCTTTGCGGTGTGTACAACGCAAGGATAAGCTGTTGTAAGCTCAATAGCATCTGCGCCAGCTACAAGTGGAGTGTCTGGGTTTTCTGCATCTGCAGCCTGATAAGGTATAATTACATAGCTACCACTCTCCTTTGGTGTTGAAGAGTTATTGCCTGCATAGTAGTAACTTCTATCATAATCACCTGCCGCTGTTGCTCCTGTAATAGCTGCAATGGCAGAATATACACTCATCTTACCACCTGGGATATGGAATGATGGGGTTATTACACATCCCAAAACACTGCTAAACCAGCCAGCATCATCAACTCTCAGATAGTTGCCCTTATCTGTAATTTTTATCATTGAGCAGTTAGGATTTGAGTTTCTCCAGTCTGCGTGATAAGGAATACCTGTCACATAAACAGTTCCAAAAGAGTATGTGTATGTAGCGCCGTTTTTAGTAGTCAATTTCGCACCAACGCTATACTGACCATAGGCAAGTCCATTTGCAGTACCAGAGCCATTTGTAATATCAACACTCTCGCTGTTGTTGAGCAGCAACTTAATAGCGGCAATATCTGAGCTCTTAATATCATCTGTAACCACATCCTTTACATAGATTGCATTGCCGCTCAAGCCGTCATTCTTAATCACTGTGCCGTCAGTCTGGTTGTATGAAGAGTATGCCAAAAGGGTAACTTTTGGATACTTCCACTGTACGTTGAGAATGGTGCGCTTGCCGAGGACGAAGTTCTTTTGTGGAACTGCTACGGTGTAGGTTGTGCCATCGGTTGCGGTAAGGGTCAAGTTAAATGCAAAGTCACCAGCTGCGATATTGAACACTACAGTGTCAGTGTTAAGTCCCTCTACAGTAGCAGTTGTGCCGTTGCAGAAGTTACTCTCTGAGGTAATAGTTGCACCCTTAATTGTCTTGCGGGCTGTCTTATTCTCGTCCCAAACGCGAATCTCAAAGGCTGCAGAGTGGTGCACCATTGCTATTGACTCGCTGACGATATTATCAACAGTAGTTGCCTCAACTGTACCTACAAGGGTTGGGGTCCACTTTCCAGTCTGAACGTAGCCCAGAGTCTTATCGGCATTAAGAGCTGCTGCAGGGTAGACAAACTTAAAGTTTGCAACCTCAGTTGTTGAGTAGTTAAACTCCTCTGTTCCAAACTTACCATTCTCCTTAAGTGAGAGGGTGTTTACAATCTGGTCGCCAGCAACCTGATAAGCGGCAATCTTGTCTGTAGACTCCCAGCTCCACTTAAGATTCTCGTCGTATGCACGAGTCTGGTCATCAAGAGCAACCTCCAAAGAGGTGGTAAGGTACTGCGGAGTGGAAATAACCTCCTCCATCATATCTGTATTACAGCCAACAAGTGCTGCAAGTGCTATAATTGCAAAAAATATCTTTCTCATAATCGTCATCTACCTTAAATTAAACCCATCCTTCATCTCCGTTGTTCTCTCCATCTGGAACATCAAATCCTGAACTGAGCGAAAAGCCCTGCTCGCACGCCATCACCTCCATTTCAATGGTTGGCTGCTCATAAATCTTACTAATCATAATATCGTTTTTTTATGTATATATACGACAAAGATAGTAGGTTTGCTATATAGGTAGCATAAATTTCTGATATTTTCAACGAATATGCAGTTTTTATCAATAAATAGTCAGACACCTTACACCTCCTTGAGCCATAGAACCTATGCTATTGTTGCATCTTCGCCTAACGCCTCCTCAATTCTAAGGAGTTGGTTGTACTTTGCCATGCGCTCGGAGCGAGTGAGAGAGCCACTCTTTATCTGTCCTGTGCCAAGGGCAACGGCAAGGTCGGCGATGGCTGTATCTTCAGTCTCGCCAGAGCGGTGGGAGAGTATGGTCTTCATCCCAGCGTGTTGAGCCATGCGCACCGCCTCAATGGTCTGTGTGAGTGTGCCTATTTGGTTGGGCTTGATAAGTACAGCATTGCAACTTCTCTCTTTTTGTGCACGGTAAATACGCTTGGGGTTTGTGGTGCAGAGGTCATCGGCTACAATTTGGCATCGGTTGCCAATCTTCTCTGTTAGCCTCTGCCAGCCCTGCCAATCATCCTCGGCAAGAGGGTCCTCAACAGAGTCTATAGGGTACTTATCAACTAAATAGGCGATATAGTCCACCTGCTCGGCTGTGGAGAGTTTCACGCCAGATGAGCCCTCAAAGCGTCGGTAGTCGTAGCCGTCACTGAAGAACTCTGTAGCGGCACAATCAAGGGCAAAAGTTATATCGCGCCCAGGGGTAAATCCCGCCTTTTCGGTCGCTAAAATCATTGTCTGCACTATATCTTCCGTAGAGTCAAAGGCTGGAGCAAAGCCCCCCTCGTCACCTACGGCAGTTGATAGTCCTCGGCGTTGAAGTTCTGCCTTGAGAGCTTGAAAGACCGCAGCACCCATTCTCAGTGCCTCCTTAAACGATGGTGCAGCTACGGGGCGAATCATAAACTCTTGAAATGCAACTGGAGAGTCGGAGTGGCGACCACCATTGATAATATTAAACATAGGTATAGGGAGTATATGTGCATCAACGCCACCGATATAACGATATAGGGGCATGCGTAGTAGTTTGGCGGCGAGTTTTGCAACGGCAAGCGATGTGCCTAATATGGCATTAGCGCCCAAGTTAGATTTATCTTCTGTCCCATCAAGTGCAATCATTGTGCGGTCGATACTCCTCTGGTCAAAGACGCACATACCCATAAGTTCTGGTGCGATAACGCACTCTACGCTCTTGATTGCTGAAAGTACCCCTTTGCCGCCATATCGGGAGCTATCTTTGTCGCGTAGCTCAACGGCTTCGTGCTTGCCTGTTGATGCGCCACTTGGCACAGAGGCGCGTGCTGTAATTCCTGAGAGGGTTGCCACCTCAACTTCAATAGTAGGATTGGAGCGAGAGTCAAGAATCTCGCGTGCATAGATTTTAGAAATTCTCATAGTTGTAAAAAATTGTGTGACCTAAAAATTGCAATTCTTACACCAAAAAGTTATCTTTGTAAAAAAATGAGGAGTTATGGCAGTATTCAAAGTTGAGGGAGGTCGTCGCCTATCGGGTGCGATTACTCCGCAAGGTGCTAAAAATGAGGCATTACAGATTATATGCGCCACTCTGCTGACGGCAGAGGAGGTGGTTGTGGATAATATTCCGCAGATACTTGATATTGTACAGCTTATAGACCTGCTTGCCGCAATGGGCGTGGAGGTTAAGCGTAATAGTGAGGAGTGCTACTCCTTTAAGGCGGCAAATATAGACCTTGAGTATGTCAAAAGTGAGGACTACCTCCGTCGTTGCGCCCGTCTGCGCGGCTCGGTGATGATTTTAGGTCCTATGCTTGCCCGTTTTGGTGTGGGATATATGCCAAAACCTGGTGGTGACAAAATTGGTCGCCGTCGCCTTGATACCCACTTCCTCGGCTTCCAGAAGCTCGGCGCTCAGTTTGATTACGACTCCTCTGAGAACCTCTTTGCTGTGCGAGCAAAGCAACTTACCGGTTGCTATATGCTCCTTGATGAGGCATCTGTGACCGGTACGGCAAACATTATTATGGCGGCGGTGCTTGCTAAGGGCAAGACGACAATCTACAATGCGGCATGCGAGCCATATATCCAGCAGCTCTGCAAGATGCTCTGCCGTATGGGCGCAAAGATTTCGGGCATAGGCTCTAACTTGCTTGAGATTGAGGGTGTTGAGAGCTTGGGCGGAACAACTCACCGCATGTTGCCAGATATGATTGAGGTGGGCTCGTTTATCGGTATGGCGGCGATGAATCGCTCTGAGATTACCATTAAAAATGTGTCGTACGACGAGCTGGGTATTATCCCACAGCAGTTTGCACGATTAGGTATCGCCCTTGAGCGTCGTGGTGATGATATTTTTATCCCACAGCAGGACCACTACTGTGTTGAGAGCTTTATTGATGGCTCAATTATGTCCTTCGCCGATGCTCCATGGCCAGGACTTACTCCAGATTTGCTCTCCGTCTTTCTTGTCGTGGCTACACAAGCTAAGGGAACTACGCTGATACACCAAAAGATGTTTGAGAGCCGACTATTCTTTGTTGATAAACTGATAGATATGGGCGCTCAGATAGTGCTCTGTGACCCACACCGCGCCGTTGTTATCGGTCACGACCATAATGTACAACTTCGCGCGGCTCGTATGTCCTCACCAGATATTCGCGCAGGTGTCTCACTGCTTATAGCCGCTATGAGTGCCGATGGCGTTAGCACTATACAGAATATTGAGCAGATAGACCGTGGTTACCGCGACATTGAGGGTAGATTGAATGCTATCGGAGCAAATATTATCAGGGTAGATGAGTAAATTTCTTGAAAAATGATAGTGTGGCTATTCTCCTTTAGCCACACGATCATTTTTGATATGTTGTATCGCTCGCTCAACAGAGCCATGAAGCAGGAGAAGGTTGCGAGCTTGGGCGTAATCCATATTTAGCTCCTCAACAATCATACGAGTGCCGCGGTCAAGGAGCTTCTGGTTTGTCAGTTGCATATTGACCATGCGGTTGCCCCTTACGCGACCTATGCCTATCATCGCTGTGGTGGTAATCATATTGCAGACCAATTTTTGGGCTGTGCCAGACTTCATGCGCGAGCTGCCAGTGACAAACTCCGAGCCAACAACTGTCTCAATGGCTATATGGGCACTCTGTGCAGCTGGTGAGTTGAGGTTTGAGGCTATAGAGGCTGTCAGCAGTCCATTCTCACGAGCCTTACGCAGTACGCCGACAACGTATGGAGTTGTGCCCGATGCGGCGATGCCTACAACTGTATCTAATGGGGTAGGGTTGTACGGTTCAAGGTCGCGCCAGCCCTGCTCAGTATCATCCTCAGCCCCCTCGACAGGGGTTCTGAGAGCCTTATCTCCACCTGCAATAATGCCGATAATTACTGTCGGTGGCATGCCGAATGTTGGTGGCACTTCAGAGGCATCAAGAACACCTAAGCGACCACTTGTGCCAGCACCCATATAGAAGAGCCTTCCACCACGTTTAAGTCGCGGAATAACTTGACTGACAAGCTCTTCAATCTCTGGCAAGCACCTCTCTACAGCCGCTGCGACTCTACTATCCTCGCGGTTTATAGCGCGTAGACACTCTCTTACGCTCATGGTCTCAAGGTTGTCGTAGTATGATGGCTCCTCGGTAATCTTACGAAATGGTTGCTCTGCAAGTTCTACTTCACCACTCTGCTTGCCTGCATAATGTTCCGCTAACGCCTCTATTGGTGACTTTTCAACCCTTATAAGGTTAAAACCCTCGCGCTCCACGACCCTGCGTAGCACAGCTTCAAAGTGGTAGGCTATAGAGCCAACGGCATAGATGTTTTTTACCCGATATTGACGTAGATTTCGGTGAACAAAGCTCTCAAAGCATCGCTCAACAAGGGTATAGATATAGCTATCATCAATGTTGGCAGAGAGAAACTTAGTAAAGGAGGCGAGATAGCGATTTGCATTGCCCTTACGATAGACACTCTCCAGAACATCAGCCTGCTCAACACCATATTGTGCAGAAAATAGCTCTACAATATGCTTTGGTGCGACACCTTTGAAGATGTCTGCCAATAGGCTCTTGCCAAGCACTGCTCCGCTGCCCTCATCGCCAAGAATGTACCCTAAAGCAGCCACGCCACCAACCTTTTTGCCCCCTTTATAGTGCGCCGAGTTTGAACCCGTGCCAAGAATTACTACAACGCCCTCACTGTTCCCCACAAGAGCCTTAGCGGCACACTCCATATCGCTCTGAGCAGTCACCTCTGCCGCATCAATAACCTTGCTAATAAGCCCACAGAGCACACCACTCTTTGCATCTGTCACCCCAGCTCCAAAAAAATGGACTGCGGAGAGGTTATACCCCTCAACTTGTGGTGCAACCACCTCTGTCAGAGTGGATAAAATCTCCGACTCAGTGCGGGTATATGGATTCATTCCCTCGCTCTGAAATCTACTGACAATCTGAGCCTTAGCGCAATCTACTACAGCCCAATCGCACTTTGTTGAGCCTCCATCTGCTATAAGTATCATTGTTTGTCGCGTTTAATAAGGAGCATCAGCCCCACAAATGTTATTAGGGCGTTGACTATCAGCAGTTCGTAGCTAAACTTGTAGCCATTAAACCACACCTCGGAGTTCTGCTGCAATATAAAGCATAGCACTGGCGCTACGATAGCCACAACGCCCACATACTTACCTCTAACCCTCCACTTTGTGAATATTCCGAAGGCAAAGAGTCCCAAAATTGGTCCGTAGGTGTAACTTGCAAGGGTATAGACGGCATCAATAACATTTGAACTGCCGACAATAAATAGCGCGCAGATAACAGCAAACATCGCCACTGCCATGCAGATATGTACACGCTTGCGTACGGTGGTGAGCCTCTTCTCGTCGTATCGTTTCGCGCCACCGAGAACATCAATAGTAAAGGATGTTGTCAGAGCGGTGAGCGCTGAGCCGGCTGCCGAATATGTTGAAGAGACAAGTCCCAAGATAAAGAGTATGCCCACAATGGTCGGCATTGTAGGTGAGGTTGCGACAGTCGGGAACATATTGTCCGAACCTGCTGGCAGAGAGATGTTCATACGTGCTGCAAAGGTGTAGAGGATAACACCCAAAACGAGCAGTACGAAGATAATAGCGGTCTGAAGCAGTGCCGAGACAATAAGATTTTTTTGTGAGTCGCGGTAGTTTTTGCATGCCAAGCTGCGCTGCATCATATCCTGGTCAAGACCTGTCATGGCGATAACCGAGAATACTCCTGCAAGGAACTGCTTGAAGAAGTATCGCTTGTCGTTCACATCGTCAAAGAAGAATATGCGGCTGCTGTCGCTACTCTTTACCGTTGCAATCATCTCCGAAAATGGCATCTCAAGCCTATCTAACACAAACCATATTGAGAGCGCAATGCTCAGCACAAGGCAGACGGTCTTGAGCGTGTCGGTCCAGATGAGTGACTTAACACCCCCCTGAAAGGTGTAGAGAAGCACCAGCAGCACCGTCAAAGCAGCATTGAGCCAGAACGGTAGTCCATACGGCTCAAAGAGTAGAAGCTGCAGCACAACGCATATCAAAAATAGTCGTACCGAAGCACCTAACAGCTTAGAGATAAAGAAGAACCAAGCACCCGTCTTATAAGCCCCAGTGCCAAAGCGCTCCTCAAGATAGCCATAGATAGAGACCAAATTCATGCGGTAGAATAGCGGAATAAGCACAAAGGCAATCACGAAATATCCCGACATAAAGCCCAATGCCATCTGGAAGTAGGAAAATCCGCTCGCCGCAACCATACCAGGCACAGAGACAAATGTCACGCCCGACATCGCCGCGCCAACCATTGCCAGCATAACCATCCACCAACTTGATGAACGATTGCCGACAAAAAATCCCTCATTGTTCGCCCTGCGACCAGAGAAATATGCAACAGTGAACAGCACCGCTATATAGCCTAATATGGTCGCAATAATTACAACTTTACTCATACTCTATAATAAAAAAGGCGACCTTTGCAACATCAAGACGACCTTGACTGCAACAGCCACCTTTTACAGTTTAAGCAAATAAAACCCTTAGAGAAGTGCTAAAGATGGAAATGCCGCATGCAAAACCTCCAATACACTACTCTGCTCAGCTCCCTCACGCAACACCATAATAATAGTGTTATCTCCAGCCACAGTGCCCAAAATATCTTGAGATTTGCGACTATCTACAATAACACCAACAGCATTTGCGTAACCAGATTTGGTAATAATAACACCGACATTGCCTGAGAACTTGACGCCCAAAATAGCATCCCCTAAATTGGAAGTCCCAAACTCGGAACGAGAGGCTATATGCTCAGCAGAAACATATATATAACCCTTCTCTGGGTGTGGCATCTTAGAGATGTTAATCTCCTTAAAATCACGCGATAGTGTACTCTGTGTAGCATGAACACCATAGCGCTCCAAATGTTTGATTAACTCCTCCTGAGAGCCAATCAACTCCTCTGCAATAATTCGCTTGATAATATTCAAACGTTCACTTTTCTTTCCCATAATTTTTCCAAAAAATCAACCATTGTTGCAAATTTAGTCAATTTTTTGTAATTTACAACATAAATTCATAGAAAATCAAAAAAATATTTTTCTGCCATTTTATTTTAGGCACTTATATAGCAAATTACACTAAGCGGTAGAAAAAGGGGCTGCGTGAACAACCCCTCCCCGATTGACTATCTACGAGAAATGCAAACAGTAGTTCTTATTTGTACTCGCGTTGTAGTCTTAACTCGGACTTTAATCTTTGCCATAATACAATAGTTTCTAAATTTAACAATAGTCACTTCACCCTCTCGCGGGGCTAACCCTTGAATACCCGTTGTTAGGGTGGTAAATGACAAAGATTGCGACAAAGATACGAAAAATATCGGGGCTACCGTTTTTTTTGAAAAAAAGTTCTTTGAAATATTTTGTTATCTCGTAAATAATTACTATCTTGTGAGTGAATCAAAACGATAGTGGTTATGGGCAAGACTAATGGTTTTCTTTCATTTACAAGTACATTTCCAACCGAGCAAAGTTGTATAGAATACTACGAGCAGATTAGGTGGAATGGCAAGGTCGTTTCTCCATTTGATGAGACCGCAAAAGTATATAAGTGTAAGAATGGCAAGTACCGTTGTGCCAATACAGGAAAGTATTTTGATGTCAAGACAGGTACTGTTTTCGCCCATACTAAATTGCCGTTGAGATATTGGTTTTATGCAATGTTTTTATTCCTTTCACATAAAAGGGGTGTATCATCTTGCCAATTAGCACGAGATTTGGGTGTTACTCAAAAGACTGCGTGGGGTATGTTGCACAAAATCCGTGAGTATATGGATTGTGAGAACGACCATCAGTTGTGCGAGGAGGTTGAGATAGACGAGACCTTTGTTGGTGGAAAGAACAAGAATAGGCATAAGGATAAAAAGGTAGAAAAGTGTCAAGGTCGTAGTTTTAAGGATAAAGCACCCGTATTTGGAATGTACCAGCGTGGCGGTAAACTCGTTGCAAAGGTTGTTCCTGATACACGAGCCAAGACCTTATCTCCGATACTATCCGAGTATGTAACAACCGAGAGTAGAGTATTTACCGATGGTTGGGAATATGGCGATATGAGGAGTTATGAGCAGATGTCTGTTGACCACGGAATAGGTTTCTATGGTACTACGATAGTTGATGCCGCTGGTGTTTGCGTTATGGTATGCACCAATGGCATAGAAAATGCTTGGTCGCACTTAAAGCGTACTATATTCGGAACTTATTATCAAGTCAGCAAAAAGCACCTACAACGCTATGTTGATGAGTTCACTTTCCGATTTAATACACGAAAACTTGGCGATTTTGAAAGATTTGAGTTATATTTGCATTATGTAGCGTAAAATTATGGCAAAAAATATATCTGACACAGCACCTAAAAACAAAGACAAGAAAAACACGACCAGAGCTAAACATTTGGTTGTGTCTAAATCTAAGTTTGATGAATTGCTAAAAAAAGCAATAAAGCCTAAAGATTGCAAGAAGTAAAAACCGAGAGGTGAAGAAGAAAACAAACTTATAAATCTGTATTACACACTATTTGCGAGAACCCCAATTCCCTCTACAATGCGCACAAACAGATTCAACCCTGCCGTATCGTACTCTTGTGTAGGCACGAACACGGACTGGCTTGTCGCCTCCACAATAAAGACGAGTGCCAGATTCCTTACATTCTCTCATTTGTAAATTATATTATTTGAAGTTGTGTAAAGATGCGGAATTTGACAATGCGTCTGAACCTCTCGGATTACTTCTTATAAAAAAAGCACCTACTTGGGGATAGATGCCTTGAAATGAAAGAATGTTTCTTTGCTTCAAATAACACTGCAAAGGTAGTATATATTTTCTGTAAAAACAAGTTTTTTTCAAAATATTTACAAAAATTTTTACAACTATTCATTATCTGTTTTCAAAAACTTTTTCATATCTTTGTAGTCGGATTGTGAAATACACAATTTTAGATGGCATTTAGGCTATTGCGTTCACGGTAAAACGACCAAAATTACACTACGAACAAGCAATAGGCACGATGAATGCCCTCGCTGTATAGCGCGGGTTGTGCTTATGTTCGTATAGGTGCTTGGTCGTACCTTCCGTGAGTAAGCGCACCCACGCTTCTCTTTTAGAGTTAAACGGTTGCTATCTAACAGCAACGAGTACAAAGTGTACTATTATATGTTTAACTAAAAATTTCAAAGTATTATGAAAAAGATTCTATTGATTGTAGTTTCGTTGTGCGTATGCGAATTGGTGTATGCTCAACAAAAGGGGTTCGAGACTTCTCTTGAAGCCAATGTAGGCATTGGACTTGATGATTACACCAAGTACACATTCGGAGTCAATGTTATTGGAGGATATAGATTTAATGATTTCATTTCCTTGTCCGCTGGTATTGGTTATACTTACCTAAATGGTTTATACTATTCAAATTATGAATATCTTGGCAAAGGGGATTCTTATCGACATAAAAGCTATGATGTGAGAAGCAATTTGAATGTATTTGCAAGAGCTAAAATCAATATGACAAAAACGAAGGTTTCTCCATTTATTTTGGTTGATTTGGGCGGAACATTTGGATTGGTTTCAAGTTCAGTAAAAATGGCAAACGGTTTTATGTATGAGCCAGCCTTGGGTTGCGATTTCAAACTGAAAGAAAAGCACAAGGTGTATGTAATGTTAGGATATAAAGGTATGAAATATCAATATTCTGCTTTTGATACTACATTTGGCAGTGCAGGTGAAGATATCCGTAAGACAACAGCAAATTCATTTTGTATACATTTAGGATTCACCTTCTAATATATTATTTAACTCATAATAAGAGTTTATATTAGATGCAGAAAAATAGCGAGATTGTTTGTAATCTCGCTATTTTTTACTACCTTTGCACCAGAGGTGCAAAACATAATAACAAGATAACAAAATTAGTGTAAAATAGTATATAAATACCTTATTTTATCGCAAAAGTTTGCAAATAAAAAAAATCTTACTACCTTTGTACCCGCAGTTTGAAAAAACGCCAATTTGGGAGTTTAGCTCAGCTGGTTCAGAGCATCTGCCTTACAAGCAGAGGGTCGGCGGTTCGAATCCGTCAACTCCCACACAACAGAAGACACGCTACTACTGTAGCGTGTTTTTTTTGTTTGTTTTGCTCTTTGTGTGCAAGCCCACAGAGCAAACAAACAAAAAAACAAGCCTCGGCTTGCCTTCTGTTGGGGAGTTGACGGATTCAAACTTTTTGGGCGGTTACCTCGGTCGTGTATCTCCGCACCGCGTTCCGCGACTGCGGCACTCCCTCGGTGATGTTGTGATGTGGTTTTCGCCACATCACAACATTCGAATCCGTGTTTCTTATGGGGGGACTTGTGAACAAACTTTCAGAACACATATAAACAAAAAAAGCAAGCGTTCTGCGACTGCGGCACCCATCGGTGATGTGGCTAAATGGTAGTTGTAGTGCAAAATATTTTGTTTTTGGGGTGGGGTGGCTGTTTCTGATAATAAATTTGTATATTTGCGAAGAATATGACTATTTAAGCTAATATTATGAAGAAATTTTACTTTTTAACTATTGTAGCGCTGTTATTTACCTCATTTGCCGCCTCTGCACAGGTATCTATTAGTGGTGCAACGCCTAAGACAGAGGCTACATTTACCGACAAGGTTAAGACTGAGCAGGTAAAGGTTGATTATCACTCAAGTGATGCTCAACGTAGGGCTGAGCGTGCGGCTATTCGTAAGGAGCGCAATACTATTGAGGTAAATGCTGGCATTACTGGCTCGCTGACCAACTTTAACAGCAAGTGGCAGAGTGTCAATGGTTCTACAAACTCAATTACCGGCATTGCGAACTTCCTCTTTACGCACAACTATAAGAAGGGGGTCTTTACCATTGATAACAAGGCTACCGGTAAGCTCGGTGTGACAAATAAGGCAAAGGAGTGGACTAAGAGTCAGGATGAGTGGTTTTTATCTACCGCCCCAGCATACAAAATGTCTGACCAGTGGAATTTTGGAGCTATAGCCTCTTTGCGTTCTCAGTTTGCTAATGGCGTAAATGGTAGCAATCAGCGCATTAGCCGTTTCTTTGCTCCTGCATACCTTAACCTCTCTCTCGGTTTTACGTACGTATGTCCAAAGCCTAAGTTCCCAATTAAGGTCAATGTGTCGCCAATATCACTCAGTGCGACCTATGTGACAAGTCAGTCGGTTAAAAATCAGTTCTTCTTTGATAAGTTTGGCATAGAATTTTCTCAGGCAGACCAGCTGACCGAGGAGCAGAAAAAGACCCCTTATGCATACGGTTTGACCTATGCTAATGGCAGCTCTCGCTATGAGGGTGGTTCTTCTGTGCAGTTGGATTTTGACCGTACATTTGGTAAGTTGTTCCGCTATCGTACAACATTCTACTCTTTCTATGGTTGGATTAACGAGATTACACAGCAGACCGGTGAGAATAAGAAGCTTGACCTTGAGCATATAGCTCCAAATGTGCGTTGGGAGCACACTGTAGACATCAAGGCGACAAAGTACTTCTCAACCCAGTTCTATTTCCAGATGTACTACAACAAGGCTCAGTGTCGCTCACTCCAGACTCAGATTGTGCTTGGTGTAGGTCTGAGCTATACATTTAAGAATAAGTAGAAACGGTAACAGATGATGAAGTTCTTGCAGAGATATGCTCTGCCCATTCTGATCGTTATCACCATATTCTTTATGGGTTGGATTTTCGGTCATAGAAATGGCAGACAGCTGACAGAGGGTCAGATAGGAATACTTATCGGTTCGCAGGTGAACGACAAGCTGACAAGGGTTGTGAGCTATATCGGCAGTGACTATATTGAACCGATAACAAAAGACTCCCTTGCCGAGCTTGCCATTCCGGCGATACTTGAGAAGCTTGACCCACACTCGGCATATATCCCTGCACGCGAATTTAAGCAGGTGGAGGAGCCTCTGCAGGGTGAGTTTGACGGTATTGGCGTGGTCTTTAATATGGCAACCGATACGGTTATCATCCTCAATGTCATCCCATCTGGTCCAAGTCAGAAGGCGGGCGTTTTGGCGGGCGATAGAATTATCAAAGTGAACGATACCCTTATTGCTGGTCAGAAGATGGCGCAGACGGAGGTCATGAAGCGCCTGCGTGGTCCTCGTGGCACAAAGGTAGACCTTACCCTTGAGCGTCAAGGTATTGATGCCCCTGTGGTTGTTACCGTTACCCGCGATGCTATTCCGCTCAACAGTGTTGAGGCGACGGTGATGCTAACCGATGAGGTGGGCTTTATCCGACTCTCGCAGTTTGCACGCACATCTTTCCGTGAGGTTACCGAGGCGGTAGATACCCTGCGTGGGCAGGGCATGAAGAGCCTGATTCTTGATTTGCGCGGTAACTCTGGTGGATTCCTTGACCAGGCAATCCTTATCGCCAACCAGTTCCTTGAGCGTGGGAAGCTGATAGTATATACCGAGGACCGCAATAAGCAGCGCATCCGCCAGTATAGTGATGGCAAGGGTAGCGCAACAGATCTTGAGATTGCTGTGCTTATTGACGAGGGCAGTGCATCATCAAGCGAGATTCTTGCTGGAGCGCTGCAAGATAATGACCGCGGAACGATTATCGGTCGCCGCTCATTTGGCAAGGGTCTTGTGCAGTCGCAGATTCCATTTGACGATGGCTCGGCTCTTAGACTTACGGTGGCAAAGTACTTCACTCCAACAGGTCGCTCAATACAAAAACCATATACGGCAGGTGACGAGAAGGGGTATAATATGGATATAGTGAATCGTTACAACCACAACGAGTTCTTCTCTGCCGACAGCATCCACTTTGCCGACTCGCTCAAGTTTACAACACCAAAGGGCAAAGTTGTCTATGGTGGCGGAGGTATTATGCCGGACATCTTTATTCCGCTTGATACTACAAATATGAGCAAGTACTACCTTGAGGTCTCTGGGCGTAATATACTCTACCGATTTACTATTGAGTATGCCGATAGCCACCGCAAAGAGCTCAGTAGCGCTAAGAGCCTTAAGGATTTGGAGGCTATGTTCGCTGCTGATAAGGGTATGTTTGACCGATTTATAAGCTACGCGGCTAAAAATGGCGTCAAACCAAACTATCGCCAGATTGCACAGTCGCGTGCCATTATGGAGAGCCAGCTACGAGCATATATCGCCCGCAACTCTGAGTTTGATAGCAGCGCCTTCTACTACTTTATCCGCCCAATAGATAACACACTGCTCACAGCAATAAAAACCCTTGAAAACGATGATTAAAAAGACCCTCTCTATACTCCTGCTCATTGGAACAGTTGTGGCGGTGATTTTTGCCGCACTCAATAGCTCAAAGTCACAGTCGCTACTGATGCAATATTTTGAAAAATCGACTACCCAGCAGCCGCAGACCGAGCAAACTATCCCCTGCGATAGTATTCCATGCGACTCTTTGCAAGTTGTAGAGTGATTAACAAAATGGGGATGACTAATTACTTTATAGTCATCCCCATTTTGTTTGTCTAAGATACATAGAGTGCAGCGCTCTTAGCAGATCTCTGCGGCGCGGTTAAGGGCGCCATGGATATTATCTAAGACATTGTCTTTGCCCACCTTAGCAACCACACCGGTACGGTCAAGGGAGCGGTAGACGTTCTCATTAACGCCAGAGAGGATTACCTTGCGGTTATCGTCAAGTGAAGCGTCAATAAATATCTCAAGGTTATGCAGTCCCGTTGCATCAATAAACGACACCTTGCGCATGCGGATAATTCGCACTGTCGCCTTTGAGCGGGTGCGAGCCATCTCCTCAAATTTATTTGCAATACCGAAGAAGAATGGTCCGTCAATCTCGTAAACCTCTACAAATGGAGGGATAGTAAGCTTCTCATCCTCGCCCTCGCCATCGTGATGCACCTCAAGCTCCTTGTTGATAACCGAGATGCTTGTATTCTCCATAATTCGGCGCATAAAGAGCACTACTGCAAGCACAAGACCCACCTCAATGGCGATTGTAAGGTCGAAGATTACGGTGAGCAGCAGGGTGGTAAATAGCACTGCAATGTCGGAGCGCGACTGGCGACACATTGATCGGATAGTTCTCCAACCGCTCATATTGTATGACACCATAATCAGCACACCTGCAAGGCAAGGCATTGGAATTGCGCCGACAAGACCGCCCAAAAGTAGCAACACGCAGAGCAGCACTACTGTATGCACAACGCCAGCGACAGGTGTGCGACCGCCGTTGTTAATATTTGCCATTGTGCGGGCTATAGCGCCAGTGGCAGGGATACCGCCAAAGAATGGAACAACGATATTTGCTATACCCTGACCGATAAGCTCGGTGTTTGAGTTGTGGCGGTCACCGATAACACCATCGGCAACCATAGCCGAGAGCAGGGACTCAATAGCTCCGAGCATGGCTATTGTAAATGCCACAGGCAGCAGCGACTGCATTGTTGAGAAGAGACTCTCACCCTCTGGTAGGGCTGGCATGCGCCATGCTGGTAGACCTGAAGGCAGCTCGTACAAATCTCCAATAGTGGCGATAGAGGTAATGCCTGCGTAACTTCTCAGTATCCAGCATACGAAGGTCATCAGCACGATAGCTAACAGTGAACCAGGGATTTTCTTTGAGAATCGTGGGGTGTAGATGATAATAAGGATGCTCAGAATACCCACAGCAAACGACCACCAGTTGATGTTGCCGATATTGTTGAAGTAGCATACCCACTTATCAATAAAGTTCGCCGGAACGCTCTCAATACCCATACCAAATAGGTCGTTCATCTGTGTTGAGAAGATTGTAATAGCAATACCGCCAGTAAATCCGACGATGATAGGGTATGGCATAAACTTAATTACACTGCCCAACTTAAAGATACCCATCAGTACCAACATCACTCCAGCCATAATGGTTGCAATAGCAAGACCCCCAAGACCAAACTGTTGAATGATGCCGTAGATGATTACGATAAATGCCCCCGTAGGACCACCAATCTGCACCTTCGAGCCTCCGAATAGAGAGATTAGCAGACCTGCAATAATCGCAGTCACAAGACCCTCTGTAGGACCTACACCCGAAGCGATACCGAAGGCGATAGCTAATGGAATGGCAACAATGCCGACAATAATGCCCGCCATAAAGTCTTTAGAGAAACTTTCAAAGTTGTAACCCTTAAGTGTAGAGAACAACTTTGGGCGGAAGTCAATAGAAAAACGAGAATTCTTCATAATTGTTTGAGTAACCTAACAGGCGGCAAAGTTAGTCAAAGATTTACGATATGGCAATTAAGAAGGGGATAAAATTTGCTTGCTTTATTCTTTTGCACTGTTTACGGCTCTTTTCCATCCTATTTTTCGTCACATAGTCACCGCTATGCTCCTCAAAATAGAATGAAAAATAGCCACAAAACAGATTGCAAAATAATTTCGCAACCAAACATTATCCCCTTCTTGAAGGGGAAAAATTTACCGCTTCATTCTTTTGCACTGTTTACGGCTCTTTTTCCGGCTGTTAGCTGTTGGCTGTTAGCCATTAGCTCACCTTTGGTGACCCGACTCTGATTGAGCAGTGAGGGTGCTTTGATTTGGCGGAGTTGTTGTGAATGACATTTAATAACAAGGGCTTTCAGCCCTAAATGGCATTGAATAGCGCATTTGCGCGCAGTATTAAGGGCGTTAGCCCGCTGCCATTCATTGTCATTCATTGTCATTTACTGTTATTGTGCGCTCGCTAACTTCCCTATTCACCTCAATTTTATGGCGATTCACTGCTCTTTTTTGGAGGTTTATCGCGCTTTTTACTATATTTGCAAAAAATAAGGCACGATTTTTAGTTCTATTTACGTTTGACTAAAAAAGCTATGACTATGAGAAACTTTGTAATTATTATGATTTTGTCGGCAGTGGTGAGTAGTTGTTCCGCTTTTAGTTCGGCAATGATAGGGGATGATCTATACAATTCGCACAATCGCGTAGAGATTGCAACTCGTCAGAAGGCGGAGGCAGAGGCTGCGCGTGCTGAGGCGGAGGCGCGACAGGCGGCTTGGGAGGCTAAGCTTGCCGAGGCGAGGGCTTTGGCTGCGGAGAGTGAGTTTAAGGGTATCAACAGCGTGCAGAGTCCTTATGTGGCAAACTCTTACGACTCGGTGCTTGCCGATGACTATCAGAGTGCATACGCGCGTCGTCTGTATGGATTTAGCTCGCCATCCTACAGGATGCCATCAAGCTACTACACCTATCGTTATACTGATGCTTATCAATATGCATCGGCATACGACCCTGCCTTTTATAACATTATGGTCTCTGGTGACCAGGTGTGGGTAGAGCCTAAGTATATAACATCTATGTTTGGCAGTTGGGGTGCATCGGTCGTTGTACCTACATATAGCTGGTACTATGGTTGGACAAGACCTTCATACTCATGGTGGTACGGTTTCCCTCGCTACTCATGGTACGACTGGGGCTGGGGTTGCGGTTACGACCCATATTGGGGTTGGAGCTGGAGCTTTGGCTGGGGCGGTTATCCTTACCATCCTGGATTTATCCCACCACATCACCATCACCACTACTATCCACCACACTATGGCGGCGGACACCATCCAAATAGGAGTCATATAGCGGTACGTCCAAATGCTTCGCGTCCAGGTGGTCGCCCTGCATATATCTCAGGCGGTGGTAATGGCGGTAGTCGTCCAGCTGCTCCATCATATAGTGGTGGCAGTGGCAGAACACAGTATCGCAGTGGTACAGTGACTGGTAGTGGAAGCTATCGTGGAGGTGCAGGTAGCCGTGGCAGCTCTGGTGGCTCGCAGTATCGCCCAAATAGCAATAACTCAACTCGTAATAGTAGCTCATTCAACCAGCGCAATGACAACAACTCATTCCGAGGCTCTTCGAGCTATGGAGGTGGCTATTCAGGCAGTTACTCTGGCGGCGGACACTCTTCAGGTGGCAGCCATGGAGGCGGTCAGGGCAGACGTTAGTTGGTATGAAATGTGTATAACAGAAAGAAAAGTGCAAACGGATTATGAAAAAGATAGTTTTAATATTTTGCTCGGCCATACTGCTCTGTGGCGCTGTGAAGGCTCAAGGTTTTGACTCTGGAGGAGTTATTGTAGACCCAAGTACCATCACCGCCTTTGATATGTTCAACACTTCGCAGTCGCAATTCAACACTATGACCGCTCGCTCTGCAGCTATGGCGGGTGCGATGACCTCATTAGGCGCAGATGCCTCATCAATGAGCATCAACCCCGCGGGTCTTGGTATGTATCGTACAAACGAGGTTACCATAACCCCGATGCTGAGCTTCAGCCGCTCCACAACTAACGCCAACGGCTTTGAGGGCAATGGCACCAACCGCTTTGCTATCGGAAACTTTGGCATGGTGGCGAAGCTACGCGAGAGCTCTACGGGCGTTACGGCTGTCAATATGGGCTTTGCCTACAACCGAACAGCAGACTTTAACTATAGATACTCGTTCTCTAATGCTGGCGCTGTGGGCAATGCATCTATTGCCGATGTTTTTGCTGGGCAATTAGCCGCTGGGGGTATCACCTCTGCTGCTCTTCGTGAGAACTATAATAGCTATGGGGATTTTGTCTGGTCGCGCTACGACCCTACATATTGGGGTGCGATTTTGGGCTACAAAACAGGTCTTGTAGGTGATGCAGGTGGTCGCTGGGGTAGGGATATGGTTGCTCCAAATGCCACAACGGAGAGCTATACAACTGTTGAGAGTAAGGGTAGTGCTGGCGAGTGGGTCTGGTCGTTGGGTATCAACTTTAATAGTAAGTTCTACCTGGGCATGAGCCTCGGCGCGGCGGTTATAAACCGTGAAAGACATGTCTACTATGGTGAGGGCTACAGATACTCCTCTGAGCCAGCGCTCAACTACCGCATGGACTACTTTAACTACGACCAGGTGTCAAAGATGAAGGGTACGGGCGTAAACTTTAAGATTGGCGGTATCTATCGCCCAATTGAGAATCTAAGAATTGGCGTGGCGTTCCATACTCCGACATACTACAATGTAACTTATAAGTATCAGGGTGGCATGACCTCTGAGGTGAAGGCTCTCAATAATGTAGATGAGTATAAGGTCGATACTAATGGATATATAAATCCTCCATTCTCGGAGAGAACAGAGCTACTTGTAGACGATGGAGAGTATAGCTGGAACTACACAACCCCTATGCGACTGATGGCGGGCGTCTCTTATACCGTTGCAAAGCAGCTTATCCTATCGGTAGACTATCAGCGCGATTGGTACAACACTATGCGCATGAAGGACTCCCCTTATGGAGCGCTATATAAGGGATATATCAAGGATGAATTTGGAGGCTCTAATACTCTTCGCGCAGGTGCAGAGTGGAGATTTATTCCGCAGATAGCTCTCCGTTTGGGTTATGGACTTTGGAGCGGCGCACTGGATGATGACAAGCAGATTTACTCCTCTCCAGTAGTCTATCGTACAGAGTATATGAGCGCAGGTTTTGGCATAGCACTCTCAAAGCACTTTACTATAGATGCCACTTATATGTACTGTAAGAATAACCTTACCCCATATAAGACCTTCTATGGCTATGACTCAACTGTAGATTTTGCCTCTGCAACCTACAACAGCTCTATTGCGAAGCATAACGCTATGGTGAGCTTGACTGTGAAGTTTTAACAGCATAGTCAATTTTTGTAACAAGCAGAGTCTATTACTTTTTGCGGTAATGATGCCAAAAGTGGCGCTTTTTAGAGAGTAAATAAATGGCGAGAAACGTAGTATTTCTCGCCCTATTTTTTGCTTGCTTTACCCTGATTACTTTGCAGAAAAAGGAACCATTTGACGAAG
>SUZO01000042.1 GCA_015059805.1 Rikenellaceae bacterium
TTCGTCAAATGGTTCCTTTTTCTGCAAAGTAATCAGGGTAAAGCAAGCAAAAAATAGGGCGAGAAATACTACGTTTCTCGCCATTTATTTACTCTCTAAAAAGCGCCACTTTTGGCATCATTACCTTTTTCAACAAGAGGCAATAGCACAGCCGTTCCAAAACCAGTTAGTGCCATTGCAAGACCAGACATCGCGCCCTCGACTGCTCCAAGTTCGATGGCGCGTGCTGTTCCTATACCGTGCGAAGCAGCACCCAATGCGAATCCTCGCGCCATAGGGTCAGTAACTCTACATAGCTCAAGTAACTTTACTCCGCAGATACTTCCCAGCACACCTGTACAGAAGACAACCACAGATGTAACAGCTACACTTCCGCCTAAAGGCTCGCTTACTGCAATGGCAATAGGAACTGTGACCGACTTTGGCGCTATAGAGGTTATTATATCGCGCTCCATACCAAACAACAGCGCGATGCCCACAACCAAACCTATACCAACAACACACCCCGCAATCGTTGCTCCAACAACGGGCAGCGTAGCGCCTTTCAGCCTCTCAACCTGCTCATACATCAGGTAGCCCAAAGCGACCACAGACATTCCAAGGGCAAAATCAAGCAGAGCCACAGACTCTTTATAGTGGCTATAATCAATGTCTGCAATCTTTAAGAACAGTATTACCGCAACCGCAGTGAGCAACACTGGATGCAGTAGCATCAGCTTCGTCTTACGAAAAATATATCCACTGAGCAGAAATAGACCAATAGTGAGTGTCAGCAGAAACAGATCTGAACGAATAATTGTATCAACCATTGTTCCTACGATTTAAGAGTTGAAATACCCACCCAACCGCTACAATCACGCCAAAGGTACTAATAACGGTGGCTACAATAATAGCAGTAATATTCTCCATAATAACGCCATAAGACTCTATCAATCCCACTCCAAAGGGTACAAAAAAGAGAGCCATAGTACCAAGTAGAAATTTAGCAGCACCTCGCACCGTATCACCCTTAACTACGCCTGTGCATAGCAGAATAAAGAGTAGTAGCATGCCGATAATGTTGCCCGACAAGTACCCATCAATAACAATTGACAGGCAGTTGCCGGCAAGCCAACAAGCAAGAATAACAAACAATCCCTTCATTATTTAACTGGCATTAGATAGAATTTGAAATCCTGCTTTTTGTATGGTATTCTGTACTGCTCAAGAGGAATTGCTCCCCAGCTATCCTCGCAGATAATACCAGACTGCACCTTATCAATATTCACATAGGTATTGCCATCCGTTTCAAGCAGCTGCGGGAATTTGCGATAGTCGTGCGAATGAATATCTATCTGACTCATTGGATATGGAATGGCTGTAGCAGAGAATGGAGCTTGAGAGATAACCTTAAGACCCGTGCCAGTGCTATCAGTAATAGTCCAATATCTCAAGTCGCAGTGTGCACCAGACTCCTGAGGGCGTGAGTAGGTCATACAGAACTGGTCAGCGACGCTCTGCTTGTAAACACCAAGTGGCGTACCACTCTTACGGTCTGCATAGCTCTCTGTTGCACCTGCGCCGTAGAACTCAAGCCTATTAAAACTATCAGGCATAGCAAAGTCTACACCAAAGCGAAGCATACCCTTAATATCAAACTTCGGTTTGCCAGGTTTCATACTCATAGAGGCAGTAATATATCCATCTCCATCAATCTCATATCTCATCTTTACCTGCATACCCAACTCGGCATAGCTATAGTCAGCCGTAACCACTACCTTATTATCTTCTTGCTGCATTAAGAACAAATCCATATATGTTTCAGCATTTCTAAACGCCTTCCATGAGTGGTAATATATAGCATTAGAGGTACGCTTGCGCACTCCGTAATCATTCTCGGTCATCGCACGATAGAACTGCGGGAAGATAGGCTTTGAGAGTAGTTGTTTACCATTGTAAACGTAGCTACACAGACGACCCCTACCGTCAAAGGAGATCTTAAAGTCGGCACCTGTTACTGTTCTTGACTCAAGGTCAAGTGCAGGGGCTGGTTTTGGCATTTGGGTACTCAACTGTTGCTGAACAAAGGCTGCATAATCCAATGGTCTAAGGACAAACTGATTGTATGCAACACAGTGTCCAGCCTTAAGTAGCGGCTCGTCACTCTTAAGGGTATAACGAACAGTAAGAATAACCTCTCCCTTTAGTCGATTTATATCGGCCTGCTTATAGCCAAGTTGTACGTTGATACGCATCTGAGCAGGGATATTAAGCTCTTCTACCGTTCCTGAGAGTTTTTTCACTCCATTGTCAGTAATCTCCCATTCAAGACGATAGTTATCTGTTGTGCCGAACATCTGTTCATTATAGACCTCAATAATTCCATTATTAACATCCTTATCGTATGTCCAGATATTCTGGTACTGATGCCACACCTCACGTGCAGATGGATGAGGCTTGCGAGAGGCTGAGATAAAGCCATTATTACAGAATGTCTCATCACTTGGGTCGTAGTCGTTATAGCAACCACCATAGCGGTAGAAGGTAGTACCCGTCGTAGGGTCTTTCCAAGCAAGTGCCTGATCAACGAAGTCCCAGATAAAGCCGCCCTGATATGTCGGATACTTGCGAATCAAATCCCAATACTCCTTAAAGCTACCTACAGAGTTACCCATCGCGTGTGAGTACTCGCACTGAATAAGTGGGCGTGTTGGGTTACCATTAAGATACTGCTCACACTCCTCGTAAGAGGCGTACATAGGGCACTCAATATCTGAATTGTAATTCTTCGGTATATCCTTATAGCTCATGTGTGATGCCTGCTCGTACTGCACTGGGCGAGTCTTATCATAACTCTTAATCCAGTCATAACAAGCGTGGAAGTTTGCTCCATTACCAGCCTCATTGCCAAGGCTCCAAATAATTACAGATGGGTGGTTGTAGTCACGCAGCACCATCCTCTGATTACGAGCAAGATGTGCTACTTTGTAATCCTCTCTATGAGCGAGGCTCTTATCTCCATATCCCATGCCGTGCGACTCTACATTTGCCTCGTCAACAACATAAATTCCATACTTATCGCACAAGTCATACCACAGCGGAGAGTCGGGATAGTGGCAAGTGCGCACAGCGTTAAGGTTATGCTCCTTCATAATCTTTATATCGCGCAACATATCATCGTATGTAAGGGCATATCCGCGCTCTGGATTCATCTCGTGGCGATTTGCACCCTTAACAAGAATAGCCTTGCCATTGACAAGGAGTTGGTTGTTCTTAATTTCAACACTTCTAAAGCCAACATTAAAGGCAGTTGCCTCAGTAGGTGTGGCAACGGTGAGTTTATATAGATAAGGAGTCTCCGCGCTCCAAGCCTTAACATCCTTAATCTCTACAATAGCACTTGCCTTGCCAGCCTTAGGTGTAAGGCGAGTTTTATAGTATGGATTGTCATTAGCATCACAGAGTACAACCTCTACCCATTTTACACCCGTAGTAACATCAACATTTATATCTAACACTCCATCTTGATAGTCATTTGCAAGAGTCGCACTATACTTGACATCCTTAATATGAGCCTTTTCGCGTGCATATATATAGCAGTCACGTGCGATACCTGACAATCTCCAAAAATCCTGATCTTCAAGGTATGAGCCATCGCACCAGCGATGCACCTCCATGGCAAAGAGATTGGGCTGACCACTCTTAATATACTTTGTAATGTCAAACTCGGCTTGCAGCTTACTATCCTCACTATAGCCAACCATCTTTCCATTAACCCACATCTTAAGGTTAGAGGTCGCAGAGCCTATATGGACAAAAATCTGCTTACCCTTCCAATCCGCTGGCACGTCTATATATCGGCGATACAAACCGCGATGATTATTAAACTGCGGCACAGTTGGCGGACAATCAATAAAGACATTATCCCACGCATAACCTTTATTACTATATACAGGGTCACCATAGCCATTCATCTCCCATAGTCCAGGCACAGGCATTGCATCCCACTTTGAGTCATCATAATTTAGCGCATAAAAATCTGCAGGGAAAGCATCAGACAGGTGCTTATACCAACTAAACTTCCACTCACCCTCAATAGACTGATAGTTTGGCGAAGTCCGATAGCAACTACCAGCAACAGCCTTATCTACAGCAGGATAGAGAATATAACTTGAACGCATAGGCAGTCGGTTTACCTCCACGACCTTAGGATTCTGATAGGGATAAACAACACCTGTAGCATGAACTGCAAAAGCACTCAATAACGCCAATAATAGAAGACTCTTTTTCATAGTTTCGGATTTTTCTACAAAGATAACAAAATATTTCATAGCTTAAAATTTTGCAGGGTCAAAAAGTTTACTTACCTTTGTCACCGCTTACGAGCAACTTGTTTGAGCTGTGGTGTAATGGTAACACAGCAGATTTTGGTTCTGTCGTTCTGGGTTCGAGTCCCGGCAGCTCAACACACAAAGGCACCTTTTCGGGTGCCTTTGTTGTTTTTTGTATAGATTGGCATAGCCTAAGGCTATTGTTAAAATGGACGTTTTGCACTCTTGAGCAAGCTCAAATGCAAACATTCATTTTAACACCATCTGCGATGGTATGCCAATCTGACAAAAAGTTGTGCTGTCAGGAGGTGGAAGGGTTACCTCGGTCGTGTTTTTCCGCACCGCATAAACGCGACTGCGGCACTCCCTCGGTGATGACACGCAGTTGATGACCAACTGCGTGACATTCGAGTCCCTGTTTGTACTATTTGGCATAGCCTAAGGCTATTGTTAAAATGGACGTTTTGCACTCTTGAGCAAGCTCAAATGCAAACATTCATTTTAACACCATCTGCGATGGTATGCCAATCTATCAAAAGGATGTGCTGTCGGGAGGTGGAAGGGTTACCTCGGAAGTTTTGAGAGGAAGCGCTCTCTATCTACAATATAGCGTACGTGAGTTCCGCTGCCAATGAGTGTTTCGCCATCGTATGCCTCTACCGCAAAGGTAAGCTTACGACCCTCCACAGCCGTGAGTGTTGCCGTTGCTGAAATTGTAGCGCCAAGAGCTGAGGGTTTAATGTGCGTTGTAGTAATCTGAGAGCCTACTGTTGTCTGTCCCGCTTCAAGGTGAGCAGCTACAGCATTCATAGCTGCGTTCTCCATAAGGGCGACCATTGCAGGGGTGGCAAAGACCTCCATATCGCCAGAGCCGAAGGCGAGTGCGGTATTGCTATTTTCAACCGTTGTTACTGATGTATAGTTTAGTCCGATATTCATAAATTTACCTATTTTTTCACCACAAAGATACTACAATATTATCGTTTTCGTTATCTTTGCAAGCAAAAGTATGAAAAAATATCGCTACATACTACTCTTGACTCTACTTGTTGTGGTATTCACCGCAAATGGTCAGAGGCGATTTCGTGAGCGAGCCTATTGGCACAGCGAGTGGGTGGTTGAGAATGGAGATTCTATTCCGGTATTCCACCTAACACCCGTGCGCAAGTATGCCCGCAAGCCAGATATGCGCCGTTATGCCCGCATGGTCAGAGCGGTAAAGCGTGTCTACCCCATTGCCGAGGAGGCTAAGACGCTTATGGCGAGCATGGAGCAAGAACTACTTGCATTGCCCAACAAAAAGCAGCAGAAACTATATATCAAGGGTATTGAGAAGCGACTGGTGCGTGAATACACACCAGTAATCAAGAAGATGACAATCTATGATGGCAAGGTACTACTTAAACTCATTGACCGTCAAGTAGATAATACCGCTTTTGAGATTATCAAGGAGTTTCGCGGTGGTTTTGAGGCGGGTATGTGGCAGGCGCTTGCTAAAATTTTTGGTAACAACCTCAAAACTGACTACGACCCAGAGAGGGATGACAAGCTACTTGAGCATATAGTCACCCTATACGAGAAGGGGCTTTTATAACTATCGCAACTCCACAATGGCGAGTCCATTAGGCACAGCTCGCTCACCAGAGCGGTCAGAGGGGCGGTTTATCGGCTCAAAATCACCAGCAGCAACCTCTACACTAAAACTACTACTGCCGCCACCATCAAGATTTATAGCATCATAAGCACCTAAGCGTTTGAATATCACCGCCATATCGGCATAAGAGAGTCCATTGGAATACTCCTTACGGCGACCATCGGCGACAAGGATAAATACCCTCTTTCCATCGCGGGTAACACCCACTGCTGTGCGTGGCTCAAGGCGAGTAGAACTACTCTGTGCCACCCCATTATCAAGAAGCATCTGGCGACCCGATACAGCCTCGGCAATAAGACTCTTATCAAACGCCTCATACTCCGCCCCACTCATACAACAGGCAGTGCCATCTGTGAGCAATGCAAAGATTGTTGTTAGGCTATCGTAACTACCCTTTACACACCTTCCATTGCGGTATAGTACCCCACATGGCATTTGATTTGTACGGATATTAAAGAAGTCTGCATTAACACCTCCTAATACTCTTACATTTTGGCGTTTAGACTGCATTACCTCAAGATGTGCTGAAAGTGGAGCTTTGGCGGTCATTTGCCCCTCTGTTGTAGAGATAGAACTATCAGCATCATCAGCCACTGTAGCCACAAGGCTTACCCTATCGGATAGGCGAACATCAAACAGAAAAATTTTTGTAGGGAGGGTATCTCCCTTTGCATCGGTAACAGTATAGTCCATAGTCACCACCTCCACACCGCGCGTAAGCTCAGTATGTGGGTTTACCACGCCTCTTTGTAGAGTACAAGAGAGAAAAAGTGATGTAAAAAGTAAGATAATATGTTTCATAGAGCAAATGTACAAAAATTTTTCGTATCTTCGCGCCGATATATTGACTTATTGTGACTAATAATAAAAAAGACTAAAATATGTTTGAAAATTTAACCGAGAAACTTGAACGCTCGTTCAAAATCCTCAAAGGAGAGGGTCGTATTACGGAGATAAATGTTGCCGAGACCCTCAAAGAGATTCGTCGTGCGCTTATTGATGCCGACGTGAACTACAAGGTGGCAAAGACCTTTACTGACGAGGTAAAGAATAAGGCTCTGGGTATGAATGTGCTCACAGCCGTAAAGCCAGGTCAGATGCTTACAAAGATTGTGCGCGATGAGCTTGCAGCGCTCATGGGTGGTACAGCTACAGATATTAAGCTTGAGGGCAACCCCGCTGTAGTGCTTATTGCAGGTCTTCAGGGTTCTGGTAAGACTACATTCTCTGGCAAGCTCGCTTCATTTATCAAGAGCAAGAAGGGTCGTCAAGTACTTCTCGTTGCGGGTGACGTATATCGTCCTGCAGCAATTGACCAGCTCAAGATTCTTGGTCAGCAGATTGGTGTAGAGGTCTACACAGAGGAGGGTAACAAGAATCCTGTTCAGATTGCTCAGAATGCTATTACATACGCTCGTCAGAAGGGTATCAACACTGTAATTGTCGATACTGCGGGTCGTCTTGCCGTAGATGAGGCGATGATGGTTGAGATTACAGCTATCAAGGCAGCTGTAAACCCATCGGAGACCCTCTTTGTAGTGGACTCAATGACTGGTCAGGATGCTGTAAATACCGCTCGTGAGTTCAATGACCGTCTTGACTTTGATGGTGTAGTACTAACAAAGCTTGATGGTGATACTCGTGGTGGTGCAGCTATATCTATCCGCTCGGTTGTAAACAAGCCACTTAAGTTTATCTCAAGTGGTGAGAAGATGGACACTCTGCAGGTGTTCCACCCTGAGCGTATGGCAGACCGAATTCTCGGCATGGGTGATGTTGTATCGCTCGTTGAGCGCGCGCAGGAGCAGTATGACGAGGAGGAGGCTCGCAAGCTTAAGAAGAAGATTGTCAAGAACCAGTTTAACTTCAACGACTTCCTTGCTCAGATTGCCCAGATTAAGAAGATGGGTAACCTTAAGGACCTTGCATCAATGATTCCAGGCATGGGCAAGCTTCTTAAGGGTGTGGAGTTTGGTGACGATGTATTCAAGCAGACAGAGGCTATTATCGGCTCAATGACCCCAGAGGAGCGCGAGCACCCAGAGATTATCAACGCTCGCCGTCGTGAGCGCATTGCTAAGGGTTCAGGTACAACTATCGCCGATGTAAACCGACTTCTCAAGCAGTTTGAGGATATGCGCAAGATGATGAAGATGGCTGCTGGCGGCAAGATGGGTATGCCAAAGGGTATGCCTCGTGGTTTCCGCCGATAAATCTTGCCAATAGATTTTAGATTTGTGGAGCAGAACATAAGTAACTGTTCATTGATAAAAATAGCAATGAGAAAGAAAACACCAACGTTATTAACAGCAATCTTTACGATAATTGCGTTATGTCTCACTACGCCCGCAGTGGCTCAAAAGGGGGTAATCAAAATGGATATCATCCCTACTCCCGTTGAGTGCGAGTTAT